>CANRIF010000022.1 GCA_947630645.1 uncultured Oscillospiraceae bacterium | reverse complement strand
TCGTGATGATCGTGAAGAGCAAGAAGTCCTGATGTGGTAAGGACAGACACAGGGGGACGGAGCGGGTACGCTCCGTCCCCTTATTTGTTGTCTGTCAGCGTTTGCGTTGGGCGAGGACGGCCAGGGCCGCGGCGCAGACGAGCATCGTCACCGCCCAGGGGAGCAGCGCCGCGCTGTCGCCCGTCTTGGGGCCGGCGGATGCGCCGCCGTCCCCGGCGGGGGCGGCCCCGCCGCCGCCGCTGCCGCCGTACACATACACGGCGGGCGCCGCGGGCGCCTCGGTGGGTCCCGGCGTGACGGTGGGTTCCGCGGTGGGTTCGGGTGTTACAGTCGGTTCCGTCGTGGGTCCCGGCGTGACGGTGGGTTCTGCGGTGGTTTCGGGTGTGGCCGTCGGCTCTGCGGTGGGTTCGGGCGTGACAGTAGGCTCTGCGGTTGGTTCGGGCGTGACAGTAGGCTCCGCGGTGGGTTCGGGTGTGGCGGTCGGTTCCGCGGTGGGCTCCGGCGTCGCGGGCGGCGGGGCGGGGGCCTCAAAGTCCAGGACGGGGTAGCCCCGGTTCTGCCCCGGCCCGGCCGGGTAAAAGGCGGCGCTGAGCCGGGAGGGGAAGGCGGCCTCCTGCATGGGGCCGGTCCGCTCCGATCGCAGCGCCTCCCCAAAGGGGCTGTCCGCCGGCGACCCCACTGCGGGCAGGGCGCCGTTCAGCTCGCCGTCGTACCAGACGTTGAACGGCGCGGCGCCCCCGGAACAGTACCCGGCGAAGGCCCCGGCGGTGGCGGCGCTGCCGATGGCGTAGGCCGCGGCGTAGCTGTCCCGCACGGCGGGCGGGCTGACCGCGCCGCCGAAGAAACCGCCCACATACTCCCCCGCGTCGTTGGCGTAGGCCCCGGCGGTGGTGTAGCAGTTGGCGATGTCGCCGCCGCCCTGGATATAGCCAATGAAGCCGCCCACATACACGGCCCAGCGGAAGGACCCGGCGCCGTTGACGCTGCCCCGGGCGGCGCACCGGTCCATGACGGTGCGGCCGGTGGCCTTTCCGGCGATGATCCCGGCGGCGGCGCAGCCGTCCTCCGGCGCGTCCAACCGGGCGGCGGTGACATGGGCCTCCATCAGCACGTTTTTCACCGTGCCGTTCACCATCCAGCCCACCAGCCCGCCCACGGCGCCCGGCCCGTTGGCGGCGGACACCTGCAGCGTCAAATCCCGCACCGTGGCGTTGTAAGTCTCCGAGAAGAGGCCCACGCCGCCCGCGCCCTCCCCGGCGGTGAGGGCCAGGCCCGTCACGGCGTGACCGCCGCCGTCAAAGGTCCCCTGAAAGATGTGGTCTGGCCCCCGGTCCGGCCGGCCGACGGGGGCGAAGTCCACCCCCGCCATGCTGATGTCCGCGGTCAGGGTCACGGTCCGGCCCGCGTAGCTCTCCCCGGCGTTCACGCTCTCGGCGAAGGCGGCCAGGTCCTCCGGCCCGCCGATCCGGGTCACCAGGCCCGGGACCGCGCCCGGGTCCGAGGGGCCAAGAAAGACCAGGTGGAGGATGGCGAGCAAAAAGCCGGCCCTTCGGCCGGCAGTCTTCCATCGTATACGCATTTTGATAACACCTCTCACAGATTTCTCGCGATGGAGAGGTCGTTCGGCCTCGTCCCATTGTATACAATGAGACACGATCTTGTTCCGCCTTGCCCCGCGGTTGACCGGGGCGGGGCCGGGGAGGTATAATGGGGCAAGCCCCGATGGGGGCGGGAGAGGACGGCGAGAGGCGTGACCCAGGGGGAGAGACGGGAGTATCTCATACGGCGGCTGCTGGACGAGCAGGGCCGGTCCATGATGGCGCCGGCGGACGCGGGGGAGCAGCGGCGGCTCCTGCGGGCGCTGATGAACGTGCGCGCTCCCGGGGCGGCGGACGGCGCGTTCCTGGCGGTGCAGGACGCCTATCTCCGGGAGGAGACGGCAAAAAAGGGCGTGACGCGCCTGGAGGACCTGGCGCCTGTGGAGCCGGGGCTGTACCTGTGGCAGGGGGACATCACGGCCCTCGCGGTGGACGCCATCGTGAACGCCGCGAACAGCGGCATGACCGGCTGCTACGTGCCGGGCCACCACTGCATCGACAACTGCATCCACACCTTCGCCGGGGTCCAGCTGCGCCTGGACTGCGCCCGGCTCATGGCCGCCCAGGGCCACGACGAGCCCACCGGCATGGCCAAGCTGACGGCCGGGTATAACCTGCCCTGCCGCTATGTCATCCACACCGTCGGCCCCATCGTGGACGGGGCCGTGACGGCCCGGGACCAGCGGCTGCTGGCCAGCTGCTACCGCGCCTGCCTGGACGTGGCGGCGGAGAATGGGATAGGCAGCGTCGCCTTTTGCTGCATCTCCACGGGGGTGTTCCGCTTCCCCAAGGAGCGGGCGGCGGAGATCGCCGTGGACACGGTGCGGCGGCACCGGGGCGGTATCGACGTGATCTTCACCGTCCACAGCCGGGAGAACTACGATATCTACCGCCGTCTGCTGGGGTAAAAATAGAAGAATCCGGCCGCGGCAGCGATTTGCTGCCGCGGCCGGACCATATCCGTCTGTCCGCTCACATCAGCGGCGCGGCCACCTTCAGCACGGCGGCGGCCAGGCGGGTGGAGAGCTTCAGCTTCGCCGCGTCCTCGGCGGTGATCTCCCGGCACTGGGGGAACGTGTCGGCAAAGTCCCGGCGCACGTCGGCGATGGCGGGGGACTTGTAGAGATAGGCCGCGCACTCGAAGTGCAGGTAAAGACTCCGGTAGTCCAGGTTGATGGTGCCCACCACCGCCTTGGTGTCGTCGCTCAAAAACACCTTGGAGTGGATGAAGCCGGGGGTATACTCGTATATCCGCACGCCCGCCTCCGTCAGCGCCCGGTAGTGGCCCTTGGCCAGGATGTTGGCGTACTTCTTGTCCGGGATGCCCGGCAGGATCAGCCGCACGTCCACCCCCCGGCGGGCGGCGAAGGTGAGGGCGGTGAGCATCTCGTTGTCCAGGATGAGGTAGGGGGTCATGATGTAGACGTAGTCCCGGGCGGTGGCCAGGATGTCCAGATAGACCATCTCCCCGGTCAACTCGTTGTCCAAAGGGCTGTCGCCGTAGGGGATGACGTAGCCGCTATTGGCCTGGCCGGCGGGGGCGGGGGGCAGAAGATAGGGGCTGTACGGCCGGTCCTTCTCCCCGGCGTTCCACAGCCGCAGGAACATCACCGTCAGACTGCGGACCCCGTCGCCCCGGAGCAGCACCGCCGCGTCCTTCCAGCGGCCGAACTTCTCCCGGCGGTTGATGTACTCGTCCGCCAGGTTCACCCCGCCGGTGAAGCCCACCTTGCCGTCGATCACCACGATCTTCCGGTGGTCCCGGTTGTTGTAGGAGGTGGAGATGAACGGCCGGATGGGGGCGAACACCTTGCACCGGATGCCCATGGCCCGCAGCGTCTTGGGGTAGCTGGAGGGCAGGCGCAGCAGCGAACAGGTCCCGTCGTACAGCACCCGCACGTCCACGCCCTGCCGGGCCTTCCGCGCCAGGATGTCCAGGACCCCGTCCCACATCTCCCCCTCTTCCACGATGAAGTACTCCAGGAAGATGAACCTCTCCGCCTTCTCCAGCTCCTCCAGCAGGGCGGCGTACTTGCTCTCGCCGCTGGGGAAGTAGACGGCCTCGGTGTTGGTATAGACGGGGTAGCCGTTGTGCCGGGCGGCGTAGGAGGCGATGGGGAAGAAGCCCGGCTCCTCCCGCTTCAGCCGCTCCATCAACTCCGCCTGGTCCGGCATATAGGCGGCGCTCTCCTCCACCATCCCCAGCAGCAGCCGCCGCTCCCGGCGGTGGCCCACGTCGAAGGTGATGAACAGGTACAGCAGCACCCCGAATACCGGCACCAGCGCGATGATGACACACCAGCTCAATTTCACGCCGGGGTTGGAGCGGGTGCTGAGCAGGTAGATAAGGAATACCCCTGTCAGCAGCTCCACCGCCCAGGACACGTACATACTGTACTGCTGCAAGCGGCCGAACAGCACGAACAGGAACCCGAACTGGGCCAGCAGCATCAGCGCGGCCACCACGCCGCGGCCGAATATGGCGCTCCAAAGCCCCCGCCGTGGGCGGGTGTTGCGTGTGGCGATGTCCTTTTCCTGCTCGTGCATGGTCTTCCTCCCGGGAGCGTGTGTGCTGTCTCTATTATAATGCCATTTCTATTGCGAAAAATCAAGTACCCGGGCGGCAGGCCCGGCCTCGTTCCACACGTCATTTTTCCGAAAGAAAATGCAAAATACACCTTGACAGGGGCCAGGGCATATGGTAATATATGAACAATCATTCATACGTTTGTTTGAAAGGGGGCGGGAGCATGGCGGACAACGACATCGAGCGGTGCGGCTTTCTGTGCGTGCATGAGAAGACGGTGGAGCAGGTCCTCTCCCAGATGCCGGAGGACGAGAAGCTGTACGACCTGGCGGAACTTTTCAAGGTGTTCGGTGACTCCACCCGCATCAAAATTCTTTACGCCCTGTTCGAGGCGGAGCTGTGCGTGTGCGACATCGCCCAGCTGCTGGGCCTGACCCAGTCCGCCGTCAGCCACCAGCTGCGGGTGCTGAAGGCGGGGCGGCTGGTCAAGCCCCGGAAGGACGGCAAGACCGTGTTTTACTCCCTGGCGGACGACCATGTGCGGACGCTGATCGCGCAGGGAATGGAACATATCAATGAGTGAGCCTCCCCTGTGCAAGGGGAGGTGGGCCGCCGAAGGCGGCTCGGAGGGGTTGTAACGTGACGGCCGGCAATAGCGTGAGGTTACAATCCCCCAGTCAGCGCCAAAGGCGCTGACAGCCCCCTTTACACAAGGGGGCCAATGAGGAAGAAAGTTTTAATTTGAGAGGAGATATATGTCATGAAAAAGTCTTTTAAGCTGATCGATCTGGACTGCGCCAACTGCGCCCGGAAGATGGAGGACGCCATCAAGAAGCTGGACGGCGTCACCGACGCCACCGTGAGTTTCCTGACCCAGAAGATGACCGTGGAGGCGGACGACGCCCGCTTCGACGAGATCATGCAGAAGGTAGTCAAGTGCTGCAAGCGGGTGGAGCCTGACTGCCAGGTGGTCCTGAAATGACGCGCAAGGAGAAAAAAGCCCTGGCCCGCATCCTGTTGGCCGGGGTCCTTCTCGTCGCCGTGAGCGTCTGGAAGCCGGAGGGGTATCTGGCGCTGGCGGCCTATCTCGTCCCCTACGCCATCGTGGGCTGGGACGTGCTGTGGAAGGCGGTACGCAACATCGCCCACGGCCAGGTGTTCGACGAGAACTTCCTCATGGCCCTGGCCACCGTGGGCGCCCTGGCCCTGGGCGAGTATGCCGAGGCGGTGGGGGTCATGCTCTTCTACCAAGTGGGGGAGCTGTTCCAGACCCACGCCGTGGGCCAGTCCCGCAAGTCCATCGCCGCCCTCATGGACATCCGGCCCGACACGGCCTGCGTGCTGCGGGACGGGGCGTTCACGGAGGTGGACCCGGAGGAGGTGGCCGTGGGCGACACCATCCGCGTCAAGCCCGGCGAGAAGATCCCCCTGGACGGACGGGTCCTCACCGGCACGTCCACCCTGGACACCGCCGCCCTCACCGGGGAGAGCGTGCCCCGGGGCGTGGGCGTGGGCCAGGACGTGGTGTCCGGCTGCGTCAACCTGACCGGGGTGCTTACTGTGGAGGTCACCAAGCCCTTCGGGGAAAGCACCGTGGCAAAGATCCTGGAGCTGGTGGAGAACGCCGCCAGCAAGAAGGCCCCCGCGGAGAACTTCATCACCCGCTTCGCCCGGGTGTACACCCCCGCGGTGGTCATCGGCGCGGTGTGCTTGGCCGTCATCCCGCCGCTCATTCTGGGAGGCTGGGCCGATTGGGTCCACCGGGCGCTGATCTTCCTGGTCATCAGCTGCCCCTGCGCGCTGGTCATCTCCATCCCCCTGGCCTTCTTCGGGGGCATCGGCGGGGCGTCCCGCCGGGGCATCCTGGTCAAGGGCGGCAGCTATTTGGAGCAGATGGCCCACACCGGGACGGTGGTGTTCGACAAGACCGGGACCCTGACCCACGGCGTGTTCGAGGTGACCGGGCTGTACCCCGCCCCGGGCGTGACGGAGCGGGCGCTGCTCAAAACAGCGGCCCTGGCGGAGGCCGCCTCCGGCCACCCCATTGCCCAGTCCCTGCGCCGGGCCTATGGGGACCAGATCGACGCCGGCGCCGTCACGGACGTGCAGGAGACAGCTGGCCAGGGCGTCACCGCCCGGGCGGAGGGCGTGACCGTGGCGGCGGGCAATGAAAAACTCATGGCCGCCCTGGGCCTGGCCCCCGCCGCCGGGGATGACACGGGCACGGTGGTCCATGTGGCCCGGGACGGGAAGTACATGGGCCGGGCGGTGATCTCCGACCGGGTGAAAGAGTCCGCCCCCGCCGCCATCGCCGCGCTGAAGGCCCGGGGCATCCGCACCGTGATGCTCACCGGGGACCGGAAGGCCGTGGGCGAGGCGGTGGCCGCCGACTTGGGCCTGGACGAGGTCCGCGCCGAGCTGCTGCCCGGCGACAAGGTGGCCCAGGTGGAGCGGCTGCTGGAGGGCAAGGCCCCCAAGAGCGCCCTGGTCTATGTAGGCGACGGGGTCAACGACGCGCCGGTGTTGAGCCGGGCGGACGTGGGCGTGGCCATGGGCGCCATGGGCTCCGACGCGGCGCTGGAGGCCGCAGACGTGGTGCTGATGGACGACGATTTGGGCAAGCTGCCCGTGGCCATGGACGTGGCGAAAAAGTGCGGCCGCATCGTGACGGAGAACATCGTCTTCGCCCTGGGGGTGAAGGGACTGTTCCTCGTCCTGGGGGCCTTCGGGCTGGCCTCCATGTGGGAGGCGGTGTTCGCGGACGTGGGCGTGGCGGTGATCGCCATCCTCAACGCCGGCCGGATGCTGCGGGGCAAGTAAGAGGGATATAACAAGCAAGGCGCGGTCAGCCGACCGCGCCTTCTTTATGCTCTTTTTCCCGGACGGCGTTGGCCCAGGCGCCCAGAAACAGCAGGTACAGCGAGCAGTACATCCAGAACAGGGAGACGATCACGATGGCCACCGTGCCGTAGACGCTGTAAAAGGCGAATTGGTCCACGGCCCAGGAATAGACCCGGGAGAAGGCCAGCCACGCCGCCGCCGCGAAGGCCGCGCCGGGGAGCTGGCGCACGAAGCGGAGTTTTTTGCGGGGCACGGTGGAAAAAAGCAGCGCGTTGATGACCGTCACGATGACGAAGAACGTCACGCCCCGCAGCCGCATCACCACCTGCCAGAACGCGGCGATGGGCAGGAGCCTCCCGCCCGCGAACAGCAGCGCCACGTTGCCAAGGATCAGGGCCAGCAGCAGCGCCGTGTACAGCGCGCCCAGCAGCCGGCGGAACAGGAAATTGCCGGTGACGCGCCCGTCGTAGATCTGCCCGATGCCCCGCATGACCTGGCTTAGGAACCGGCCCGCCGACCACAGTTCCACCACCAGGCCGATGCCTAGGGCGGCGGTGGAGCCGGCGTACACGCCGCCCACCAGGTCCTCCACCAGCTTCTGCACCGGCTCGGGCGCGTAGCCCAGCAGGCCCAGCAGCGCGCCTTGCAGGTCCTGTCGGGAGAAGGGCAGATAGGGCAGCAGGCCCAGCAGCAGCACCACCAGCGGGCCAAGGGAGAAGAAGAGGTAATACGCCCCGCTGGCGGCGTAGAGGCCGATGTTGGCCTGGCCGTATTCCGCCGCGTACCAGGGCAGCCGCAGGGCCAGTACCCGAAGCTTTTCCCGCATTTGTCTCACGCCCTTCCAGGGACCGCCGCGGCGGCCGTTTCCTCTATTATTATAGTTCCGACGGGGAGAAATATCACAGCGCCAGCAGATACTGATACAGCGGCATCAGGGCGGAGAAGATGTCCAGGACCTGGGCTGTCAGTTCCTTTCCCGGCGGGTCGGGGTCGAACCAGACCGTCGTTCCCAGTCCCACCTCCCGGGCGTTGTACCAGTCGTACAGCAGCGGCCCGGGGTCGCCCTTTGGCTTTTTGTAGACCTGCCAGTAGGGGGCCAGGTCCGGCCGGGCGTTCAAGTCCCGGACGATGGCCTCCAGCCGCTGGGGGGCGGCGTCGATGCTCTTGCGCCAGCGGTCCAGCATCTCGCCCCGCATATTCCAGCCGCCCATGCCCGCCTCCCAGCTCTTGGCGTCGATGCCGAACCAGAACTGGGGCGTGGGGGTGTAGATTTCGGCGGACACCCCCAGGGAGAACCACATATGGTCCTTGAAGGGGCCGCGGCCGAACAGCCGCCGGGCATCCCGCCAGATGCGGGAGACGTGTAGCGCCGGGGCCTGACCGGGGAAACGCTCCTCCATGGCGGCGCGCACATCCTCCGCCAGGGCGTGGATGGGCGTGTCCAGGCAGCGGTCAAAATCGGCCCGGTGGTCGTTGAACCAGGGCCGCTCGTTGTGGAAGGAAAGGCCCCACAGGAAATCCGGCAGGTCCTTGGGAAAGCCCTCGAAGGGCGGGATGTTTTTCGGCACGGTCGTCACCTCGTCCGCCATCATAGCACATTTCGCCGGGAAAAGACAAGCCTATGGCAAGGGTGGCTTTGTACGTCTGTCCTTCGATATGGGGCCCCCACGGGAAACGCAAAGCGTGTTAAATGAGCCAGGGACCGGCGTGCCGGTCCCTGGCATCTCTATTTGGGGGAGTTCGAGGGGGCGGCAGCCCGCCTCGAATGAGATCGCGGCTTTGTCCATTGCCTTTCAGGCAATGGACAAAGCCGGCCACCCGAAGGTGACCGGCCCTGCAACAAAGAAGAGAGGAGTGAAAAATGAAAAGTGTCTCTGGTGATGCTCTTGTCTCCGGGGCTCTGGCGCCAGCCCCCTTGACCCTTGCGATCATAGGATACAACATCCCGGCCCGGCAATGGTGAATAAATTCCCAACGATTTGTAAATAAATAATGAATGTATCTTTAACATACGGCCGGGACTGACAAAGATTGACAGTCGGGCCGGATTTTACTATAATGAGACCACAACAAATTATGGAGGAAGCTGCTATGCTTTTACACGCGAAATCGAAGATGCTGTCCATCCACAAAAAGATGGAGATCATGGACGAGGCCGATCAGGTCGTCTACACGGTGGAGAGCAAGGCCATCTCCATCCACGACACCACCTATGTCCGCAACGCCGCCGGCGACACCGTCGCCACCATCAGCCATAAGCCCATCTCCCTGCATGAGACCCACGACATCACCTTTGCCGACGGCTCGGTGGTGGAGGTGCGTACCGAGTGGTTCCATGTGATGCGGGATGTGATCGACCTGGAGGGCCTGGGCTGGCAGATGCGGGGCGACGTGTTGCAGCACAACTACGAGTTCGTGGACGGCTCCGGCATCACCCTGGCCAGGACCCACCAGAAGTGGGTGTCCCTGCACGACGTATATTACATCGACGTGCTGGACGAGGGCCAGCTGGACAAGATCGTGGCCGTCTATGTGGCCCTGGAGCGGATCATCCGGGAGCGGGAGATCCGCCGGGAGAACGAAAGTACCGCCGCGGCCGGCGCGGCTGCCGCCCACCACAACAGCGGCCAGAACTGAATGAAGCGCGGCCCCCGCGTCGGCGGGGGCCTTTTTCATGGGGGGACAGGATGAACATTCTCTACGACAGCCGCTCGCGGCAGGATAAAAAGCCCTTCGGCCCGGTGTGGGCGGGACAGACGTGCCGGGTGCGTATCCGCATCCCGGCCGAGTGCCAGGCCCGGTGGGTGATCCTCACGGCGGAGGGCCTGGAGGCGGAGCTGGCCCCCGCCGGCCGGGAGGGGGACTACGACGTGTTCCGGGGCGAGCTGGCGCCGGAGACGCCGGGGCTGTACTTTTATAAATTCCACATCTGGGACAAAAACGGGGACTTCGACCTCTACCGGGCCGGCCGGGGCACCAACATGGGCGCCGGGGACCTGTGGCAGCTGAGCGTGCTGCCGGCGGATTACGCCCCGCCGGAGGACTGGCGGGGGACGGTGTACTACCAGATCTTCCCCGACCGCTTTGCCAAGAGCGGGGACTGCGACCTGACGGAGAAGCTGAAGCCCTACTCCGTGCGGGACTTCGCCTCGTTCACGCCCCGGGCGTGGGACGCCACCGACTTCGCCGGGGGCAACCTGCGGGGCATCACAGAGAAGCTGGACTACATAGCGGGCCTGGGTGTGCGGGCGATCTACCTCAACCCCATCGTCATGGCCTGGTCCAACCACCGTTACGACGCGGCGGACTATATGCGGGTGGACCCCATGCTGGGCACGGAGGCGGACTTCAACGCCCTGTGCGCCGCCGCCCACCAGCGGGGCATGAAGGTGGTGCTGGACGGGGTCTTCTCCCACACCGGTGCCCACAGCGTGTACTTCGACAAGTTCGGCGCGTTCGGTGGGGGAGCGGTATCGGCAGGACCCGCCTCCAAGTACTATAAGTGGTACGATTTTCAGCATTTTCCAGATAAATACACGGCCTGGTGGGGCGTGGACGTGCTGCCCTGTGTCAACGAGCTGGACCCGGATTACATGGGATACATCCTGGGCGAGGACGGGGTGGTGGCCACTTGGCTGCGCCGGGGCGCGGACGGGTTCCGGCTGGACGTGGCCGACGAGCTGCCGGACGCATTTTTGGCGGCGCTGTATAAGCGCGTCAAGACGGAAAAGCCGGACGGCGTGGTGGTGGGGGAGGTCTGGGAGGACGCCTCCAACAAAATAAGCTACGGCGTGCGCCGGGCCTATTTCACCGGCGGGGAGCTGGACGGGGTCATCAACTACCCCTTCCGCGCGGCCATATTGGACTTCGCCTCCGGCCGGGACGACGGCCATGCCCTGGCGGAGACGGTGATGTCCATCGCGGAGAACTACCCCCCGGCGGCCCTGGACTGCACCATGGCGGTGCTGGGGACCCACGACACCGAGCGGGTGGGCACCCTCCTGCCGGACCCCACCGCCCGGCGGGTGGCGGCGTTTTTGCAGTTCGCCCTGCCCGGCTCCCCGGTGATCTACTACGGGGACGAGGCCGGGCTCAATGGCGGCCGGGACCCCATGAACCGGCTGCCCTTCCCCTGGGGCCGGGAGGACAAGGGGATGCAGGCGCTGTACCGCCAGCTGGCGACGCTGAAAAACGACCACCCCGCCCTGCGCGCCGGGGACATCCGCTTCGAGTGGGCGGCGGGCGGCATCCTGCGCTTTTCCCGGACCTGCCCCGGGGAGAGTGTGTTCTGCGAACTGGTCCGGGAGACCGGGGAGTTCTCGGTGGAGTGAGATAAATACAAATGCGCCCCGCGGCGAGAGCCGCGGGGCGCTCATTGTGTTTTTTAGGGGGACGTGGCCGCTTGGGTCACATAGCCCAGCTTGCCGGCGTATGGCTCGGCGGTGGCGTCAAAGTCCTCCGACTTCACGGAGGTGAGTTTCCAGGCGCCGTCGGCCTGCTTCTCCAACAGCGCCCAGTCGTTGCCTCCCTGGGGCTCGCCGGACTTCCACAGTTCCGTAGGGACATCTGCGCCGCCGGACTTCCAGGTGCCGTCGGCCTTTTCCACGCCGACCCAGGCGTAGGCCAGGGCGGCGTTCTTATCCAGCTCCGCCGCCACCGCGGTCAGCTCCTCGGCGCTGGACACGGCAGCCAGGGCCACATCTTGCAGTTCGCCGTAACTCTTATCCGCCGCCGTGACCGTATAGGCCGGGGCGGGGGAGGGGCTTGCCGACGGGGTGGGCGTGGCGGAGGGCTCGGGCGTGGCGGGGGGCGCGCTGGGGTCCGTGGTGGTCAGATAGGAACTGTACACGAAGCCGGAGCCGCTGCCGTAATTCACCTGGGTCCAGCCGCTGGAGACGGTGCCCGTGCGGGTGAGGCTGTCGCCCTTGTGGGTGACGCCCAGGATGCGGTAGGCCGTGCTGGGGCCGGAGCGGACCCGGACCAGGTCCCCGGTGAGGTACACCGTGCCGCTGGCAGGCTCGACGGTGTAGCCGGGGCTGCCGGAGCCGGTCCCGGTATTGCCAGAGCCGCCGGAGCCTGTGCCGCCGCCAGTGGTGCCGCCGGAAACACCCGTTCCGGTGCCGCCGCCTGTGGTGTAGCCGCCCATACCTGTACCAGCGCCGGTGCCGGCGCCTGCGCCCGTACCTGTGCCGGAGGCGGTGGTCGCGCCGCCGTAACTGCCGCCGGGGGCGGTGGTCGCGCCGTTGTCACCTGTGCCGAGTGCCGTGCCGTCCGGGCCGGAGATGGTCTGGCCGCCGGGCGCGGACGAGGGCGTGGCCGCCGGGTCCGCCGTGGGGCGGGGGGAGGGCCGGGGCGTCGCCGATGGCTCGGCGCTGGGCGCGGCGGAGGGCTCCGCGGTGGCGGGAGAGGTCTGCTCCGCCGTCTCGCCCGCGGGGGTGACGGGAGCGAACAACGCGGACTCCACGGGCTGCCCGTGCAAGCTGCCCATCACCATGTATCCCACGCTCCCCAGGATCGCCGCCGCCGCGAGACAGCACAGCACCGGGACGACCCGGGACTTCTTTCTGCGCCGGTGGGACGCGGGCGCGGCGGTGTGCCGGCGCTGGGCCCGGGGGGCGCTGTCAAAATCCTTCTGGACCTTATACTGCCGCTGGGGGGACCGGGCGGCTCTGGCGCCGGGCGCGCTCGTCCCGGCGGCCGCCGCAGCACCCGCCACAGCCGCGCCTGCGAGGGCGGCGGCAGCGGCGTCATCATCATTTTCTCTCTCCTTCTCGGCCTCCGGCTGGGGCGCTGGCTCCGCCTCGGCCGCTGCCTCCGGCTGGGGTTCGTCCGTGGGCGCGTCCGCCGTGTCGCCATCATCGGCGGGGAGGGGACTGTCCGCCTCCGCCTGGGGCGTCTCGTCCGGCAGGGGGATGTCCTCTTCCGGCAGGTCCTCCGGGGCCTCCGCTGCGGGCATATCCGGCTCCGTCTCGGGGACGGGGGCCTCCTCCGGTTCGTCGGGCGTCTCCGCCATATGGGTGGCGGCCGTCACCGCAGCGGCCCCGGCAGATCCGGCGGCGCCCGCAGCGGCCGCGCCAGGCAGGGCCTCGTCCGTCCGACCCAGGGCGGTGAGCAGCTCCCGGGCGGTGATGTACCGGGCCTCGGGGTCGTAGGCCAGGGCCTTTTCGATCACCTTTTTCAACTCGTCGCTGACGCCCTTCGGCGCCGGCACGGCCTCGCCCTTCATCCGGCGGCGCAGGGCGTTGGCCCTGTCCTTGTCCGTCAGCTCCCCGGTCCGGGGCTGGAAGGGCAGATAGCCGCCGTTGCACCCGGCGTAGAGCATCAGGCCCACGGCGTACACGTCCGCGGCGGCGGAAGTCTCGCCGTTCCAGAAGAACTCCGGCGCGGTGTACTCCACCTGGTCCGCCGGACGCCGGGCCGCGGGGGCGTGGTTGGGCCCGCCCAGGACGGCCTTGCCGTCCACGTCCAGGTCCACGTTGCCCGGCCAGACGCCGCCGTGGAAGCTGTCCGGGTCGCCCTCCAGCTGGCTGCACAGTTCCCGCGCCAGCTTCACCGCCCCGTCCGGGTCAGTCTCTCGCAAATAGCCCCCCAGCACCGCTGTGGGCGTGAAATCGCTGTCTGCCATACCGTTCCAGCCGTCCTTTTCTTCAAAAAGTTACATTTTGGTTACGATATGGAACAAACATATCACAATTATTACTAAAAGTCAAGCATTTTGCCCCGTCCGGCGAAAAAATATCTGCGCCGCCGGCTATCCGCAATTTAGTGTGGATTTTAGGAGAATTTCAAACTTTCCGGAAAAAAGTAGGGCGGGAACATCTGACCGACGTTCCCGCCCTGCTTGGCTTCCACAAAAACGAGGAGTTGTCGTTGCTCCAAAGCCTCCCCTGTGCAAGGGGAGGTGCCGAGCGGCAGCGAGGCGGAGGGGTTGTTGCAATCCCTCAGTCACCGCCTGGCGGCGGCGACAGCTCCCTTTACACAAGGGAGCCTTTCAAAATGGAGTCGCTTTCAGCGACAAATACTGATTTGTTGTGCTGCCCGCTTCTTCCCCGCCATTATATCTCTGCACCCACTAAAGCGCAGGGCGCAATATGCCGTCCTAAATCCATGGGCTGCACTGCAGGCGGATAGATCGGTCGAAACATATCACGGGATCTTTCACTTTGGCTTATCCACAAAAACTGCGGATAGCCTTCGCCGCCGTGTGGCTTGTAAAGTACAGAGCGGTGTGATATACTGGCCTTGCCGTGCAATCTAATACTTGTTTCGCATAGAGGGTGCGTTCTGTTTTGGTAAGAACGTATCTCCTCTTGGCATCCCTCTATGCGGGTGACAGGATTGCACGGCAGCAGTTGGAGCTATGCGTTTTTACAATGCGCGGCTCCGGCCGCGCATTCTTTTTTATTGGAGGGAGAGAGAAAAGATGGGCAAGTGCTGTGTCTGCGGAAAGGAACTGGAGGATACGGCTTCCGCTGTGCTGTTCGTGGGAGAGGACGAGAAGGAAAAGCTGATATGTAATGACTGCAACAAGAGAGCGGATGATCTGTTTGAGGGGACGAATGAGCGGAAAAAGGCGGAGGCGGCCAACTATTTTGCCGCCTATGCGGAGCAGGTCAGGGACGCGGAGGTCCGGGACTTTCTTTCGCAGGCCATTTCGGACAGGGGATTCATGGATGTGGATGAAGTGATCGCTGACCCGGATGAAGTGGAGAGCGGCGCCGCTTCCCTTCTGAAAATATGCGCGTATGTGGTGGCAGGGGTGACCATCCTGTCCTCGATCGTGACGGGCGTTGTGTTGGGGGCTTTCGTCGGCGGATTCGCGGGTTTCGTGGCGGCGATCAACGGGATCGTGTGCGCCGTGATGATCGCGTCGTTCTGCCTGGTGTTTCTCGGCATGGCGAAAGACGCCCAGGCGACCAGGAACCTTTTACAATCTTTCATTCAAAAGTATGAGGCGCAGCATAGCGCGGCAGGCGGGCGGAAAAGGTCCGTGGTAAAGAGCAAATAAGAATGGCAAGACCGGGGAGCGTTGGCTCCCCGGTCTTACCATATATCGGTCCGGCTTGATTCACCCGGCCAGCTTTTTCTCCATGTCCCGCAGGGCGCGGCGCAGGAAGAAAAGGCTGGCGGCCAGGCTCATCAGCTCCGCGATGGGGAAGCACCACCAGACGTTGTCCACGTTGCCGGTGAGGCTCAAGAGCCAGGCGGCGGGGATCAGGGCCACCACCTGCCGCAGGATGGAGACGAAGAAGGAGTACATACTCTTGTCCAGGGCCTGACAGGCCGAGCCGGCCACGATGCAGAACCCGGCCAGCAGGAAACTCAAGCTGATGCGCCGCAGGGCCGGCACGCCGATGGCCAGCATGGCGTCCGAGGGGGCGAAGATGCCCAGCAGCACCTGGGGGAACACCTGGAAGCAGAACACACCCAGCACCATGGAACAGGTGGCGTAGATCACGCCGTAGCGGATGGTGCGGTAGATACGCTCCCGCTTCCGGGCGCCGTAGTTGTAGCCGATGACGGGGATGATGCCGTTGTTCAGGCCGAACACGGGCATGAAGAAGAAGCTCTGGATCTTGAAGTAGGCCCCGTACACCGCCACGGCGGTGGAGGTGAAGGCCCCCAGGATGATGTTCATCAGGTAGTTGGTCACCGAGCCGATGGCCACCATCAGGATGGAGGGGAAGCCGATGCGGTAGATGTCCCGGACGATGGGCCAGGGCAGGCGGACATCCGCCGGGCGGATGGGCAGCTCCCGGTTCTTCTTGAAGTGGAACCAATAGCCCAGGGCCGTACCCACGGCCTGGCCGATGACGGTGGCGATGGCCGCGCCGGCGGTGCCCATGGCGGGCAGGCCGCACCAGCCGTAGATGAAGAAGGGGTCCAGGATGATGTTGGTCACCGCGCCGGCCATCTGGGTCCACATGGAGAGCCTCGTCTGGCCCGTGGATTGGAGCAGCCGCTCCGCGCATATCTCCTGGTACACGAACAGGGACCCGATGGTGACGATCCGCAGGTAGGGCAGCGCGAAGTCCCGGGTGTTCAGCACGCTGGCCCGCTCCGCCTCGGTCATGGCGTCGGAGACGGCGGTCTGGGAGTGGATGAACCACTCCGCGCCGAAGAGGCCGAACAGGGCCATCACCGCCCAGCACACCAGCCCCAGGGCCACGGCGGTGCCGGCGGTGCGGCTGGCCTGCTTCCCGTCCTGGCTGCCCAGGGCCCGGGACACCAGGGTGGACACGCCCACGCCGGTGCCGGTGCCAAGGCCGATCATGATGTTCTGGGCGGGGAAGGCCAGGCTCAAGGCGGACAGGCAGTCCTCCGAGACACGGGAGACGTACACGCTGTCCACGATGTTGTAAAGCGCCTGCACCAGCATGGACAGCATCATGGGCACCGCCAGGCTCAAAAGGAGCCTGCCCTCCGGCATCTCCCCCATGCGGCTGGAATCAAGTCTCTTCTGTGTCTCGGCCATCGTTCGCGCTCCTGTCGCTCTTTTTACCTTTATTATGCAGGAATATATTTTTTGACACAAGGGACAAAATAGCCAAACCGTGTCGGACCAGATCCGTGACGGTTTGGCGAAAAAAGAACGGGGGTATAAAAAGGACCGGCAGGCGTTGGCCCAGCCGGCCCTTACCGTGTGAGGATCAGCGGATATAATGGGAGGCCTGCTCCAGGTCAGCGATCAGGTCCTGGATATCCTCCAGCCCCACGGACATCCGGATGAGCCCGTCGGTGATCCCCTCCGCCTCGCGTTCCTCTTTGCTGACGGAGGCGTGGGTCATGGAGGCCGGATGTTCCAGCAGTGTCTCGCAGTCGCCCAGGGATACCGCGATACTGCATAGTGACAGATGGTTCATCAGAGCCTTGCCGCCCTCCAGTCCGGCGGCGACCTCAAAGGAGACGACGCCGCTTCCGCCGCGCATCTGCCGGCGTGCCAGCGCATAGCCGGGATCGCTGGGTAAAAAGGGATAATGGACCGCCGATACCCAAGGCTGCTTCTCCAGCCACTGGGCCATTGCAAGAGCGTTGGCACAGTGCTTTTGCATACGGATATCCAGCGTCTTCAGGCCGCGCTCCAGCAAGGAAGCGGTATGGGCTGACATCACAGAGCCCAGATGGGTGAGACCTTCCATCCGTATTTGCATCGCCAGAGCATGATCCTTGGTGACAACGGCGCCGGAGATGGCGTCGCCGTGGCCGCAGATGTACTTGGAACAGCTGTGTACCACGATGTCGATCCCATGATCCAGCGGGTTGCACAGACAGGGAGAGGCGAAAGTGTTATCGCTGACGGAAAGGATCCCGTGGGCTCTGGCCAGTTTTGCGATCATCTCCAGGTCGGTGATCTCCATGGTGGGGTTTGCCGGCGTCTCGATATAGATGATCTTCGTATTGGGCCGGATCGCCTGCTCAACCAAGGCGGGGTCCGTGGTATCCACGGAGGATACCTCCACGCCGAAACGGACCAGCGTGGAGCGGACCAGGTGATGCGTGCCGGAGTATAAGGTGCTGGAACAGAGGATGTGGTCACCCGCGCTGACCAGAGACAGCAGCATACCCGCGATGGCGCCCATGCCGGAACCGAAGGCGACCGCGTCGGTCCCGTGTTCCAGGGCGGCCAGCTTTCTCTCTATCACGCTGGTATTGGGGTTAGATGTGCGGGAATAAACAAAATGATCCTGTATATCCCGCTGCATGGCAAAAGTGGCAGCTGCCTCGTCGGTGCTGGGAAATGTGAACGTGGTGGTCTGGTAGATCGGCGTGCAGAGCGCCCCAGACGGGTCGGGCTTCTTTCCCGCGTGGATGCAGGCGGTGGAAATGCCGGTGTTCGACATATATAAACCTCCGGAAGAAGATTTTCCAGCAAATCGGGGGCGGATCGGCTGTGCGGCCGAATCCTTTCCTGGAAGCATCCCTATTTTACACGCAGGCACGCCAAAGCACAAATATGAAAAACCACATCGTACCCATAGGTAAAAAGCTATATTTAACCGTTTGCGATCTTTTGAGACAGGATATCAAGGAACCTTTTCGCGTTTGCGGATAGTTCGGCGTTTTTCAGACCGATCCATCCCACGAGCATGGAGGCCACGCCCTCGACCGGGACCGCGCATATCCCCTCCTCAGAACTGTCCCTATCCCCCATGATCCCGCTGCCGATATTATACGCG
Organism: uncultured Oscillospiraceae bacterium; assembly: GCA_947630645.1. Taxonomy (GTDB): domain Bacteria; phylum Bacillota; class Clostridia; order Oscillospirales; family Oscillospiraceae; genus CAJOIG01. The sequence continues at coordinate 7,578 of CANRIF010000022.1, read as the reverse complement.
CCGCAGCGTTTGACTAGAGCGGACGAGGCCAGTAGATCTGTGACGCACAGGCGCTTGTTTGCCTCAAAAAGGGAGACGGCGCTGTCCTCGGCGTAGTATATCTGGGCATCCTCCCCCTGGTCGAAGATCACGCAGGGATAATCCTGCAACTCCTCGACAGTGATGCTGTCCTGCTTTGCAAGAGGATGATCAACGGACAAAAACGCCTTTGCCGGCAGTTCGGCCAGGGGCGTGAACCGCAGATAATTTGCCTCAAGTACGCGGCTCATGTGCTTTTTTGTCACGCTGGAGAGATAGAGTATCCCGATCTCGCTGCGCTGCCGTGCCACATCCTGAATGATGTCGGCGGTGGCGCCCTCTTTCAGCTGTAAATCGTAGCGATCTGCCACCACGGTCTGCTGGAAAGAGATAAAAGCGTCTATGACGAAAGAATAATGTTGAGAGGAAACGGAGAATTGCTGAAAATCCGCATAACTCCCATCGGAGAAGTGGCGTTTGAGTTCCTGTTCGCAGTCCTGTATCTGGTAGGCGTATTTCAGGAAGACCCGCCCCTCGGCCGTCAGCGTGAGCCCTTGGCGGCCGCGGCGGAAGATCTGTATCCCCAGTTCCTGTTCCAGATCCTTGACCATGGCGCTGATGCTGGGCTGGGAGATAAAAAGCCGCTTGGCGGCCTCGCTAAAGGAGCCGCATTCCTCGATCGCGATGATATGCCGGATCTGCTGGAGTGTCATATTTCGCACCTCCGATTTATTTTATCATAACCAAAAATCTATATATCTCCCATGTGATTCCATATTATCACTTTTCACACCGTTTTGCTATAATAAAATCGATCATTGGCAGGAGATTTGTGCGGGGGCCAAATATCTTCCAGATCAAAATCAAAAAAGGTGGGAACTGAAATGGGTAAACGGATCCGAGCAAGCGACGTTATTTTCATCGGCTTGGCGTTTTTCGCCACATACTTTGGAGCTGGCAATCTGATATTCCCCCCAATGATGGGACTGCAAAGCGGGACGCACTGGCTCGCGGGCATGGTGGGCATGACCCTTTCCGCGATCGCGCTTCCCATCCTGACGCTGGTTCTTATCGGCCGTGTCGGGAGTTTTAAGGATATCACAGATCATGTCAGTCCAAAGCTTTATGATGCATATCTCACACTCGTCATCATTCTGACCATGGTCATCTCCATCCCACGCACGGCCGCCGTTGCCATTGAGATGGGCGCCCAGGGAATCTATGCCGGCACCCCCTATGTCCCCGGCGTGATCGTCTACTTTTTGATTGTCTTTTTCGTGGCTGCCAGCAAGGACAACGTCTTGGATAAGGTGGGTAAATTCCTGACGCCGGTCATGGTACTCATCCTGCTGATCCTGGTAGTCAGAAGCATCATATTCCCCCTGGGGACGCCGGTAGAGACAGGCACGGAACAGCCGTTTTTCAACTCGTTTTTGAGCGGTTATCAGACCGGCGATGTCTCTGTCTCCATCGTTATGGCGACTATCTTCATCGGAACGGTGGTCGGCAAGGGGTACTCGGAGCCAAAGGTACGCAGCAAGGTCATGTCCCTGGCGGGCCTGGTGGCGGCCGTGTGCCTGTTCGTTATTTATGGCGGACTGCTCTACATGGGCGCCTGCGGCGGCAGTGAATATCCCGCCGATATCGGCCAGGCGGAATTGCTGGTGGGACTCATCCGGAGCAATGGCGGCCAGCTGGCCATGTCCGCCCTGGGCCTCGCGGCGATCCTCGCTTGTCTGACTACCGCGGCGGGCCAGGTAGCCGCCAGCGCGGAACACTTTTCCGCGATGAGCAAGAACAAGATCAGCTACCGGGTGTGCGAGATCGGCGTCATCCTGTTCTGCGGCGCAATCGCGCTGCTGGGTGTGGATCGGATCGTCTCCCTCACGGCGCCGCTGTTTGGCCTGTTGTATCCATCCATGATCGTGCTGGTGATATTGGGGGCGTTCCGCCGGTTCATTCCCAATGACGGCGCGTATCGGGGCGCGTTTTTCTGTGTGTTGCTGTTCAACGCCATCGAGACCGTGATCGCCTACGGTCTCAAGGCGCAGTTCCTCCAGACCATCGTGGACGTTATGCCTCTGTCTTCCCTTGGATTAGGCTGGGTCCTGCCCTTTGTGGTGGGCCTGATCGTTGGCGGGCTGCTGGGCTGCGTGAAAAAATCGGCCAAAGCTGCATAAAACAATAAAAATAGAAAGAAACACGGAAAGGACTTTGCTTTTCCGTGTTTCTCCTGTCAAGACAGGACCGCACCCCAGAATAGGGTGCGGTCTTGCTTATTTCTGATGGCCGGGTCAGCCGACCTTCTCGTAGGTGAAGACAAGACTGCCGTCCGGCGAGGAGGCGGAGGTGAGGTTGCCGTACTCGTCGTGGGTCACCTCGCCGCCCATATCCAGGCTGTACAGGGACCAGTAGCCGAAGTTCTGGTAGTTATAGGTCATATAGGACTCCAGGTACGTCAGGTCCTCCATCTCCGACAGGTCCATCACGGTCCGCTCCTGGGCGATCATCTCCACCGAGACGTGGTCGGAGGACTCCTCGACCCGCAGCTGGGGGCCGTAGACGGTGGTGTAATAGGCCCCGTCGTAGGTGCCGGTGGTCTCGCTGACCGTGTGTTTCCGGCCGTCCTCGTCGTAGGCGAACCGGGCCGAGTAGGAGTAGCCGTCGTCGTCCCAGCGGGACATGGACACCTGCCGGCCGGCGGCGTCGTAGCTGTAATAATACTCGGAGGTGTACCAGCCGTAGTCCGCGTAGCTATACGTCACGTTCCCGTCCTGGTCGTATTCGTAGCTGGTGGTGGTGGCCTGATAGTCCGGGTCGTCCTCGTACTCGCGGTCGTAGGTGACGCGGCCCTCGCCGTCGTATTCATAGTCGTGGTAGCGGTGGGAGTACGTCCCGTTGTTGGGCTGGTCGCCCTCATAGTCGGCGGTGACGCGTTGGGTCAGGTCGCCGTTGTCGTTGTAGTAGTAGTCGATGATGGTGCGGCTGGCGTCACTGCCGCCCTCGCCGTCGGACCAGACGGACCGCCGCTGCGCCTTGACCATGTGGCCGCTTTCGTTGAGGGAGAAGGTGGCGGCATACGCGCCGTAGACGGTGTTGAGCTGCTCCTCCCGTATGCCGGCGATCCGATCACCGTCGTAGGTCAGCGTCAGCAGGGTCTGGCCGCCGGGGGCGCCGTATTCCGTGTACGCCACGCCGACGGAGGTGAGCCGTCCCTCGTCGTCGTAGGTGTACGCCTGGGTCTGGGAGTCGCCGTAAGTCTCCTCCCGGGCATACCGGATGTACACCGGGTCGCCCCGGTCGTTGAAGGACGCCGTCGTCGAGCCGAAATAGGAGTAAACGCCGGTGGAGGTCAGGCTGGTGATGCGGCCGTCCGGGTCATACTGGGCGGTGATCGTGCCGTCCCCGTCCACGCCGGAGCATACCACCTGGGTGGGGAACATCCCGTCGCCCTCGTAGGTGAAGGCGTACTCGTTGACGCCGTCCTCCGTCGTCTCCGTCACGTGGGTCAGCCGGAAAACAGGCTCCTCGCCGTCGGCCAGGACGGCGGGGCAGACGCCCAGGAGAAATAGGACTGCCAGGAAAAACGAGAGAGCGCGTTTTTTCATCGGTAGGGCCTCCTTGTGTATGTGATGGGTGCGCCCGGACGGGTCAGGCCCGGTGCCACTTGACCCCTTGGGGGGTGTCCTCCAGAATGATGCCAGCGGCCTTCAGCTCGTCCCGGATGCGGTCGGCCTCGGCCCAGTTCTTCGCCTTGCGGGCGGCCTGCCGGGCGGCGATCTTCTCCTCCACCTCCGCGTCCAGGTCCTCCGCCGCGGCGAAGGGGATGCCCAGCACGTCGCACAGCTCCAGGAACACGTCCCGGCAGGCGGCGGCCAGGGCCTTGGTGGGGTCGGTGGCGGGGGAAACGGCGGCGTTCACCTCCCGGACCAACTCAAAGATGACGGCCACCGCGTCGGCGGTGTTGAAGTCGTCGTCCATCACCTCGTCGAACCGCTGGCGGTATTTGTCCAGCCCGGCCACGAAGGCGGCGTCGGCCTCGGTCATGTCCCCGTCCCGGCCGTTGGCGGCGAAGAAGTCCAGGTTCTCCTTGGCGGTCTTGAGCCGGTCCAGGGCGGCCTGGGCCTGGGTCAGCACGTCCAGGGAGTAGTTCAGCGGGGAGCGGTAGTGGCTCATGAGCATGAACATACGGATGCAGTCGTAGCCGTAGGTGCCGGCGGCGTCCCGGACGGTGAAGAAGTTGCCCAGGGACTTGGACATCTTCTGGTTGTCCACGTTGATGAAGCCGTTGTGCAGCCAGTAGTGGACGAAGGGCACGCCGTTGGCCGCCTCGGACTGGGCGATCTCGTTCTCATGGTGGGGGAAGACCAGGTCCTTGCCGCCGGTGTGGATGTCGATGGTCTTGCCCAGGTAGCGGTTGGACATGGCGGAACACTCGATGTGCCAGCCGGGCCGGCCCGGTCCCCAGGGGGAGTCCCACGCCGGCTCGCCGGGCTTGGCGGCCTTCCACAGCGCGAAGTCCATGGGGTCCTCCTTCACGTCGTTGACCTCCACCCGGGCGCCGTGCATCAGGTCCTCCAGGTTCTGGTGGCTCAATTTGCCGTAGTCCCGGAATTTGGCCGTGCGGTAATACACGTCCCCGCCCGCCTCGTAGGCGTAGCCCTTGTCCATGAGGGTCTGCACCAGCTCGATGATCTGGGGGATGTTCTCGGTGGCCTTGGGGTGGACCGTGGCCGGGCGGACGCCCAGGGCCTTCACGTCCTTCCAGTACTCGGCGATATACTTCTCCGCGATCTCGTCGGAGGTGACGCCCTCCTCGTTGGCCCGGCGGATGATCTTGTCGTCCACGTCGGTGAAGTTCTGCACGAAGGTCACGTCGTAGCCCCGGTATTCCAGATACCGGCGCAGCACGTCGAACATGATGATGGGCCGGGCGTTGCCCACGTGGATGTAGTTGTACACCGTGGGGCCGCAGCTGTACATGGTGACTTTGCCCTCCTGGATGGGGACGAAGTCCTCCTTTTGCATGGTCAGGTCATTATAAAAACGCATGGTTCCTCTCCTCCTGCATTGTTGCTTTATTTATACGGCGTGGCCTGTGAGGCAGCCGTCCTCCAGGCCGTCGATATGCACCCGGGCGAAGGCGCCGGGCCGGGCCTCGCCGGTGAACAGCACCTGCTCGTCCACGTCCGGGGAGTCGGCGTAGCGCCGGCCGGTCCAGCGGCCGTCCTCGCCCACGCCCTCGCACAGCACCCGGAACGTCCGGCCCAGCTGGGCACGGTCGTAGTCGTCCATGATCCCGTTTTGCAGCGCCATCACCGCGTCCCGGCGGCGCTCGGCCTCCTCCTGGCTACATCGGTCGGGCATCGCCGCCGCCGGGGTGCCCTCTTGGGGGGAGAAGACGAACACCCCCGCCCGGGGCAGCCGCTGGGCCTGGAGGAACTCCACCAACTCCTGGAACTCCGTCTCGCCCTCTCCGGGCAGGCCCACGATCAGGCTGGTACGCACCACCGCGTCCGGGATGCGCGCCCGGAATTTGGCCAGTAGGGCCTCGATGGAGGCGCGGCTCTCCGGCCGACGCATCCGGCGCAGGATGGCATCGTTCACGTGCTGGAGGGGGATGTCCAGATAGTTGACGATCTTTGGCTCGGCGGCGATCACGCCGATCAGCTCGTCGGTGATCTCGTGGGGGTAGAGGTAGTGCAGCCGTATCCACTCTATGCCGTCCACCCGGACCAGTTGCCGCAGCAGGGTGACGAGGCTCGTCCCGTCCCGGAAGTCCCGGCCGTAGGCCGTCACGTCCTGGGCCACCAGGATCAGCTCCTTCGCGCCCGCCGCCGCCAGCTTTTCCGCTTCCGCCAGGATGGCGGCCACGGGCCGGGAGCGGTAGCGCCCCCGGATGGAGGGGATGACGCAGTAGGCGCAGCGGTTGTCGCAGCCGTCGGCGATCTTGATGTACGCCCAGCCCGGGCCGGTGGTCACGGTCCGGTCCAGCTCCGGCAGCGGCGCGTTCTTGTCCAAAAACCGGGCGAAGTGGCGCTGGGGCGACTCCAGGGCCGCCACGATGTCCGGGAAGCTGCCCACGCCCAGCACCGCGTCGATCTCCGGCAGTTCCGCCAGGATGTCGCCCTGGTAGCGCTCCGGCAGACAGCCGGTGACCACCAGGCGCCGGAGGGACCCGGCCTTTTTCAGCTGGGCCAGCTCCAATATGGCGTCGATGGCCTCCTGCTGGGCGGCCTCGATGAAGGCGCAGGTATTGACCACCGCCGCGTCCGCCTGGGCGGGGTCGTCCACGATCTGGTGCCCGGCGGCCTGGATCAGGGCCAGCATCTGTTCGGAATCGATCAGGTTCTTCGCGCATCCCAGCGCGGTAAAATGTACTTTCATATAATACTACCTTTTTGGCTCCCTTGTGTAAAGGGAGCTGTCAGTGCCTTTGGCACTGACTGAGGGATTGTTTTCCAAGGCAGGGACCTGCTGTGACAACCCCTCCGTCGCGGCGTTGCCGCGACACCTCCCCTTGCACAGGGGAGGCATTTTATTCTCACTCGTCTGTATCCGCCCCGTAGCGGCGCAGGGCGGCGCGTATCTCGTCCCAGCCGTAGCCCCGGCGGAAGAGGGCGGCGGCGGCCTTGTCCCGCTCCTTGCGGTCGGTAGGGTCCTTCCCCCGCAGCCGGGCCGCCAGAAGCCGGTCGATGGCGTCGTCCTGCTGCCCCAGCTGGGCCAGGGCGTCGTCCCACAGGTCCTTGGGCACCCCGCGGCGGTTCAGTTCCGCCCGGGCCCGGCCGGGGCCGTAGCCCGCTGCGGCACAGTGCCGGGCGATCATGCCCGCGTACTCGGCGTCGTCCACGAAGCCGTAGTCCAGGCACAGGGCGGTCACCGTGTCGATGTCCGCCTCGGCCACGCCCTTCTGGCGCAGCCTGTCCCGCAGTTCCTTTTCCGAGTGGGGGCGCTTCAAGTACTCCAGCGCCCACTTTTTCGCCCGCTCCAGGGGGGTCTGGGGCGCCTTCTTGGGCGGCTCCAGTTCCCCCGCCGGGTCGTTCATCACCGACCGGACGGTGTGTTTTTTCTGCTCGTCCATAGATAACACCTTATGGTCGGCCCTCTTGTGTAAAGGGGGCTGGCTCCGGCGTCAGCCGGAGTCTGGGGGATTGTCTGACAACCCCTCCGTCACGGCTTCGCCGTGCCACCTCCCCTTACACAGGGGAGGCTTGAAAGCGGTCAGTCCTCGGGGCCGTCGTCAAAGTCCTCGGCGGACACGTCCACGGCGCGGCCGGCGGCCTTGGCGGCCTTGAGGGCCTGGGGGGTCATCAGCTTGTGGGCGTTGGCGCGGATCTGGGCCTCGATCTCGTCGGCCTTGTCCGGGTTCTCGATCAGGTAGTCCCGCACCCCGTCCCGGCCCTGGATGCGCTCGCCGCAGACGGTGAACCAGGCGCCGGCCTTCTCGATGATGTCCAGCTTCACGCCCAGGTCGATGATCTCGCCGATCTTGGAGATGCCCTCGCCGTAGATGATGTCGAACTGGGCCTCCTTGAAGGGGGGCGCCACCTTGTTCTTGAC
>CANRIF010000021.1 GCA_947630645.1 uncultured Oscillospiraceae bacterium | reverse complement strand
CTGTACTGCATGCAGGGCAAGAAGAACACCGAGGTCGCCGAGATCGCCTGCGGCGACATCGGCGCGGTGTCCAAGCTTTCTGACACCAAGACCGGCGACACCCTCTGCGCCGCCGGCGCAGTGGAGGCGCTTCCCGGCATCAGCTTCGACGTGCCCTGCTACCAGATGGCCATCGCCCCCAAGGTAAAGGGCCAGGACGACAAGGTCGCCCAGGGCCTGGCCCGTCTGGCCGAGGAGGACCCGGCCTTCACCGTCACCCTCAACGCCGAGACCCACCAGCAGGTGGTGGCCGGCGCCGGCGATATGCACATCGACGTGCTGTGCTCCAAGCTGAAGAGCAAGTTCGGCGTGGAGGTGGAGCTGAGCCCCGCCCGCGTGGCCTACCGCGAGAAGATCCGCAAGACCCTGGACACCCACGGCCGCCACAAGAAGCAGACCGGCGGCCACGGCCAGTTCGCCGACGTGAAGATCCGCTTCGAGCCCCAGGACGAGCAGGAGGACATGATCTTCGCCGAGGAGGTGTTCGGCGGCAGCGTGCCGAAGAACTTCTTCCCCGCCGTGGAAAAGGGCCTGCGCGAGTGCTGCACCAAGGGCGTGCTGGCCGGGTACCCCATGGTCTATCTGAAGGCCGTGCTGTACGACGGCGACTTCCACCCCGTTGACTCCTCCGAAATGGCCTTCAAGACCGCCGCCGGCTTGGCCTACAAGGAGTTGGTGAACGCGAACCCCGTGATCATGGAGCCCATCGGGCTCTTGAAGGTCACGGTCCCCGACGCCAACCTGGGCGACATCATGAGTGATATCCCCTCCAAGCGGCGCGGCACCGTGCTGGGCATGAACGCCCACGACGGGATGCAGATCGTGGAGGCCGAGGTCCCCATGGCGGAGATGACCACCTACGCCATCGACCTGCGCTCCATCACCCAGGGCCGCGGCTCCTTCACCCTGGACTTCATCCGCTACGACGAGACGCCCATGAACGTCCAGCAGAAGATCATCGAGGAGGCCAAGGCGCTGGCCGCCGCCGAGTAAGGCGCTATCACAGAACACCTCTAAGGGGAAGCGGGCCGCTTCCCCTTAGATATAGATAGAGCAGGAGGCTCTGTTATGGATAGGAAAAACAGCGGCGCAGCGGTCCGCGTACTTCTGATCGTGCTTTTGTGCCTGGTCTTTCTGGCGGCGGGTATGCTAGTCTGGCTGCTGCTGCACATGAACGAGAGCCCGGCGGAGGCGTCATTCAGCCCCACCTCGCCCCCCTATGTGACAGCCGTGCCGACCGCGGAGCCCACCGCCACCCCCGTCCCCACGCCGTCGCCCACCCCGGAACCTACCGCCACCCCCGTCCCCACGCCGGTCCCGGTGGAGCTGGGCGAAACGCCCGACGCCGGCCAGGAGTACATCGACAAGATCGTCTTCCTGGGCGACAGCACCACCTATTGGGTGTATGGCTACGGCGTCCTGCCCCGCACCCAGGTCTGGACGGACGAACAGTGTACCATGAGCCTGTTCAACGTGCCGGTGGACCCCATCGAGTACCACGACCCCGCCACCCCCGAGGTGGCCGAGAGCCTGCTGATCCCCGACTGCGCCGCCCGGCGGAAGCCAGAGATCCTGGTGATCACCCTGGGCCTGAACGGCATCGCCCTGCTGAATGAGGAACAGTTCAAGGATTACTATGTGACGATGGTCCGGGAGATCCAGCAGGCCAGCCCCGACACCAAGATCATCTGCAACACCGCCTTCCCCGTCCACGACAGCGAGGTGCCCCGGGGCATCAGCAACGCGGGCATCAACGCCGCGAACCAGTGGATCTACGATATCGCGGTGGAGACGGGCACGCGCTACCTCAACTCCCACGACCTGCTCATGGACGAGAACGGCCAGCTCCTGGACGAGTACAACAACCACGACGGCATGGGCATCCACATCAATGCTTCCGGCTGGCAGGCCGTTTTGATGTACATCCGCACCCACGCCTGGCAGTAACCCCCTCTCAGGATAGAGAGAAATCCGCCGCCGGGAAGCACTTCCCCGCGGCGCTGACAGGGAGTCCTTTTCTATGGTCACCAGTAAAAAACCGCTTCTTCCCCGGGTCATCCTGATCGTGATGGTGTGCCTGGTCCTTCTGGCCGCCGGCACACTGGCTTGGCTGTTGCTCCACCCGGCCGCCATGCGGCCTGGCCCCTCCGCCGGCGGCGGCGTCCCCGCGCCCATAGCCACCGACGCGCCGCCCACGCCGGGCATCGACCCTACGGCCCAGCCGTCCCCCACCGCCGCGCCCACGGCCACCCCGGCGCCTACCACCGTCCCCGGGCCTACGGCCATCCCGGTGGAACTGGGCGAGACGCCTGACGCCGGCCAGGAGTACATAGACAAGATCGTCTTCCTGGGCGACAGCACCACTTACGGCCTGTACGCCTATGACCTGGTCCCCCTCACCCAGGTGTGGACCGACTCCATCGGCACCCTGGCGCTGTTCAACTGGGCCACGGACCCCATCGCCTACCGCGACCCCGCCGCGCCGGACGGCCCGTCGGAGAGCCTGTCCATCGCCGAGTGCGCCGCACGGCGGAAGCCGGAGTACCTTATCATCACCCTGGGCGTCAACGGCATCGCCTTCCTGGACGAGAGCCAGTTCAAGGCCTACTACCGGGATATGCTGGACGCCATCATCCAGGCCAGCCCCGACACCAAGATCATCTGCAACTCCATCTACCCCGTAGACGACCGGTACACCCCCGGCGGCATCAGCAGCCAGGGCGTCAACGCCGCCAACGTCTGGATACGCGCCGTCGCCGAGGAAAAGGGCCTGCGGTATCTCAACAGCCACGACGCGCTCATGGACGAGAACGGCCAGCTCCGCTCCGACTATTCCGGCGATACCGACATGGGCATCCACATGAACGGGACCGGTCTGAACGCCCTTCTCGCCTTTATCCGCACCCACGCCTACCAGTGACCCGCACCCACCCAAGGAGGTGACCGCATGAACACCAGAACACGGGACGGCTTTTACGCGCTCTGGACCGCGGCCATCCTTATCTGCCTCGTCGCCTGCATCGTGGTGCTGGCCTACGTCTCCATCGCGGACGCCCCGGCCACCGCCGAGGGCCAGCTCCCGGTGGACGGCAGCCAGCTCCAGACGGACCAGCCCGCGGAGGACGGGCAGCAGTCCGCCGACCAGCAGCAGGACGCAGCCGTGCCGCCGGTGGTGGACCCCAGCGCCGTGACGGCGCCGCCCGCCGACCAGCCCGCCGCCGTGACGGCACCGCCCGCCCCCAGCACCGTCACCCTGCCGGAGACGGCGGACATGGGCACGGACTATCTGGACCGGATCGTGTTCCTGGGCGACAGCACCACTTACGGTATGTACGCCTACAACGTGCTGCCTCACGACCAGATATGGGTGCCCTCCAGCGGCACATTGAGCCTGTTCAACTGGGCCGTGGAGAGCGTGGAGTACTACCCCTACGGCGACAACGACGACCACCAGACCCTCTCCATCGCCGACGCGGCCGCCACGGCCAAGCCGGAATACCTCGTCATCACCCTGGGCATCAACGGCGTCTCCCTGCTGGACGAGGAACAGTTCAGGGGCTATTACACCGGCCTGGTCCAGGCCATCCAGGCGGCCAGTCCCGACACCAAGATCATCTTCCAGTCCATCTACCCGGTGATCGACGCCCAGACGCCGGAGGGCATCAAGAACGACAGGATCAACGCCGCCAACGGCTGGATCTTGGACATGGCCGGACAGCTGGGGGCGCGGTATCTGGCCACCCACGACGCGCTGACGGACTCCACCGGGAACCTCTCCCTGGACTACATCACCACCGGCAGCGACGGCATCCACATGGACCAGCGGGGCTACAACGCCATACTCCAGTACGTCCGCACCCACGCCTGGCAATGACATCGCGGAAAAGAACATATGTGACCGCTGCGGGAGCAGCGGTCATATTTTTTGTCTTGGCGGGAATATCTTCCCCTCCCGCCGCCTATGATGATAGCAAAGGATATTGCCAAGCCCATGCGCGCCCCGCTCCCGGAGCATCTGGCGGCCTGGGAATATTTTTCACTGTCGCCGTACAGAATAACGGTATCAATCTACATGGAGGTCGAACCATGAAACGAACTGTGATCGCGTGGGCGCTCCTGGCCGTGCTGCTGGTCGGTATCACGCCGGCGCTGGCTTCGGCGCCGCTGCAGGACGTGACGGACTACGCCAAGCCCGTCCTCGATCCCGACACCGGCGAGCCTGCCGAGGCCGCGGCGGACATGACGGACGGCGCCGCCGGACCCACCCAGTCGGTGGTGTCCGTCAGCGGCGGCCAGTACGCCGCCTCTAAAGAGGACAGCGCCGCCCCCGGCGGGACCAACGCCGCCCCCGTGGCGGAAAACCAGCAGCTGCAGACCTACCGGGGCGTATCCGTGGGCGGGCGGCTGGCCGCCTACGACGCCGACGGCGACGCCGTGACCTTCCAGGTCACCACCAACCCCATGAAGGGCAGCGTCCAGCTGTCCCCGGACGGCACCTTCGTCTACACCCCCAACGAGGGCAAGCGCGGCAAGGATTACTTCGGCTTCCGCGCCACCGACAGCGCCGGCAACCAGTCCCAGGAGGGGACGGTCATCATCAAGCTGGTCAAGCAGAAGTCCAAGGTGACCTATTCCGACATGACCGGAAGCGGCGCGGAATACGCCGCCATCGTCCTGACCGAGAAGGGCGTGTTCACCGGAGAGACAGTGGGCGGGGCCTATGTGTTCGACCCGGACGCGGAGGTGAGCCGGGGGGAGTTTCTGTCCATGTGCATGACGGCGGCGGATCAGGACATCCTCCGGGGCGTCAGCTCCACCGGCTTTGAGGACGACGCGGCCATCGGCCCCTGGCTCAAGCCCTATGTGGCCACCGCCCTGATGAACGGCTATATCCAGGGCCAGTCCACCGCCACCGGCGCCGCCTTCGACCCGGACGGGGCCATCACGGTCCAGGAGGCCTGCGTGACGCTCAACGCGGTGCTGGGCGTGACCAACGTGGTCAGCGCCGCGGCCTATGTGGGCGAGGAGAACAGCGGCGAGGGCTGGGCGCAGGCCGTGGCCAATCTGACCGCCTGCGGCGTGATGCCCCGGGACTGGGAGGATGTCCAGGCCGTGCTGACCCGCTCCGGCGCGGCCCAACTTCTGGCCAACGCCATCGGCCTTCTCTCCTCCAAGTAAATGACGGACCCTCCCCCATCCGCATAGGATGGCCGGGAGGGTTTTTCTATGGACGATATGCTCACAGAGAGCCTGGCCGGCTTCGACGCGGTGTGGCGCCGGGTGACGGGCCGGGGGGATATGCCGGGGGACGGCGCGCCCCTTGCCATGACGGAGGCGCTGCGGGCGCTGATGGGCGGCGAGGCCTGCGCCGCCGCCACCGCCTCGTCGCTGGCCCGCGCCTTCCGGGGGGACGACCGGGCGGCGCTGCTGCGCCACGCGGCCGACGCCCGGCGCCATCTGCGGCGGCTGCGGGCGGAGTACTTCATCGCCACCGGCTCCGGCGGCGTCCCCATGGGGGACTGTCCCCCGGCAGCCGGGGCGCTGAACGGGCTGCGGGCGCTGCTGCTCCAGGCGGAGGACATGGCGGCGCGGTACGAGAGGGCGGCGGAACGGGCGGACAGCGGCGAGCTGCGCCAGACGCTGGCCGCCTTCGCCGAAGACGAGCGCCGCCGCGCCCGGGAGACGCGCGCCCTGCTGATCGGGCGGTTCTGACGCTGGCACACATATAGACCAAGGGCGGAGCGCCGATAAGACGCCCCGCCCTCTCCCGTTGCAAGAAGCGAAGAGAAAAATGGCACGGCCCACGCCGCGCCATTTTTGCCGCTTCCCATGTCAGAACAGGCTGGTCTGCTCCGGCTGCTCTATCTCCCCCGGGCGGATAATGCCCAGGCGGATGAACACCGGGTAGAGGTAGCTGGCCCCGAAGGTGCCCAGCTTCTTCGGCCCCGTCACCACGCCGCCCAATTCCAGCGCCCGGTGGAAGGCCATGAACACGGTGCTTTGGGTGATGCTCTTCTCCTTGCGGCTGATGAACATCTCCCCGCTCACCGCCCCGTCCCGCCGCTCCCGGATCAGATAGGTGAACGCCAGGCCCTTGGCCGTCCGGAACGTCTCTCCCTGCCAGGCGGTGAGCGCGTCCCACAGCGCCTCGTCGCTCTCCCGCTCCCCGCCGTGGGCCAGCGCATCCCGCAGCGCCGCTTCCGCCGCCGCCCGCTCGTCCATGCGCCCATCTCCTTTTCTGTGGTTTTCTGTGGTTTTTTGTATTATATAGTATCATAGCACAAGCCGCCCCCCGCGGCAAGAAAAAGCCGTGGCGCACCGGGGCGCGGTGTGCTATAATGGCCACATTAGGAGGTGACCGCCATATGCTCTGGCTGCTGGTCCCGGCGGCGCTGGTCCTGGTGCTGGCCGCGCTGACCTATATCGCCTATCGTATCCCCTTTTATTCCCCCCTGCCCCACAAGGAGAATATCTACGACATCCCCCCGGGCGCCCACTATGCCTCCAAGACCGGAGAGATGGTCGCCCTTATCCGGGAGATAGCCGCCGTCCCCTGTGAGGAAGTTGACATAATATCTTACGACGGCACGCCCCTCTCCGCCCGGTACTACCATGTGGCGGACGGCGCGCCCCTCCAGATACAGTTCCACGGCTGGCACGGCAGCGCCATCCGTGACTTCTGCGGCGGCAATAAGCTGGCCCGAGAGTGCGGGTTCAACACCATCGTGCCCGACCAGCGCGCCCACGGCAAGAGCGGCGGCCGGACCATCACCTTCGGCCTGCGGGAGCGGTTCGACTGCCTGGCCTGGATCGACTACGCCTGCCAGCGTTTCCCGGACACGCCCATCGTCCTGGCGGGGGTGTCCATGGGCGCGTCCACCGTGCTGATGGCCGCCGGCCAGCCCCTGCCGCCAGCGGTGAAGGGCGTCATCGCCGACTGCCCCTTCTCCTCCCCCGCCGGCATCATCAAAAAGGTCTGCCGGGACGCCCATATCCCCCCGGCGGTGATGTTCCCCTTCGTCCGGCTGGGCGCCCGGCTCTTCGGCCGGTTCCACATCGACGAGACGGACGTGATCAAGGAGATCAAAAAGGCGACCGTCCCCGTCCTGCTCCTGCACGGCGAGGCGGACGGCTTCGTCCCCTGCGACATGAGCCGGGAGATATTCGACGCCTGCCCCACGCCGAAAATGCGCCTCACCTTCCCCGGCGCGGACCACGGCATCAGCTATATCCAGGACCCGGAGGGGTACGCCCGGGCCGTGGAGCGGTTCCTGGACGAGATGGTTGACATAAAAATCCAGGCGCAGCCCGCCGGCCGCGCCTGATCATACTGTATTTTGCTCACGCCTGGGCCGCCTGTCTGCCCTTCTCGAAGCCGTGTATCCAGTCGGCCTTCAGATAATAGACGAGGTAGATGACCGAACTGATGGCCCAGGTGAGGGGATAGGCCCAGTAGATATACCCGATCTCCCCCGTCAGGTGCATCACCAGGATGATGTACAGGATACGCACCACGCACCAGATGGACAGCATCACGAACATGGGCACGAACGCCTTGCCCGCGCCGCGGCATACCGCCGCTACCGAGTGGGAGAAGGCCAGCAGGAAGTAGAACAGCGCCACCGTCCGCGCCTGGCGCACGCCGTATTCCACCACGCCGGGGGTGCTGTCGAAAAGGCGGACCAGCTGGGGCGCCAGGGCGTAATGGATGAGGCCGATCGTCTCCGCCAGGAGCATGGCCGACAGGATGGAGAACCGCGCACCCCGCCGCGCCCGGTCGTACTGCCTGGCACCCAGGTTCTGGCTGACGAAGGTGGTGCTGGCCATGTTGAAGCTGGTGATGGGCAGGAAGGCGAACCCCTCGATCTTGGAGTGGGTGCCGTAGGCCGCCATGGCCAGCTTGCCGAAGGTGTTGATCTGGGACTGGACGATCACGTTGGCAAAGCCGATCACCGAGTTCTGCACCCCCGCCGGCAGGCCGTAGTGGAGGATCTGGAACAGCATCCCCTTGTGGAAGCGGATCAGCCGCCACTGCACGGCGTAGGCGTTGGCCTTGTCTACCAGATGGATCATGCACAGCACCACGCTGGCCGCCTGGGAGATCACCGTCGCCACCGCCGCCGACCACACGCCCCAGTGGAACCCACCGATGAACGTGATGTCCAGCGCGATGTTCAGTAACGACGAGAAGATCAGGTAATACAGCGGCCGCCGGCTGTCCCCCAGCGCGTTCATGACGCTGCGGCAGACGTTGTACATCACCAGTGCCAGCGCGCCCAGGAAGTAGTATCGGAAGTACTCGATGGCGTCCGGCAGCACCTGGGGGTCCGTCTGCATCCAGCGCAAAAACGTGGGCGTGAACAGTACGCCGATCACCGTCAGCGCCGCGCCGCTGGCCAGGCCCAGCGCCATGATCGTGTGGATGGCCCGGGATACCTGCCGCTGCTCCCCCGCGCCAAAGTACCGGGAGATCACCACCCCCGCGCCCATGGCCGTGCCCATGAAGAAGCTGGTCATCAGGAAGATCAGCGTGCCGGAGCTGGTGACCGCCGCCAGGCCGTTGGTGCCCAGGAAACGCCCCACGATCAGCGCGTCCGCCGTGTTGTACATCTGCTGGAACACCTGGCTGAAGAAGATGGGCATGGCAAAGCCGATCATCTGGGTGTAGGGGTTGCCCTGGGTCAAGTCCCGGGTGGTGGGATGGGGCGAGGTCCTGATAAAATGCAAAGTGCGCGCCTTCCTTTTCCGCATGGAACAAGACCGGCGCTGGCCGGCCTTGTGTCGCCAAATTGTACTTACATGGTAGCATATCCGCCCCCAACTGTCAACAGGGTGCGGACAGGATGCTATTCAATGTGGCAAAAGCCTGTTTTCCGGAGGACCACCGACGATGACGAGGATACTTTTCGTGTGTCACGGCAACATATGCAGGAGCCCCATGGCCGAGTTCGTGATGAAGGATATGGCGGCGCGGGCGGGCCGGGCCGGTGAGTTTTACATTGCCTCCGCCGCCACCAGCGCCGAGGAGCTGGGCAACGGCGTCTATCCCCCCGCCCGGCGGATGCTGGCGGCCCACGGCATCGGCTGCGGCGGCAAGACCGCCCGGCAGATGACCCGGCAGGACTACCGGGACTTCGACCTGCTTATCGGCATGGACAGCGCCAACCTGCGTAATATGCGCCGCATCTGCGGCGGCGATGAGGAGGACAAGCTGCGGCTGCTGCTGGACTACACCGGCCAGGGCCGGGACGTGGCCGACCCCTGGTACACCGGGGACTTCGAGGCCACATGGCGGGACGTGAACGCCGGGTGCCGGGCGCTGCTGGCGGCGCTGGACGCGGGGCGGGCGTGAGATACGGGCAGAAAAAGGCTTCCGGCGGTGCCGGAAGCCTTTTTTTCATCTGTCAGGCGGTGACCTCGCCGGACGCCACCACGTTGGGCAGGGACACGCCGCTGTAAGAGCCGTTGAACGCCCAGTCCACCGTCATGGTCCCGGTGGTGCCGCTGGGCACGTCCAGGGAGGTGGAGAACAGGCTCGTCTGGTGCTGGGAGGAGTTGTCCACGTCGATGGCGCTGCCCGTGGCCCTGGCCGAGTAGGAGCCGAAGGACACAGTCACGCCTGTGGCCATCACGTCCAGGCTGTAAGACACCACCGTGCCATAGACGTACACGCGGGTGGTGCCGTTGCCCAGGTTCTCCGTCCGCCAGCTGACCACCAGGTTCAGGTTCGTCCCGGTGCTGGACTGGAAGCTGCCGTCGCTGGCCGGGACGGCGGTGGGGGCCGGCGTCGCCGTGGGCGGCGTGGTGGGCGGGACGGTAGGCGGCGCGGTGGGCGGGGCCGTGGGGGCCGGCGTCACCGGCGGGGCCGTGGGGACCGGGGTGGTGACAGGCGGCGCGGTGACCGGCACCTGGGTCGGCATCGGCGGGGATGTCACCGACGGGGGCTGGGTGAACGACGCCGGCTGGGACGCCGTCTGCGGCGCCGCCGCCGGCTGGGACACCATCATGAACAACTCCACCCCGACGATCACCACCAACAGCACCAGCAGCGCGATCAGCAGACCGTTTTTCATACGCACGCCTCCCTCGTCTCCAAAAGACAGCGGGCCTTGCCGCCCGCAAAAACTCACGAGAGCCATTCTACCACAAACTGCCGCCAAACGCAAAGAAAAAACGCGATTTCTTTATTTTCTCCGCCCGGGAAAGTTTCGGTTGCAAAACCGGCCGTCCGCTATTATACTGTATGGGAGATCGACCGATAAGGAATGGTTATATCTATGAAAAGTTATCTTGATATGAGCGCCCCCGAGCTGGCCGCGGAACTGGCGGCCGTCCGGGCGGCGTATGAGCGGCTGAAGGCCGTACCCCGGAAGCTGGATATGTCCCGGGGAAAGCCCAACGGGGCACAGCTGGATCTGTCCATGGACCTGCTGCGCCAGGACCCCGCCTGGCTCACCGCCTCCCGCAAGGGCACGGACACCCGCAACTACGGCGAGCTTGCCGGGGTGGACGAGTGCCGGCAGCTGTTCGCGGACCTGCTGGACCTAAAACCCGAGAACATCATCGTGGGCGGCCAGTCCAGCCTGAACCTGATGTACGACTGCGTGGTGTGGGCGCTGCTGCTGGGCGTGTGCGGGGGCAGCCGGCCCTGGGGCCAGCAGGGGCGGATCAAGTTCCTCTGCCCCGTCCCCGGCTACGACCGCCACTTCGCCATCACCCAGCAGTTCGGCGTCGAGATGATCAACATCCCCCTGCTCCCCACCGGCCCGGACATGGACCTGGTGCGGCGGTATGTGGAGGCCGACCCCCAGGTAAAGGGCATCTGGTGCGTGCCAAAGTACGCCAACCCCTCCGGCGTCACCTACTCGGACGAGACGGTGCGGGCCTTCGCCGCGCTCCGGCCGGCGGCGGACGACTTCCGCATTTTCTGGGACAACGCCTACCTGGTCCACGGCTTCGGGGACGAGGATGATCACCTTCTCAACATCTTCGACGCCTGCCGGGAGCAGGGCACGGAGAACATGGTCTATGAGTTCGTCTCCACCAGCAAGGTGACCTTCGCCGGCGGGGGGCTTGCGGCGCTGGCGGCCAGCGAGGAGAACGTGAAGTTCCTGCTCAAACAGATGGGCGTGCAGACCATCGGCTACGACAAGGTCAACCAGATGCGCCACGTCCGCTTCCTCCGGAGCGCCGAGGGCATCCGCGCCCACATGAAAAAGCACGCGGCCATCGTCCGGCCGAAGTTCGAGTGCGTGCTGCAAACGCTGGACAGGGAGATCGCCCCCCGGGGCATCGCCCACTGGAACCGGCCGAAGGGCGGCTACTTCGTGGCCTATGAGGGCCTAAATGGCACCGCGGCCCGGTGCGTGGCGCTGTGCAAGGAGGCGGGCCTGGTCCTCACCCCCGCCGGCGCGCCCTTCCCCTACGGCAAGGACCCGGCGGACAGCGTCATCCGCATCGCCCCCACCTACCCCGATCTGCCCGACCTGGCGGCCGCGATCGAGCTGTTCTGCGTGGCGGCGCGGCTGGCGGCGCTGGAGGTCCTGACCGCCGCCAAGTAAGTCTCATATAACGAAAAACGGGCCTGCCGCAAAACCCTTCGCGGCAGGCCCGTTTTTCTTCTTACATGATCCGCCCGGCGGCGTCGGCCCGGTCCACCACGTCCTGCAAGCTGATGTTGCCCAGGTAGTCCGTGATGACCTTGTAAAGCCCCGTCCACATATCCAGCGTGGCGCAGGAGCCGCACCGCTCGCAGGCGTTGACATCGCTCTCCAGGCACTCCACCGGGGCCAGGCTCCCCTCTACCAGCGCCAGTATCTCGGCGATGTTGTAGTCCTTCGGCTCCCGGGCCAGGCGATAGCCCCCCTGGGGCCCGCGGACGCCCTTCACCAGCCCCGCCTTGCTCAACTGGGTCACGATCTGCTCCAGGTACTTCTGGCTCAGGTCCTGGCGGGCCGCCACGTCTTTGAGCGTGACAAGGCCGTCGCCGCTGTGCTGGGCCATATCCACCATGGCGCGGATGGCGTAACGGCCTCTGCTGGATATCTTGTTCACCGCGCCGTCACCTCCTGTGATATCTTAAAGAAAATGATGCCGTTTGGATGCCGCTCTGACGCCGGAACGATGCCGGCCCGGCCTATACTGCCGCCTGTAACGGGAAGGAGGCGGCGGACATGGGCTGGTTTTGGCTGCTGGCGGCCTATTTTATCTGGTGCCTGTGGGGCAAGGCGCTGCTGTGACGCTTCACAGCGCCGCCACGGCCGCCTGGACCTCCGCCTCGCAGGAGCGCATGGCCAGGATGGTCTTCTCCATCAGCGTCTCCAGCGGCCAGCCCAACATATCCGCGCCCTTTTGGATGACCTCCCGGCTGCACCCGGCGGCGAAGCCGGTGGACTTGAACTTCTTTTTCAGGCTCTTGACCTCCATGTCCTGCACGCTCTTGGAAGGGCGCATCAGGGCCGCCGCGCCGATCAGCCCGGTCAGCTCGTCGGCGGCGTAGAGGACCTTCTCCATCTCCAGGGTTGGCTCGATATCCACCGTGATGCCGTAGCCGTGGCTGCAAGTGGCGTGGATGGTGGCCTCGTCCACCCCCGCCTCGCGCATCAGCTGCTGCTGCTTGACGCAGTGCTGCTCCGGCCACATCTCAAAGTCCAGGTCGTGCAATAGGCCCACCGTGGCCCAAAAATCCGCCTCATCGCCATAGCCCAGGTCGTTGGCGTACCAGCGCATGACCCCCTCCACCGTCAGCGCGTGCTGCAAGTGGAAGTGGTCCTTATTGTATTTCGTGAGAAGTTCCCACGCCTTTTCCCGTTCCATATCACATATCCTCCGTCCGGCAGATAGTCCCGCCGCCCAGCACCAGGTCCCCGTCGTAGAGGACCACGGCCTGGCCGGGGGCGATGGCCCGCTGGGGCTCGTCGAAGATCACTTCCAGCTCGTCCGGTCCCGTCTGGGTCACCGCGGCGGGCTGTTCCTTTTGGTTGTACCGCACCCGCGCCCGGCAGCGGATGGTGCCGTCCAGCCGGTCAGTGGGGATGAGGTTGATGTTGTTTGCCGTGAGCCGGCGGGAAAATAGTTCCCTGTTCTCCCCCAGCACCACGGTGTTGGCGGCCACGTCCTTGCGCCGGACGTACAGTGGCCGTCCCGCCGCCACGCCCAGGCCACGCCGCTGGCCGATGGTGTAGCCCACGATGCCGCCGTGCCGGCCCAGAACATTTCCCGCGCCGTCCACGAAGTCGCCGGGGGGATAGTCCCGGCCGGTGTACCGCCGGAGAAAGGCGGCGTAATCCCCGTCCGGCACGAAGCAGATGTCCTGGCTCTCCCGCTTGCGGGCGTTGAGAAGGCCCCGCTCCTCCGCCAGGGCGCGGACCTGGCTCTTGGCGAGCGCCCCCAGGGGGAAGCGGGTGCGTCCCAGCTCCGCCTGGGAGAGCATATACAGCACATAACTCTGGTCCTTGTCCGGGCTGACCGCCTTTTTCAGCAGCCACCGGCCGTCCGCGCTCCGCTCCGTCCGGGCGTAGTGGCCCGTGGCCATCACGTCGCAGCCCAGGGGCAGGCACTTGTCCCACAGGCGGGTGAATTTCATGCAGCGGTTGCACTCCACGCAGGGGTTGGGAGTCCGGCCGGCCTCATACTCCGCCGCGAACGGCCGGATCACCTGCCGGTCGAAGTCCTCCGTCATGTTCATGACGTAATAGGGCATACCCAGCCGGTAGGCCGCGGCGCGGGCGTCTGCTGCGTCGTCGGCGCAGCAGCAGGTCCGGCTGTCCGGCCCCACATGGCCGTCCCACAGCTTCATGGTCACGCCCACGCATTCATAGCCCTCCCGGGCCATGAGCAGCGCGGCCACGGAACTGTCCACGCCGCCGGACATGGCCACCAGCGCCCGGGGCGCGGCGTCAGCCCTCCGCGTGTTCATGCGCTTTCGCGCAGTCGTCGCAGCCGAACACCGCCGGGTCGTAGGCGATGCCCTGCTTGTCGTAATAGTCCTTCACCGCGGCGCGCACGGCCTCCTCGGCCAGCACGGAGCAGTGCAGCTTATGGGCGGGCAGGCCGTCCAGGGCCTGGGCCACGGCCTTGTTGGACAGCTCCAGGGCCTCGGTGATGGGCTTGCCCTTGATCATCTCCGTGGCCATAGAGCTGCTGGCGATGGCGCTGCCGCAGCCGAAGGTCTTGAACTTCACGTCGGTGATGATGCCGTCCTTCACCTTGATATACATCCGCATGATGTCGCCGCAGACGGCGTTGCCCACCTCGCCGATGCCGTCGGCGTCGGGCATCTCGCCCACGTTCCGGGGGTGCTGGAAGTGGTCCATCACGGTATCGCTGTAAAGTGCCATTGAAGTGTTCCTCCTCAGATAAGATGGGGCGTCAGGCCCCGCTCCAGTTCGTCCCACACCGGGGACATGGCCCGCAGGTAGTCCACCACCTCGGGCACGACTTTCAAAATGTGGTCGATCTCCTCCGGCGTGTTGAGTACGTCGATGCTCAAACGCAGACTGCCGTGGGCGATCTCGTGGGGGATGCCCAGGGCCAGCAGCACATGGCTGGGGTCCAGGGACCCGGAGGTGCAGGCGCTGCCGGAGGAGGCCGCCACGCCCTTCTGATCCAGCCAGAGCAGCAGTCCCTCGCCCTCGATGCCTTCAAAACAGAAGTTCACCGTGCCGGGCACCCGCTTGTCCCGGTCGCCGTTGAGGCGGCTGTGGGGGATCTTGGAGAGGCCCTCGATCAGCTTTTCCCGCAGGCCGGTCACATAGGCCATGTGGGCGGGCAGGTCCGCCGTGGCCTCACCGATGGCCGCCGCCATCCCCACGATGCCGGGGATGTTCTCCGTGCCGCCCCGCTTGCCCCGCTCCTGCTGGCCGCCCTCGATGACGTTCACCAGGGGCACGCCCCTGCGGGCATACAGCGCCCCCACGCCCTTGGGGCCGTGGAACTTGTGGGCCGCCATGGACAGCATATCTACGCCCAGTGCCTGCACGTCCACGGGGATGTGGCCCACGGCCTGGACCGCGTCGGTGTGCATCAGCACGCCCTTTTCGTGGCACAGCGCGGCGATCTCGGCGATGGGCTGGATGGTGCCGATCTCGTTGTTGACGAACATGATGGTCACCAGCGCCGTGTCCGGCCGGATGGCCGCCGCCACGTCCTCCACGGTGACCACGCCGTTTTCATGCACGGGCAGCAGCGTCACCTCGAAGCCCTCTTTTTCCAGCTTGTTCAGCGTGTGCAGCACCGCGTGATGCTCGAAGGCGGTGGAGATGATGTGCTTCTTCCCCTTCCGGGCGCCGGCCATGGCGCCGGAGATGATGGCCTGGTTGTCCGCCTCGCTGCCGCCGCCGGTGAAGTAGATCTCCTTGAAGTCGGCGTTGATGGCGGCCGCCACGGCCTCCCGGGCCGCTTGAAGGGCCTCCGCCGCCCGCTGGCCGGGGCTGTGCAGGCTGGAGGCGTTGCCGTAGGTCTCGGTGAAATAGGGCATCATGGCCTCCAAAGCCTTGGGACTCAAGGACGTGGTGGCCGCATTGTCCGCATAAACATACATGGTACGATCGCTCCTTCGTACAAATTCCGAACGTAGTATACCCCGCATTTCCTAGTCTGTCAATAGGTTTTACGCCGACAGCCGCTTTTTTGTGTATCCGCGGCCAGGCAAAAGGACACGGCACAGCGCCGTTTCCTTCCGCTTAAATACGGGCGTCACTGTCCCGTTTTGTCCAATTCGATCACCCGGTCGAAGGCGGGCAGTTTGCCGGCTGTGAACTGGTGGGAGACAACCAGCAGCAGCTTCCCTGTGATGGACAGGAGCAGTTCCTCGATCTTGGCTGCGGTGTCCTCGTCCAGGTTTGCCAGCGGCTCGTCCAGGATCAGCACGTCGGTGTCCCGCAGCAGCGCCCGGGCCAGGCATATGCGCTTTTTCTCCCCGCCGGAGAGGTTGGCGCCGTTTTCCGTGATGAGCCCGTCCAGCGCCTGCCGGTAGGCGAACCGCTCCAGCCCCACCTTTTTCAGCGCCTCTATGAGCCTCTCGTCCTCCACGTCCCGGTACATCGCCAGGTTGTTCCGCAGCGTGTCGCTGAACAGGACCGCCTCCTGCCGGACCACCGTGACCGCCTCATAAGTCGTCCCGTATTCGGTGATAGGCACGCCGTCCACCGTGATACTGCCGCCCGTCACGTCATGATACCGCAGGAGCAGATTGACGGCGGTGGTCTTCCCGCAGCCGCTGGGACCCTTGATGAGATACTTCCCGCCCATCTCCGCCGTGAAGTTGAAGCCCCGGAGGATCGGGCGGCCGCCGGCATAGGAAAAGGACACATCCTCGTAGCGGATGCCCTTTTCCACCCGGGGCAGGGAGCGTCCCGCCCCGGCGCCGCGCTGGGCGACGAACCGCTCCATCTCCGCGCAGGACGGCCGGATGGCGATCAGCTGGCGGATGATGTCTGCCAGGGAGATGAGCGGATAGGACAGCTGGTCGATCATGCCGATGGCCACGAAAAAGTCGCCCGCCGAGAATTCCCCCGCCAGCACCAGCCATGTCGCCACGGCAAGCACCACGAAATAGGAGAGGTAGGAGATCAGCGTGGTGATCAGCTGGGACGCCGCCCCCAGGCTGGTGTCCCGCAGGAGCCGTCCCATAACGGCGTCGTTGGACCCGTCGAACCGGGAGAGGATCTGCCGCTCGATGGAGTAGTTCTTGATGACCTCAAAGCCCCGGAGCCAGTCGTTCACCCTGGCCAGATCGTCCTCCACCGCCTTGAAATACGCCGCCTGCGCCCTTTGCAGGCGCTTTTCGATGAGTTTCGGGATGTAGAGCGGCGTGGTCAGGAGCAGGATGGTGACCAGGGCCACGCGCCAGTCCAGCACGAACAGGGCGGCGCTCACAAAGACGATCTTCAGCAGGATCTCCCAAAACAGGGGCAGCATCTGAAAGTACCGAGCGCGGATCATATCGGCCTCGCTGGTGTATTTCGCCACCAGCGCCCCCTGCTGCTTTGTCTGATAGGCGGCGTAGTCCAGCCGGAGGATGCCCGCGAAAATGTCGTGCTTGAGCATCCGCAGGCAGCCCACGGCGAACCGGTCGCTCATCCTCCGGTAGCCGTAGTAAAACAGCACCTCTCCCAGGATGAAGCCGATCAGCAGCGCCGCGTACCGGACCGCCGCCCCCGTGTCCCCGGCGATGGCACAGTCCAGCACATCGCCCTTGAAAAATTGCAGCACCACCGCGAATACGGTGCTGACGAGTATAAAGACCAGGGCCCCTATATAACAGGCGCCGTTCGCTCGCTGATATTTTTTCATTTTTATTATCCTTCCTGTTTTCCTTTGCGAAAACGATAGAAGGATCGTCAGATAAATTTCCTTCTATCGCTTAGAAGGAAAACCGGCGTTTCACCATGGCGGTGTACCTCCTGCTGTGTAGTCGAAAACAGTATACTACACGGCCGCGAAAAAATCCACCCGGCAAAAAACGCCCCGGCGGTCCTGGACCGCCGGAGCGTCATCATCTATTATTCCGTTGTCAGCTGCCGATGTTCAAAAACAGCTTGTTGCACAGGTTCCCGGTGGCGTTGAAGGTGGCCGCCTCGAAGATCACGTCCTGCACACCGTATTCTTCAACCATGTGGCTCACCGTCTCGTCCGTATAGCGGAAGTCCACCCAGTAGGTGTACTCGTAGTGATCCACCAGCCAGGGGATGAAGGCGTTGCCGTAGGAGTCCTTCACCACCATGACGGCGCTGCCGTCGTGGATATCGGGGTTGTGCAGGCTGGAGAAGGGCTGGTCCGCGGCGGAGAAGACGCAGTACCACTCCGAATCGGGGTAATCCCACATATCGTTGATGATGCGCCAGTCATAGCCATTGCCGTCCCGCTGGAGCATATACATATCCCGGTCATTGGGGTCGTCGGCGTTGACGCACATGGGATACCAGGCGTAGACCGTGTCCGGGTTGGCCGCCAGGGCGGAGGACTTGTTGGAGCGGGTATAGTAGCTGCCCAGGTAGGCGTTGGTGCCGAACTCGGTGGTCCTGAACTGGCTCAACTCATGGGGCGTCCAGCCCTTCAGCTTGCAGAACTCCCGGTAGGCGTAATAGGAGCCAAGCTGGGTCCAGTGGTGGTCCGTGCGGAAGTAGATATACTCGGCGTTATGCTCCCGGAGGGTGTCGTAAACGGTGATCGGGGTGATGCCGGGGTCCAGGTTCCGGTTGATATAGTCGATGGCGTCGCTCTCCTTGGACGCGCCCATGTCCGCGATCACCGCGTCGTCCAGCATGACGGCGGAGCTAAGGGGCACGTTCATCACATAGAGGTCCACCTTATCGCCCACGTTCTGGTAGATCTGGTTCATGGTGGAGATATAGGCGTCCGCGCCGCTCTGGCTGAAGTAATAGGTGCCGAAAGCGGCGTTTTGGGTGATATAGATATCGCCGGCAAACTCGCCCACCTGGTGGACCGTGCCGTCGGGCAGGGGCGTGGGCGTTGGCTCCGCGGTGGGCGCCGGGCTGGCATTGGGGTCGTCGGCCGTCCCGTCCTGGCCGGCGATGGGGATGGCGTCGGCCACCATGCCGCTGCCGCCCACGATCTGGGTGGTGCGGATGCCGTAGTGGTCCTCCATGCTCTGCTGGGCGTCGATCATCTCCTCCCGCAGGGGGTAGGTGTCGGCGTACCAGGTGTCCACGCCGCTGAAATAGCTGCCGTCCCAAAAGCTGCCGAAACTGAAATCGGGGAACGCCGCCAGCTCCCGCTTCTCCACCGTGGATACGCTGGGCCGCAGGAACACCAGCAGCCCCAGGATGCTCATGGCCGCCAGCACCGAGCCGAACGCGATCAGTTTCACGCTGTGGACCAGGCGGGAAGGCCCGGTCTTTCTTTTCTTCATCGTACCGTTCGCCTCCCGTCAGAACTGGAAGTAGAGGAAGGGATTGTAACTGTCGCCCACCAGGGCCATGGCCGCCAGCACCAGCAGCACTACCGGGTGGACCACCTCCCACACCGCCTCGATGGCCCCGAACAGGCCGCCGTTCTCGCCCATCGCCCGCAGGCCGCCCCGCAGCCATTTGCCCAGGGGCGTGCAGGCGATCACAGAGAAAATCAGGAAAAAGAGGTTATTCTTGAAAAGCAGCGACACCGTCGTGCTGGAAAAGCCGTTGTGGTTCAGTCCAAACAGGCCCTTGATGGCCGTGCCAAGCAGGCCCATGTCCGTATACTTGAAGATGACCCAGCTGAACGTGACCAGGATCAGCACCCCGCCGTGGCGCACCACCTGGGGCAGGAACTTCTGACCGTCCTTGCCAAGCACGAACCGCTCCACGCCCAGCAGCAGGCCGAAATACAGGCCCCACAGGATGAAGTTCCAGCTGGCGCCGTGCCACATCCCGGTGAGGAACCACACCACGAACAGGTTCACCATCTGCCGGCCCATGCCGCACCGGCTGCCGCCCAGGGGGATGTACACATAGTCTCGGAAGAAGCTGCTCAGGCTGATATGCCAGCGCCGCCAGAACTCGGTGATGGAGCCGGAGACGTAGGGGTAGTTGAAGTTCTCCCGGTAGTGCAGCCCGCACATCAGGCCCATGCCGATGGCCATGTCGGAGTAGGCGGAGAAATCCAGATATATCTGTAATGTGAACACCACCGCGCCCAGCAGCACCCCCATGGCCGGCACGGCGGCCAAGGCCGCCTGGTCCATGAGCAGCAGCTGGTCCGCCACGGCCGCGCAGCCGTTGGCCAGCACCGCCTTTTTCGCCAGGCCGACGGCGAAGCGGCTGATACCCGCGCTCACCTCCTCCGGCGTGGTCCGGCGGCGGCGCAGGTCCTGGTTCACGTCCTTATAGCGGACGATGGGCCCGGCGATGCACTGGTGGAAGAGGCTGGCGTACAGCAGCAGCATCCAATACCGCTTCTGCGCTCGCACCTGGCCCCGGTACACGTCCGCCACATAGGAGATCAGCTGGAAGGTATAAAAGGAGATGCCGATGGGAAGCACGATCTGCGGCACCACCTGCGGCACGCCGAAGAGGCCCCGTATATTCTCCAGCAGGAAGCCCAGGTACTTGAAGATGCCCAGGATCAGCAGGCACAGGCCCACCGTCACCCACAGCCACATCTTCCGCATACCCGGCTCGTCGTTCATCTCTATGAGCAGCGCCCCGCCCCAGCAGATGAACACCATCGCCAGCAGGAGCAGCAGATACCGGGGGCCGGCCCAGCTGTAAAACACCAGGGAGAAGGCCAGCATGGCGATGTTCTTCGCCTTTGGCGTGGGCAGGAATATCTGGCTGAGCAGATTCGCCGGCAAAAACAGAAATATGAACAGCATACTGGAAAAGACCATATCTCCGTCAAGCCTCCTTTCGTCGTTCCACGGTCCGCCTCACGTCTCCGACAGCCGCGAGACGATGGCCGCCATCCGGTCCCACTTCTTCTCCATGTCCGCCACCAGCTTGAACTGGGTCCTGGCCCGGTCCAGGTTGTGTTCCGGATAGTGTACGTCAAAGTAGACATCCCCGGCCAGATAGTCGGTGAGGAACCGCACGCCGCACTCCAGCGTCATGGTCTTGGCCCCCAGGGGCAGGGTCTGGCGCTCCAGGTCCGTCAGGTCCGGACAGGCCTCCAAAAAGCCCCGGGTGTAAGTCTCGAAGGCGTCCAGGTCCATCTCCATCTTATCCAGGTCCTTCTCGTCCTCGGCGGCGGTGGCCGCGCCGAAGCGGATGGAGTCGCCGAAGTCATAGGCCGCCAGGCCCGGCATCACCGTGTCCAGGTCGATGACACACAGGGGCTTGCGGGTGTCGGCGTCCAGCATCACGTTGTTGAGCTTGGTGTCGTTGTGGGTCACCCGGGTGGGCAGCTCGCCCCGCATCCGCATCCCGTGCAGCCGGCCGGCCTCCGCCTCCCGGGCCATGACGAAGGCCACCTCCGGCCCCACGTCCTTCGCCCGGCCGCACACGTCCGCCGCCAGCGCCTGGCGCAGCTGCCGGTAGCGCACCGGGGTGTTGTGGAAGTCGGGGATGGTCTCATGGAGCGTCTCGGCGGGAAAGTCCGCCAGCTGGCGCTGGAAGGTGCCGAAGGCGATGGCGCTCTGGTAAAAGTCCTCCGGCGTCTCCGGCGTTTGCAGGCACAGGCTGTTCTCCACATAGTCGAACAGCCGCCATATATGCCCCTGTTCCCCCCGGACGTAGAGCCGCCCGTCCGCCGTGGGGTTCAGGTGCAGGCTCCCCCGGGGGTCGGCGCACTTGGCGGCGATGTGGCGGGTGATGGCCACCACGTTCTCCATCAGCCCCTCCGGGTCATGAAAGACGCCGCCGTTGAGCATTTGCAGGATGTACCGCCGGCCGGTGTCGGTGGTGACGAGATAGGTGTGGTTGATGTGGCCGCAGCCATGGGCCACGCAGCTGACGGGCTTTCCGTCCGTCACGAAGCAGCGGATCGCGTCCGCGTAGAAGTCGTTGTCCATAGTCTTCCTCGTATCACATGAAAAGAACAAGTCATTATAACGCACTTTTCGCCCAAAAGAAAGTATCTGCGGCAAAAACTCTGAAAATTGTCTGTTTTGCCCCATCCTGCCTCCGCGGCCAAAGCAGATTATGCTTGCTATTTGCCGCCGGATAGCTTATACTATATTTTGTGTTTTTATGGGTCGATCACCGCTCCATGGAGCGGTCCTATCATTACGAAACAGTTGAGGAGCAGAACATGACAAAGTATATCTTCGTGACCGGCGGCGTGGTATCCGGCCTTGGCAAGGGCATCACGGCCGCGTCCCTGGGCCGGCTGCTGAAATCCCGCGGCCTGAAGGTGGCCGCCCAAAAGCTGGACCCCTACATAAACGTGGACCCCGGCACCATGAGCCCCTACCAGCACGGGGAGGTCTACGTCACCGAGGACGGCGCGGAGACGGACCTGGACCTGGGCCACTATGAGCGGTTCATCGACGAGGATCTGAACAAGTATTCCAACCTGACCACCGGCAAGGTCTACTGGAACGTGCTGAACAAGGAGCGCCGGGGCGAGTATCTCGGCTCCACGGTCCAGATCATCCCCCACATCACCAACGAGATCAAAGAATTCATATATAATGTCGGCAAGAAGACCAACGCGGACGTGGTCATCACCGAGATCGGCGGCACCACCGGCGACATCGAGAGCCAGCCCTTCCTGGAGGCCATCCGCCAGGTAGGCCACGAGGTGGGCAAGGGCAACGCCCTGTTCATCCACGTCACCTTGGTCCCCTTCATCAGCGGCAGCGAGGAACACAAGACCAAGCCCACCCAGCACTCCGTCAAGGAACTGCAAGGCATGGGCATCGCCCCGGACATCATCGTGCTGCGCTCCGACGAGCCCATCCGGGACGACACCATCTTCCGCAAGATCGCCATGTTCTGCAACGTCAAGCCCGAGTGCGTCATCGAAAACCGCACTGTGCCGGTGCTGTACGAGGCGCCGCTGATGCTGGAGGAGAGCGACTTTTCGCTGATCGTGTGCCGGGAGCTGGGCCTGTGGACCAAGGCGCCGGATCTGAACGAGTGGAAGGCCATGGTCCGCTCCATCCACTCCCTTAGCCACACCGTCACCATCGCGCTGGTTGGCAAGTATGTGCAGCTGCACGACGCCTACCTCTCCGTGAACGAGGCGCTCAAACACGCCGGCTACGCCACCGGCACCAGCATCGATCTGAAGTGGATCGACTCCGAGACGGTCACCGAGGCCAACTGCCCGGAGCTGTTCGACGGGGTGGACGGCATCCTGGTGCCCGGCGGCTTCGGCAACCGGGGCATCGAGGGCAAGATCGCCGCGGTGCGCTACGCCCGGGAGAACGCCATCCCCTACCTGGGCCTGTGCCTGGGGATGCAGGTGGCGGTGATCGAGTTCGCCCGCCACGCGGCGGGGATGGAGGGCGCCAATTCCCGGGAGTTCGACGAACACGCCCCCTACCGGGTCATCGACTTCATGCCCGGCCAGAACGACGAGATCGCGAAGGGCGGCACCCTCCGTCTGGGGGCCTACCCCTGCGTCATCACCCCGGGGACCATGATGGCCAAGTGTTACGGCACGGACCGGATCAGCGAGCGGCACCGCCACCGCTATGAGTTCAACAACGACTACCGCGAGCGGCTTACGGAGGCGGGCCTCGTCATCAGCGGCGTCAGCCCCGACGGGCGGCTGGTGGAGACGGTGGAGGTGCCGGACCACCCCTTCTTCGTGGGCGTGCAGTTCCACCCCGAGTTCAAGAGCCGGCCCAATCGGCCCCACCCCCTGTTCCTGGGCTTCGTGTCCGCGTCTCTGGCGCGGCAGAAGGAAAAGGAATGAGCCTCTGCCCGTCGGCAAGATCCGTTACCATGGAGTGAACGATATGTCCAACGAAATATACGAAAATCCCCTGTGCGCCCGGTACGCCTCCCGCGAGATGCAGCGCATCTTCTCCCCCGACTTCAAGTTCTCCACCTGGAGAAAGCTGTGGATCGCCCTGGCCGAGAGCGAGAAGGAGCTGGGCCTGGCCATCAGCCAGGAGCAGATCGACGAGATGCGCGCCCATATCGACGACATCGACTACGCCAAGGCCGCGGAGTACGAAAAGCGCCTGCGCCACGACGTGATGGCCCACATCCGCACCTACGGCGACGCCTGCCCCACCGCAAAGGGCATCATCCACCTGGGGGCCACCAGCTGCTATGTGGGCGACAACACCGACATCATCCAGATGCGCCAGGCCCTCGTCCGCATCCGCACCCTGCTGGTGAACGCCATCGCGGCCCTGGCGGACTTTGCGGAGAAGCACAAGGACGTGCCCACCCTGGCCTACACCCACTTCCAGGCCGCCCAGCCCACCACCGTGGGCAAGCGGGCCTGCCTGTGGACCCAGGACCTTCTCATGGACCTGGAGCGGCTGGAATTTGAGCTGGACCACTTGAAGCTTCTGGGCTGCAAGGGCACCACCGGCACCGGGGCCAGCTTCCTGGAGCTGTTCGGCGGCGACGGGGACAAGGTGGTGGAGCTGGAAGCGCACATCGCCCAAAAGATGGGCTTTGACGGGTGCATGGCCGTGTCCGGCCAGACCTACTCCCGGAAGGTGGACGCCTTCGTGCTGAACGTGCTGGGCGGCATTGCCCAGACCATGTACAAGATGGCCCAGGATCTGCGGCTGCTGGCCCACATGAAGGAGTTCGACGAACCCTTCGAGGCCGAGCAGGTTGGCTCCTCCGCCATGGCCTACAAGCGCAACCCCATGCGCTGTGAGCGGGTCTGCTCCTTGAGCCGGTATGTGATAAACGCCGTGCGTAACACCGCCGACACCGCCGCGGCCCAGTGGCTGGAGCGGACGCTGGACGACTCGGCCAACCGGCGCATCACCCTGCCGGAGGCATTCCTCGCCACCGACGGGGCCTTGACCCTGGTGATCAACGTGATCCGGGGCGGGCGCATCTACCCCAAGGTGATGGAAAAGCACCTTTTGGAGGAGCTGCCCTTCATGGCCACGGAGAACATCCTGATGCACGCGGTGACCCTTGGCGGCGACCGGCAGGAGCTGCACGAGGCCATCCGCCAGCACTCCCAGGCCGCAGCCGTGAAGGTAAAGCTGGAGGGCGGGGAGAACGATCTTCTGGACCGGCTGCTGGCCGACCCGGCCTTCCACCTGACGAAGGCGGACCTGGAGAAGGTGTTGGATATCTCCAAGTTCGTGGGCCTGGCCCCCCGGCAGACCGAGATGTTCCTGGCCGCCTATGTGCGCCCGGTGCTGGCCAAGTACGCCGCCGACCTGGGCGTGGAAGCGGAGACAAATGTTTGAATACGGCACAATTCATATATAAGGAGAAAGCGTCATGATCACAGCAGTAGTGGGTATCAACTGGGGCGACGAGGGCAAGGGCCGGATGGTGGACCTGCTCAGCAGCCAGTACGACATCGTCTCCCGCTACCAGGGAGGCAACAACGCCGGACACACGGTGGTGAACGAGCGGGGCAAGTTCATCCTGAACCTGCTGCCCTCCGGCATCCTGCGGCCCGAGACGGTGAACGTCATGGGTCCCGGCATGGTCATCGACCTAGGCCACCTGGCCGGGGAGATCGGCCGGCTCCGGGAGAAGGGCGTGGCCATCGGGCCGGAGAACCTGAAAATAAGCGACCGGGCCACGGTATGTATGCCCTTCCACCCCTTGCTGGACGGGCTGGAGGAGGACCGGATGGGGGCCAAAAAACAGGGTTCCACCCGCCGGGGCATCGGCCCGGTGTACTCGGATAAGTATATGCGTAAGTCCATCCGGATGGGCGATCTGCTGTTCCCGGAGGTGCTGAAGGACCGGCTGGCGGACATCGTGGAGTGGAAGAACCTCACCGTCCACAACGCCTACGGCCACGAGCCCATCCGCGTCACGGAGATGTACGACTGGCTGATGGCCAACGGCGGCCCCCTGGTGGAGAGCATCTGCGACACCACCGGGTACCTGACCGCCGCCGTGGACAGCGGCAAGAGCCTTCTTCTGGAGGCCCAGCTGGGCGCGCTGCGGGACCTGGACTTCGGCATCTTCCCCTACACCAGTTCCTCCTGCACCCTGGCCTCCTTCGCCCCCATCGGCGCGGGCATCCCCGCCAAGAAGCTGGACAGCGTGGTGGGCATCACCAAGGCCTACTCCTCCGCGGTGGGCGGCGGGCCGTTCGTGTGCGAATTTTCCGGCGACGAGGCCCACGCCCTGCGGGAGGCGGGCGGCGAGTACGGCGCGGCCACCGGCCGGCCCCGGCGTGTGGGCGGCTTCGACGTGGTGGCCAGCCGCTACGGCGTGCAGATGCAGGGCGCCACGGAACTGGCGCTGACCAAGCTGGACGTGCTGTCCGGCTTTGAGAAGATCCCCGTGTGCGTGGCATACGAATACAAGGGCGAGCGCATTGATTCGTTCCCCCTGGAGCCGGTGCTGGAAAAGTGCAAACCCGTGTACGAGTACCGGGAGGGCTTCTCCGGCGACATCACCGGCTGCCGGAAGTTCGCGGACCTGCCGAAGGCCGCCCAGGCGTATATCCGCTACCTGGAGGAGGTCGTCAACTGCAAGTTCACCTACATCTCCGTCGGCGCCGACCGGGACCAGTACATCTATATGGGGTAAGATCAGGAGGCCGCCGAACGGCGGCCTCCTGCAATATAAGGAGAAAGCATCATGAGAGACTACAAAGAGGAATT
>CANRIF010000020.1 GCA_947630645.1 uncultured Oscillospiraceae bacterium | reverse complement strand
ACCTCCTGCACGCCGCTCAGCCACAGCCGGGCGCACTCGTCCATGGTCACCCGATGGGGCGGCTGGGGCGCGGGCTTATTTTCCTCATAGGCCATGAAAAACCCTCCCATATCTTTTGCTACAAAGATATGGGAGGGCGGGTCATATTATGCTTTCAAACGAAACTCAACAGAGTTTTGCGCCGGCGGGGATGGCGTCGTCGATCATGATAAGGTTGACTTTCTCCTCGCCCTTTTCCTTGTGGGCGGCGGAGATGAGCATCCCGTTGGAGTCCAGGCCCATCATCTTCCGGGGCGGCAGGTTGACCACGGCCACCAGGGTCTTGCCCACCAGGTCCTCGGGGGCGTACCACTTGGCGATGCCGGAGAGGATCTGCCGGTCGGTGCCGGTGCCGTCGTCCAGGGTGAAGCGCAGCAGCTTGTCGCTCTTTTTCACGTGTTCACAGGCCTTGACCTTCACGGCGCGGAAGTCGCTCTTGCAGAAGGTCTCAAAGTCCACGTTCTCCGTGGCCTGGGGCTCCAGTTCCAGGGCGGGCAGGGCGTCCTGCTTGGCCTTCGCCGCCATGGCCTCCAGCTCGGCCAACTCCTTCTCCATGTCGATGCGGGGGAACAGGGGCGCGCCGGGGGTGATGGTCCAGAAGCCCTCCGTCTCCAGGTCATAGGCCGCCGCGTCCAAGTCCCGGCCGTTCTCCGGCACACCGAGGCGCTGGAAGATGGCCTGGGCGGTGTCGGGCATCACCGGGCTGATGAGGATGGCGGAGACGCGGATGGCCTCGCACAGGTTCTTCATCACCGCCAGCAGCCGGGGCTTTTTCGCCTCGTCCTTGGCCAGCGCCCAGGGCATATTCTCGTCGATATACTTGTTGGCCCGGCCTATGAGCCGCCACACCTCGTTCAGGGCCGCGGAGAACTGGAACACGTCCATCTGGGCCTGGTAGTTGGCGGCCACCTCGTCCGCCAGGGCCTTCATCTCGCCGTCCGCCTCGGTCAGCTCGCCGCCCGCGGGCAGTTTATTGCCGAAGTACTTCTCCGCCATGGCGGTGGTACGGCTCACCAGGTTGCCCAGGTCGTTGGCAAGGTCGGTGTTGATGGTCTGGATCAGCAGTTCGTTGGTGA
This sequence comes from uncultured Oscillospiraceae bacterium, assembly GCA_947630645.1. GTDB lineage: Bacteria > Bacillota > Clostridia > Oscillospirales > Oscillospiraceae > CAJOIG01. The sequence goes on along the minus strand of CANRIF010000020.1, from coordinate 26,529 downwards.
AGTTGCCGTCGGAGCCGAAGGGGAAGGTACGCAGCATGAAGAACCGCAGCGCGTCCACGCCGAACTTCTCCGCCAGGATATAGGGGTCTACCACGTTGCCCCGGCTCTTGGACATCTTCTCGCCGCCGAAGTTGAGCCAGCCGTGGCCGTAGACCATCTTGGGCAGGGGCACGCCCAGGCTCATGAGCATGGCCGGCCAGATGATGGAGTGGAAGCGGACGATCTCCTTGCCCACGAAATGCACGGCGGGCCAGTAGCGGTCCATGTCGTGATAGGCGTCATTACAGTAGCCCAGGGCGGTGATGTAGTTGGACAGGGCGTCCACCCACACATACACCACATGGCCCGGGTCGAAGTCCACCGGCACGCCCCAGCTGAAGCTGGTGCGGGACACGCACAGGTCCTCCAGGCCGGGCTTGATGAAGTTGTTTACCATCTCGTTGACGCGGGAGCGGGGCTGGAGGAAGTCGGTGTTCTCCAGCAGGTCCTGGATACGGTCGGCGTACTTGGACAGGCGGAAGAAGTAGGCCTCCTCCTCCGCGTCCACCACCTCGCGGCCGCAGTCGGGGCACTTGCCGTCCACCAGCTGGCTCTCAGTCCAGAAGCTCTCGCAGGGCTTGCAGTACTTGCCCACATACTTGCCCTTATAGATGTCGCCGTTTTCGTACATCTTCCTGAAGATGCGCTGGATGGCGGCCACATGGTAATCGTCGGTGGTGCGGATGAAGCGGTCGTTGGAGATGTTCATCAGCTTCCACAGGTCCTTGATGCCCCGGGGCCCCTCCACGATCTCGTCCACGAACTGCTTGGGGGTGACGCCGGCCTCGTTGGCCTTGTCCTCGATCTTCATGCCATGCTCGTCGGTGCCGGTGAGGAACATCACGTCATAGCCGCACAGCCGCTTGTAGCGGGCTATGGCGTCGGCGGCCACAGTGCAGTAGGCATGGCCGATGTGCAGCCGGTCGGACGGATAGTAGATGGGTGTCGTAACATAGAATGACCCTTTGCTCATGGTTTGTTCCCTCCAAAACTAGTATTATCATTCATTGGCGTTTTCAACCGTGTCATCCTGGGGCTCCTCCGGCAGCGGGTCCGGCTCGGGGTCCGGCTCCGGCTCCGGGTCCGGCTCGGGGTCGGGTTCAGGCACAGGGTCCGGTACCGTCTCCGGCACGGTGGGCGGCGTGAAGCTCTGTCCGCCGCCGGAGTTCCCGCTCTCGATGGGGGGCGCGGGCGGCTGGGTGGGCGCGGGGGTGGCCTGGACAGCCTCCTCCTTGTCGTAGGAGCTGTAAGCCTCCTTGGCGGAGCTGATGAGGTTGTCGTTTTTGTCGTACACGTTCCGCCAGGTCTGGGCGTAATAGTGGGTGTCGTCCTCCCAGGTCTCGTTGGTGATGATCACATAGCTGCCGTCCACGTCCGTGCCCAGGATGCGGATGGTCAGCGCCCCGCCGGAGACGAAGGCCTCCAGCTTGATGGGGTAGGAGCGGGAGTTGACGAACTTGAAGTCGGGGTAGCCCCAGCTGACGGTGGCGTCCGTGCCCCGGGGCAGGTAGCCCACCACGAACTGGTGGCAGTGGCGCTCGGTGATGGTGAGGTTCGCCTTCACCGCGCAGAAGTACAAGGTGGAGCTGCCCTGGCAGATGCCGCCGCCCACGCTCATGACGTGCTGGCCGCTGGCGAAGGCGCCGGCCTCCTTATAGCCCTTGGCTGTGGTCCGCTGGCCCAGGCAGGCGTTGTAGTCGAACTCCTCGCCGGGCTGGAGGATGGTGCCGTTCATGGCGGCCGCGGCCAGGGTTATGTTGTTGATGCGGTTGGAGGTGGAGCCGGACAGCGACGTGCTTTTTTCCGCCAGCACGTCCTTGAACAGCAGCCCGATCAGCTGGTCGGAGGTGACCGCCGGGGCCTCCCGGATCAGGGGGATGACCACGTTCCCGCCCTCGGCCGTCTCGTCCCAGAGGCGGCGGGCCTCGTCCATGTCGAAGCGCACGCCCTCCACGCCCTCGGTGACCGTCCCGGCCGTCTGGTCATACATGGCGTCCACCGGCGCGACGAAGATGTGGTCGTACACGGACTGGAGCAGCGCGTCCCGGTCGTTGACGCCGGTGGCGTCGGGCTGGGCCGTCACGCCGTACTGGATGGGCGTGTAGTCCTCCGCCCGGAACGCCTGCTCGATAAGGGCGCACACGGCCGGCACGTCCACCGCCAGAACGCCGCTGTTCTTCACCAGGGTGATCTCATTTTCGCCGACGCTGGCCTGGACGGTGCTTAGCTTCTTGTCCACCTGCTCGGCCACGGGGCCGACCTTGGCGGAGATGACGGACTGGTCGATGACCGTCTCGGCCCGCTGCGCGGCGATGTCCACCGGCTCGCTCTCGCAGGCGCGGTAGGCCATCAGGTTGGCCAGCATGGTCCCGTCCCGGCCATAGCTGTACGCCATCCGGGCGAAATCGGCGCCGTCGACGGCCTGCAGGCCCAGCTCCTGGGCGGTGACGGTGACGCTGTCTCCGGTGGAGAAATTCACGGTGACGGCGGCGTTGGTATAGCGGTCCGGCGCGTCGCCCAGGGCGCGGGCCGCCTCCTCCACCGTCATGCCGCCCACGGCCACGCCGTTGACGGAGACATTGGGGTATATGGTGTCGATCTTCGCCACCCGGTCGGCGTAGACGAAGCCCGCTCCCAGCAGGAACACCCCCGCCAGCAGCAGCACCGTCATGGGGATCAGGACGAATTTCCACCGGTCCCACGGTCCCCGGCGGCGTTTCGGCGCCGGCGCCGGCGCGGCGTAGGCCTGCCGGCGGCGCGGCTGGGCGCGGCGGACGGGAGCCTCCTCCCAGCCGTCGTCCTCCAGGGCCTCGCGCTCCTGGTCCAGCCACTCGTCAAAGCTTCTCTCGTCAAAATCGGTCATGCCCTGTCCCTCCTCTCTCTATCTCACAGTCTCGGGCCGCTGCCGGACGCGCCTGTCAGCTCGCCCACGGCCACATCCAGATTCTCCTCGATCCAGGGGTTGCCGCTGATGCGGTGCTGTGCCTGGGCCTCCCACAGGGAGCCGATCAGGATGTTGGACAGCAGAAATCCCTGGGGGGTGAAGCACCACCGGCCGTCGAACTTCTTCGTCCAGCCGTCCTTCTCATACTCTTGCAGCAGCGCCTCGATGGGGGCGAAGTCGCTGCGGTATATCCGGTGGTACTCCTCGGCGGAGATGCCCCGGCTGCGGCGCATACCCAGCATCAGATACTCCGACGCCCGATCCAGCTCGTCCAGCTTCTCATACTCGTCCAGGATGTTCTCGCCGGAGGTGACGCCCTTGATGTAGCCCTGCAAGTCCTTCACGAAGCTGAAGCGGGTGTTGCCCATGCAGGAGTGGGCACCGGGGCCGAAGCCCAGGTAGTCCTCCATGTCCCAGTACTTCATGTTGTGGCGGCAGGCGTGGCCCCGCCGGGCGAAGTTGGACACCTCATACTGCTGGTAGCCGTAGTGGGTCAGGGTCTCCACCGTATACAGGTACATATCCGCCTGGTCGTCGTCGGTGGGGATGACGGGGCTGTCCTTGTACTTGGCGTACATGGGGGTGCCCTCCTCCAGCTTCAGCCCGTAGCAGCTCAAATGGTCCGGCTCCAGGTCCAGCACCCGGGCCAGGGACTCGGCCCAGTCGCTCTTGGTCTGGTTGGGCAGGCCGTATATGAGGTCCATGCTCACATCGTCGAACCCCGCCGAGCGGATCAGCTTGACCGCCTTTTTCACCTGGGTGAAGTTGTGCCGCCGGCCGATGATCTTCAATAGGTCGTCGCTGGCCGACTGGACGCCCAGGGAGATGCGGTTGACCCCCTCCCGCCGCATCAGGTGCAGGTCCCGGCTCTTCACGCTGTCCGGGTTGCACTCCACGGTGACCTCGGCGCTCTTGAGGACCTTCCCCGCCCGCTTGAGGGCGTTGAATATCTCGGTGATGCGCTTGCCGCCGTAGTAGCTGGGGGTGCCGCCGCCGAAGTAAACGGTGTCGATGTAATAGGGCGCCATGGTGTTGGCGGCCTCCTGGATGTGGCGCTGCAGGGCGTCCTGGTACTTGCCCATCTGCTTGTCGCAGCCCGCCAGGGAGTAGAAGTCGCAGTAGCCGCACTTGGAGGCGCAGAAAGGGATATGGATGTATACCCCAAGGTGCTTATCTTCCATGATTCTCTCCCTCTACCTCCCTGATGGCCCCCTTGTCGTCGGAACACGCAAGCCAGGTCTTTCCTGCCGTCAGCTGCACATTGTCGAGGCCCCCTTGTGCAAAGGGGGCTGTCGCCGCCGTCAGGCGGTGACTGGGGGATTGTCGTCGGAACAAGCTGCACGTCCCTCGCTCCGACGCAAGCGTCAGAGCTCGTCCGTTCCGCTGTTCCTCCTCTCCCCACGGGAAACGCTGCGCTGGTTTCCCGCGGGGGCCCCGTAACAACCTCTCCACCGCACTTCGTGCGGTCCCCCTCCCCTTGCACAGGGGAGGCTTTTGCGTTTTTGGCCCCTTCGCGCGGGCGTTTATCCGTCCTCCCGCTCTTCCTCCGGCAGAAAATCCGCCTTGGTGAACCGGACCAGGTCCTCTTTGGAGGGGGCCTCCATGGCCGCCAGCCGGTCAGCCTGCCGGACCACCATATCCTCGAACTGGTTCCGCACGTCCCGGCCGTTGCCGAAATTCTCGTCCCGGCCGTCGTACATGGCGGCGAAGAACTCTCCGGCGTAGGCCTCCGCCTCGTCGTCCAGCTCATAGCCGTTCTTCTTGCATTGCAGGTGGAAGATGGCGTTCAGCTCGTCCCCGTTGTAGTCCTCGAAAAAGATCTGCTTGTTGAAGCGGCTCTCCAGGCCGGGGTTGGAGCTTAAAAACCGCTCCATCGGCCCGGTATAGCCCGCCGCGATGACCACCAGCTCGTCCCGGTGGTCCTCCATGGCCTTTAGGATTGTCTCGATGGCCTCCCGGCCGAAGTCGTTCTCCCCGCCGCTGGCCAGGGAGTACGCCTCGTCGATGAACAGCACCCCGCCCAGGGCGGAGGCGATGACCTCCTGGGTCTTGATGGCCGTCTGGCCCACATACCCGGCCACCAGGCCGGAGCGGTCCACCTCGATGAGCTGTCCCTTTTTCAGCGCGCCGATGGCGGCGTACAGCCCGCCGATCAGCCGGGCCACGGTGGTCTTGCCGGTACCGGGGTTACCCAAAAACACCATATGCAGGCTCATAGGCGGCACGGGCAGGCCATTATCCTTCCGGAGCTGACGGACCTTCACCAGGTTCATCATGCTCTTGACATCTTTCTTGACCTTCTCCAGCCCCACCAGGCCGTCCAGCTCCGCCAGCAGCGCATCCAGGTCCGGCTTTTCCGGCTGTGTCTCCCCGGCGGCCCCGGCCTTGTCCTGGCCCTGGGCGGGACCGGCCTGGCCCGCGGCCCTGGGCGGGTTCTTCTCCAGGAAGGAGGGCTGGGCGCTGGTGACGAAATCCGCCGCCCGCAGGCCAGGCTTGCCCTTCTTCACCCCCGCGCTGTCGCACAGGGCGGTGAGCTTGTCCGCGCATTCGGTGATGTACTCCGCCTCGGCGTAGGTCACGTCGTCGTCCACCGCCGCCAGGCACAGCAGGATATTGGTGAGCATCCGGATGAACACCCGGGAGCAGTCGGTGCCCCGGCGGGCGTCGTCCTCGGTGAGGGACCAGAAGAACAGCGGCGGCAGAAACGCCCCGCTCTCGCCCACGGCGGTGGTCAGCGCCCACAGCAGCCACGAGGGCTTGGACCGCCCCTTGGAATAGAGGGCGTTGAGCGCCTCGGCGTGTTCCTCCGTCAGGCTGGCGCTGCGGGCGAACAGCTGCAGGGCGCAGGTGGTGCAGAACTGGTCCATCTGCTCGGCCAGGCCCCGCCCGGCCGCCCGGTAAAACGCCTCCGTGTTGGCGATATAGGTCTTGTGCAGCTCCTCCGGGGAACGCTTCCACTGGGTTGGCACGCGCGCCGCCCCCTTTCCTCCCGCCTGGCGGGCATAAAATGCCCCCGCCCACAGGTCAGTGAATCTATTATATTACAAAAATTACAAAAAACAAGGGATTTGATAAAAAAAATAACAAAAATTCGGCGTTTTTTCCGGGAAAACAAAAGGACGGGTCGTCCCGTCCTCAGTTTCGGAAGTCAAACAGTTCCTTTGGCGCGATCTCAAGCACCCGGCAGATGTCGAACACCACGTCCAGCGACACCGCGCAGTCCGCCGTCTCCACCCGGCTCATGTGGGTCCGGCTGATGTTGACGGCCTCCGCCAGCTGGCTCTGGCTCAAGCCCCGCGCCTTGCGGTAAAAGGAGATGTTCAGCCCCAGCCGCCTGTAATTTTCGATCTCACGTCTCTGCATAAACTCACCTGGGTATAGTTTATCTCACCGCTGGCAGTTATGCGACAACGCATTATATCATTTTTATAACTTTACAGATAACATAAGTTGTGCTATATTAAACATCAGATTAGAAAGACGGCGCCAGCCGCCGCAGGGAGGTGAGCCAGTCCTTGGACCGGATGATCAGCACAAAACAGGCGGCCGCCAAATGGGGCTGCAGCCAGGCCAGCGTGTGGGAGTGGTGCCGGTCCGGGCTGATCGCCGGCGCGGTCCACTCAGGCCCCGGCAGCTACTGGCGCATCCCGGCGGACGCTGCCTGCCCCGTCCCGGTGAAACACCCGCCCCGGGACGGCCCGGACGGAACGGACATATAGCAAGGAGAGGACAGCGTTTTTGCCGTCCTCTCCTTTTTGCGCGCTCTTACGCCTCCTCGAAGGCGTCCTTGCCCAGGCCGCAGACGGGGCACTCCCAATCGGCGGGCACATCCTCCCAGGCGGTGCCGGGGGCCACACCGTGTTCGGGATCGCCCACGGCCGGATCGTACTCATACCCGCAGGGGCAGACATACTTTTTCATCGCACAGTTCCTCTCATTATTATACTAACGCCCCCGGCAGGCCCGGAAAGCCCCGCCTGGGCGCCTGATGGGACCATTATAAACCAAACCGCCCCGTTTGTCCATACGCCTGGGCAAACGCAACTTGTAATGCGGCGACCGGCGTGTTATACTAACTTTGCCACGCAACCGAATAATGTTAGCACAAGTGGGTATGTTTTTACTTCGGTAAAAACGTATCTCCCCCTTGTACCCACTTTGTGCGTCAAGCGGTTGCGTGGCAGCAAATGGAGACGCGTTTTTCGTGGCGCGGCTCCGGCTGCGCCACTTTTTTGTTGGAGGTAGAAAAATGAAACGTGTACTTTCCCTTGTCCTGGCGGTGGCGGGGCTGCTGATGTGTGTTTGCGGCGGATGTGCAGCCAAACTAACAGATGATGAACAGCGGGTCGCGGACATCGTTGCCAAGTTGGTAAACATGATGAAAGACCCGGATTCATTCAAACTCCGGGATGATATCGTGGTCATTTATACGGACGATCCTATCTTGGGGAAAACCTACTATACATATATCACTTACAGCGCCAACAACAGCTTTGGCGCCTCTCTCGTGGACACCGCTATGTTTGCGGACAATCGCTACATTGGCAGCGTAGACGATGACACTGATGATTTGGAAACCGCCGACGAGAAGACGACGCTTGCACTGGCACAATATAATATAGCCGCCTGGAATTTCACGCTGTCGATGGGCGGCGACCCAACGAAAAACACGGATTGGATATCTGCTGAAACTGTCAGCATGGAAAAGATAGCCAACCATCTAAAAGTCGACTATGTGGGATAGGCCATCCACCAAAACACCTTCCCTCGCACAGACGCCGTTTATCATACGGCTCCGGCCGCGCACATTTTATTTTATATGGAGGTAGAGAAATGAAAGGGTCATCAAAATGGGTAAAGTGGTATCGCATCTTGTCGGTCATAGGATGCGGCGTGATCGCGCTGTACAGCATCATCGATGGGTGGAGTTCGTCGCGCTATCTCTACAACCACGGCTATGATGTGGGTCATGATATGGCGGACTTCCTCTTGCGCGCGGGGACCGGCTGTGCCATCGCCGTAGTGGGATTGATCGCAAGCATGATGCTCTGTGAGTTTCTGGATAACGTAAGTTTGATCGCCCATAAACTCTCCCATTGGAATTATAAAAACGCAGCAAAAGACTTCATCGAAGCCCTTAACAGCGATCCCACAGCGATGGAAAAGGCGAAAACGATATACCACGGCCCGGCGGATGGGCCGCAAGCCACAGAGGAAAAAGATGTAAAAGCGGAAGAAAAGCAAGAGGAAGCCGAGAGGCAGACGACGACCACCAACAAGGACCACGCCCCCGTTTTGCCCATCCCCACCAAGCCGGGCAGCAACAGGGTCGTCTGTCCTCTGTGCAACACAGAGCAGCGGTCGAATCGGCGGCTGTGCATGAACTGCGCCGTTCCCTTCATCACAGAGGAATGATCGGCCCTGATACCAAGGGCTGTTTCATATACAGCAAAACCGGGACGCAGATGCGTCCCGGTTTTTTCATAAAGCGGCGTCAGCCGCACAATATCGAAAGGCCCCCTTGTGTAAAGGGGGCTGTCAGCGCCTCTGGCGCTGACTGAGGGATTGTGACAACCCCTCCGCCTCGCTGCCGCTCGGCACCTCCCCTTGCACAGGGGAGGCTCGTAAGCTGTTTCGCCAGGGTGCAAAAGGCGCTTGTAAAGCGGCGACCGGCGTGGTATACTGGTTTTGCGACACAAACAAATATTCGGTATCTCATAGGTGGGCGTTTTTATCTTTTGGTAAAAACGCAACTCCACTTTGTCCCCCTATGGGTGCCGAAGTTTGTGTCGCAGCAATCGGAGCTCTGCGTTTTTACGGGTGCGTGGCGACCGCCGCGCACTTTTTTATTTTCAGTACTTACGGGAGGAAAGAGAGATGGCCGCGATCGCAACATTCGTATCCTATGACGGAGGGGTGGCGTTTTCGGAAGATGTTATGAAGATCCAAAAGAGGGGGCGGGAGAGCGTAACGATCCCGCTTGAAGATGTTGCGACGATCTGGGTAAAACAGTCCCAAGAGGATCTGGACGGATTTATCAGGATCGAGACAGAAAGCGGAAAAAGATACAGGATATTCTTTGAAGATGAACGGGAGCAAGAGGCGCAGCAATTCAGAAAACGGTTCAATTCCTTCCGTATATGACCAAACCGGGACGCAGATGCGTCCCGGTTTTGCTGTTGTGCGTCGTTTTGCTTACTTGAAATACCGCTCCAGCAGGCCCTGGAAGGCCTTGCCGTGCCGGGCCTCGTCCCGGGCCATCTCATGAACGGTGTCGTGGATGGCGTCCAGGTTCAGAGCCTTGGCCTTCTTGGCCAGCTCGAACTTGCCGGCGGTGGCGCCGTTCTCGGCCTCCACGCGCATCTCCAGGTTCTTCTTGGTGGAGTCGGTGACCACCTCGCCCAGCAGCTCGGCGAACTTGGCGGCGTGTTCGGCCTCCTCATAGGCGGCCTTCTCCCAGTAAAGGCCGATCTCGGGATAGCCCTCCCGGTGCGCCACACGGGCCATGGCCAGATACATGCCCACCTCGCAGCACTCGCCGTTGAAGTTGGCGCGCAGGCCCTCCAGGATCTCGGGATCGACGCCCTTGGCCACGCCGACAACGTGTTCGGCGGCCCAGGTCATCTCCTCTTCCACCTTCACGAACTTCTCCGCGGGCTGCTTGCAGACGGGGCAGCTCTCGGGGGGCGTGTCGCCCTCATGGATGTAACCGCAGACGGTGCATCTCCACTTTGCCATATCGTATGTACCTCCTATAAGTTATTAGGAATAATTCCTAAATATAGCCTGATTATACCATATCTCCCCGGATTGTCAATACCGGCGGCCGATAAAATCGGCCGCCGGCAGGTCCCTTCACGCCAGATGTCCGGCGAAGTCGATGCCCTCCCGCTGAAACTCCGCCAGGCGCACATCATACGCCTTGCGGACATAGTCCTCAAAGGCCAGCTTCGGCTCCGCCACGCCCAGCAGCTTCTGCACATACAGGCAGAAGTCCGGGTTCAGCACCAGCACCGGCCCCAGCAGGTAAGTCCCCATCACGTTATGGAAGCGGTAGCCCTCGCACCCGCTGTCCGGGCAGCTGCCCAGCCCCCGCTGGACGGTGAACAGGGCCTGGTCCGCCTCCAGCCCATAGAGGTGGCTGAAGCGGCTCATGAAGCCCACGATGTCCATGTCCTCCAGCTTGCCCAGGAACAGGGAGTTGGCCCGCTTGGGGAGGAACCGCTTGGCGGTCAGGTCCACCAGCCCCAGGGCGGGCAGCGTCTCGCCCGTCTCGGTCTGGACCTCCTTGCAGAGCAGTTCCATGGCGTTTCCGGTGAGCAGCATCACCGTGTCCCGCTCCGCCAGTTCCGCCAGCCTCTCCTTATAGGGGCGCAGCGCCTCCAGGGCCTTGGCCCAGCTGGACTCCATCATGGAGCCGATATAGACCATATCCACGTCGTTCCCGGCGAAGTACGGCTGGTCCGGCAGCGCCGTCTCCACCACCTTCGCGTCCACGCAGCGGCGGAAATAGGCCATATTGCCCCGGTCGCCGTATAGGTTGGCAAGTTCGGGATAAAGCACCTCGATCGTCATGACTTGCGCGCCTCCAAAAGCTGTCTGATCTTTTTCTCCGCCTGGGTCCCCAGGTCATAGCTGGTGTTGTCCTGGAGGAGGAAGATGCTGTCCACGCCCTCCACGGCCAACTCGTCCAGGGTCGCCAGCTCGTCCTCGCCGTAGACGATCTTCTCCTCCGGGCATCCGGCCAGCAGCAGCCGCACCACATGGTCGTACCGCCGGGCGCCCACCACCATGATCTGCACGATGTCGTCCCGGACCAGGAACTCATAGTCCGCGTCGTATATCCAGGCGATGCGCTCGGAGGAGTGGGCTTCTTGCAGATCGTCCACCGCCAGGATGACCGCCTTCCGGCCGGGACTTTTCCGCACATGGTCGAACAACAGCGACACGGGAAGGGAGTTATTGGACTTGGCCAGCACCTTCACCACCTGCACCCCGCCGGCGGTCCAGGCGGAGAAGCGGCTCTCGGGGGGCTTGATCTGGGCCAGGCCCGCCCGGATGGTGTCCTCCGCCACGCCCAGGTCTGTGAACAGGGCGATGACGGCGGCCTCGTTATAGATGTTGTACAGCGCCTCGTTCACCAGCGGGTAGACCGTCTCGCCGCCGCCGTGGGCCAGGCGCAGGGTGTTCGCCGCCGTGTCGATGGCGGTGACGCAAAAATCCGGCGCCGGGGACGTGAAGCCGCAGCTGGGACAGTGGGCGCGGCCCACATGGGCGTAATGCACATAATCATAGCCCAGCCGCTTGCCGCACCGGGGGCAGTAGGGCATATCGTCGATCAGGTTCTCCGGCCGGTCCGTGTCCCCGGGCAGAGGCCCGGCGCCGAAGTAGAGCCGGGGGTTGTTCTTCAACAGCCCGGAGGAGCGCAGCTCGTCGGCGTTGAGGATGAGCTTCATGTCCGGGCAGTCCACCCGGTCCATCTTGCCGAAGACATACTCCGGGTGGGCGTTGCGCTGCAAGGAATCCCGGAACAGGCCCGTCACCAGCAGGTAGTCGGCCCGCACCTGGGGCAGGATGATGGGCGTATAATGCTCGTCCACCTCCAGCACCACCGTCCGCACCCGGCACCGGCCCAGCCAGTTGACCGAGTTGACGAGCGCCGTGGCCACGCCGCCCTCCGTGTTGGACCCGTAGCGGTTGCCGCCCACCGGGGCGAAGCCGCACAGCTGCATCATATCCGCCGTCAGGTTGGAGGTGGTGGTCTTGCCGTCGGTCCCGCTGACCGCCACCACCAGCGGCGCCTTCTGCACCCGGCGCATCAGGTCCGGGCAGATACGCAGCGCCACCCGGCCCGGCAGGTAGCTGGCCGAGCGGTGCAGCAGCCGCATCCCCCAGCCGATGAGTTTGGCGGACCACAGCGCGCAATAATACCGAAACTGCATCTCGTCTCTCCCTTTATCTGTATCTGTTCTTTCGTAGCAGGCGCCTTAGCATAGCACAAAAACCGCGCCCGCGCAAGAGGCGCCGCTCCCTTTTCCGGGAGCGGCGGCCTCGTCTCAAGGTCTTACTTATGCTGGGGCAGGTGTTCGGCGAAGTATTCCCTCTTCAGCTTGACCACCTGGCCGCTGAGCAGCAGGATGCCGATCAGGTTGGGGATGATCATCAGCCCGTTGCAGGTGTCCGCCAGGTCCCAGGCGAAGCCCAGGGTGGTCTGGGAACCGACTACGATGGCCGCGATCCACAGGACCTTCACCACCAGCTTGCCGCCGCCGAAGATGAACTCCACGGCCCGCTCGGCGTAGGTGTAGTAACTGATAAGGCAGGAGAAGCCGAACAGGATCACCGCGCCCAGGCAGATGTACGAGCCCACCTGGCCGGGCAGCAGCTGCTCGAAGGCCGCCATGGTCAGCTCCGCGCCGTCCAGGTCGGTGGTCTGCCACAGCCCGCTCATGACGATGGCCAGGCCGGAGATGGTGCAGACCACCACCGTGTCCAGGAACACCTCCACGGGACCCCACACGGCCTGCTCGATGGGGTGGTTGACCTTGGCGCCGCAGTGGATCATGGCGGCGGTGCCCAGGCCCGCCTCGTTGGAGTACATACCACGGGCCACGCCGTTGCGGATGCAGGTGAACACGCTACCCACCGCGCCGCCGGCCAGGGCCGAGGGCGTGAAGGCGTAGTGGACGATGTCCACCACGGCGGTGGGCAGCATCTGGATGTTCAGGATGATGATGGCCAGCCCCGCCAGGATGTAAGCGCCGCCCATGAAGGGAGCCACCACGGCGCAGGCGTAGCCGATGCGCTTGACGCCGCCGAAGACGATCACGGCGGTGAGCGCCGCCAGCACCACGCCGGTCCAGATGGTAGGCACGCCGAACTGGGCCTGCACGGACAGGGCGATGGTGTTGGTGTCCACGATGCCGGAGATGACGAAGGCGAAGGGGATCACCAGCACGGAGAACAGGATGCCCAGCCACTTCTGGCCCAGGCCCTTGCTCAAATAGTACATGGCGCCGCCCTGGATGGAGCCGTCCTTGGCCAGCTCCCGGTACTTGATGCCCAGGGCGATCTCGGCGAACTTGCTGGTCATGCCCACCAGGGCCGCGATGACCATCCAGAACAGGGCGCCGGGGCCGCCCACCACGATGGCGGTGGCCACGCCGGCGATGTTGCCGGAGCCAACGATGGCGGAAACGCTGGTCATGGCCGCCTGGAAGGAACTCAACTCGCCGGGAGCCTTGTCATCGTCGTCCTTCTTCTTGAAGGCCTTTACGATGGTCTGCTTGAGCAGGAACAGGGGGTGGGTGAACTGGGGGAAGCCCAGCCGGACGCCGAAGTAGATGCCCGTGGCGAAGATAAGTACCAGCAGCGCCGGACCCCACACGATGCCGTTGACGAAGTCGTTGGCGGCGACGATCGCCTCCCCGATCTTTCCAAAAAACTCGTTCATGATGATCCTCCCGATGATGTTATTTGATGCTTTCTATTTTTAAGGTCAGTCCCCGTCCACATATACCCGGGGCACCCGCCCGGACACGCCGCAGACGATCTCGTCCACGTTCACGTCCAGCAGGTCCGCCATCCATAGGATAGACAGCTCCTCCCCGTCCAGCAGCTCCACCCGGTCCCCCCGGGCCACGCCGGGGATGTCGGTCACGTCCGCCATGAACTGATCCATACAGACCCGGCCGATGATGGGCGCCAGCTTTCCCCGGATGCGTACCTTGCCCCGGTTGGAGAGCCGGCGGCTGTAACCGTCGGCGAAGCCCACCGGCACGGTGGCGATCACCGTCTCCCGCCGGGTGACGAAGGTGCCGCCGTAGCCCACCGGCTCCCCCGCCGGCACGGTCTTGACCATGGCCACATAACTCTCCCAGGTCATGACATCGGCCAGACCCATATCGGGCCACAGCGCCTCATCCACCGGGCACAGGCCGAACAGCACGTCCCCGCCCCGGACCGCGTCCATCTGCACCTCCGGCCGCAGCAGGATGGACGGACTGTTGGCGGCGTGTGCCGCGGGGACCGTCACCCCCGCCGCCGCCAGCGCCTCCAGCGTCCGGCGGAACCGGGCCGTCTGGCTCTCCGTCATAGGGCAGTCCAACTCGTCCGCCCGGGCGAAGTGGGTGAATATCCCGGCGATGGAGATATGTTCCATGGCCGCGATGGCCCCCACGGCCCGCACGGTGGCGGGCTCCTCCGCGGGAAAGCCGATGCGGTGCATCCCCGTGTCGATCTTGATCTGCACCGGCTGCACCGTCCCGGCGGCCGCCGCCAGGGCGTCCAGCTTTTCGGCCTGCTCCAATGAGAAGATGCTGGGCGTGAGCCGGTGGGCCACGACCTGGCCCAGCTGCTCGTCCCGGACGGGGGCCAGCAGGTGGATGGGCTCTGTCTCGGCGCCAGCCGCCCGCAGGGCCACCCCCTCCTCCAGCACCGCCACGGCGTACCCGGTCACGCCGCACCGCCGCAGGGTGGGATACACCCCCGCGATGCCGTGGCCGTAGGCGTCGCCCTTCAGCACGGCGGTGAGGCCCACGCCGGGCCCCAGCCGCCCCTTGATATTCTCCACGTTCGCAGCCAGCCGGTCCAGATGGATGACCGCCGCCGTCCTAAGCTTTTCCATATTCAAGCGTTCTTTCCCCTGTTCTTGCTGCTCCGGTACGCCTTCCACAGCCCTGCGGCGGTCAGCGCCGCGCCCACGGCGGATACGCCGGCCAGGATGGCCAGCCGGACCGTCCCATCCGGGGCGTTTTCCGCGCCCGTCAGCGGCAGCACCGCCCGCTCCAGCCAGCCCTGGGCGTTGCCCGCCAGGATCGCGCACAGCCCCGCCCGGATGGTGCCGTTCACCGGCAGCCGCAGCGCCAGCACCGCCGCCGCCGTTACCAGCAGCAGGCACGCGCCCGCCACGCCTACCGCCGTCACGGCCGCCGGATGCTCACCGGCCAGGCACCAGCTCACCGCCAGCGCCGCCGCGCAATAGCCGTCCCACAGCGCCGCCGTCCGCCGGCCGTGGCCGCCCAGGGGCAGTTCCCGCACCGCCCAGGGCACCAGCACCGCCGCCGCCAGCAGATACAGCGCCAGCGCCAGCGCGCCGAAGGGCCACTTGCCGCTGTACACCCAGCAGGCCGCCAGCAGCGCCAGCAGGCTGGCCGGGCAGCCCAGCATCGTCCAGCGCACGGTGTAGTACCGGCTTCGCAGGGGCAGCAGCGTCGTACTTATCATCACCAGCAGCGCCGGGGCCAGCAGATACAGCCAGTCCCACGGCTCCCGCGCCGCGTCCGCCGCCAGCACCGCCCCGACGCACGCCGGCACACAGGCGAAGCCCGCCAGCGTGCAGGCCATGGCGAAGACCCGGTTGCGCCACTTGCGGGGGGCCATCACTGTCCGCGCCTCCCGGCGCAGGCTGTCCTCGCAGGCGCTGCTGCGAAGCTGTTCCAGCATTTTCGCGCAGGACGGACAGGTCCTTATATGTTCCTCTACCAGGGCGCGGCTGCCGTCGGCGCACAGGCCGTCCACATACAGCGGCAGCAGGTCCCGGACCACATCGCAGCCGTTATCCATCGTCCTCGTCCATCCTTTCCCGAATTTTCAGCCGGGCGCGGTGATAGGTCACCCTGGCCCATGTCTCGGTCTTGCCGAATATCTCGCCGATCTGCCGGAAGGCCAGCTCGCCGAACACCCGCAGCTGGAATACCTCCTTATATGGCTCCGGCATCTCGTGCAGGATCAGGTGGATGCGGAAGGTGCTGTCCCGGTCCAGGGCGTCGTCCTCCATGGCGCCGGCCGCGGGGACATCCTCCGGCTCCATCTCCCGCTGCCGCGTCCGGCGGCGCTGTTCGTCGGCATAGAGGTTTTTTCCAATGGCGCACAGCCATGTCAGCTGCTCGGCCTCGCCCCGGTACTCGCTCTTGGCGGTCATGGCCTTGTAAAAGGTCTGGGCCGTCAGCTCTTCCGCCAAGCTTCGGTCTCTGGTCAGGGTCAGAAGGTAGGAGTAGACCTGCATATAACAGGCCTCATAGAGCCCTTCGTAATCCAGCGCCATTCACCTCCATCCTGCGGTTAGACGGCTCCCCGCCCGATCCGTTACAAAATTTCCGAAAATTTTTCCTTTTACGGCTGGTTCAGCGCCCGGGCGCCCACGTCCGGCACGTCCGTCATCACCGCGTCCGCGCCGATGGATTGCAGCCGGGCCATTTCTTCTTCGTCATTGATGGTCCAGAACTGCACGGCGATGTCCCGCTCGTGGGCGTAGTTCACCACCCGGCTGGTCCCCAGGTTGACGAAGTAATCGGTGGTGGGGATCTGCAGGGCCGTATAGTGCAACTCCGCCGGATCCAGGTCCAGCCCCAGCAGGGCGGAGAAGTAGAACTTCACCACCTCGTTGACTCCGGCGCTGCGGTGCATATCCGGGTACGTCTCGTCCAGGTAGGCGGTGACCTCGTTGTGGAAGGTGCCCACCACCACCCGGTCCAGGCAGCCGTGGTCCGTCAGGGAGGCGTACAGCTTGTCCGCCGCCTCGTAGCCCTTCTCGCCGTCGTTCTTGATCTCGATGATGTACCGGAAGTCCCCCGCTGATTCCAGATAGTCCAGCGCCTGGTCCAGGCTCAGGATACGCAACTCGTCGGGCACGTCGTCCCCGTGCAGGTCCGCGTAGGGCATGGAGCCGTCCTCCGCCGTGAACTTGGCGCCCATGTTCAGCCGCCGCAGCTCGTCGAAGGTCTTGTCCCCCACCTGCACCTCCGTCTGGCCGAACACCGTCTCCGCGTCGCTGGTCCGGTCCAGGGTCTCGTCGTGGATGATCACCAGCACCCCGTCGGCGGTCAGATGCACGTCGAACTCGAAGATATCCAGCTGGTAATCCGCGTTCTCGGCGCTGTTCTGAAAGGCCATCATGGTGTTCTCCGGGGCGATGCCGCCGCCGGCCCGGTGGCCGGAGAGCATGGTGACGCCCAGGGGCGTGATCAGTTCGTTCTCCGCCTCCGGGAAATCCCGGGGCGGCATGGAGCTGTCATGCCGGACCGCCCAGCAGGCTACGCCCGCCAGCACCGCCAGCGCCAGCAACACGATCAGTATGATCTTCAGTGCTTTCTTTCCTCTCTTTCCCATAGGACACCCTTTTCCAAACCATTTGAACGTCATGGGCCACAGCAGCGCCGCCGCCAGCACCATGAGATAATACCGCAGAGCGTTCGCCGCCATGTGGCCGCCGAACAGGGCGTTCAGCGGGGCCTTCAGCGCCGCCCGCAGGCCCATCACCAGCCCCAGCCCCAGCACGCACTTGAGGACCTGCGCCCATAAGGGCGCCTTCGTCTCGAAGCGGACGTACCGCTGCTCGATGGGCTGGGCGGTGAGGACCGCCAGCGCCAGGCCCAGCATGGTGTAGCTGTTCTTTTGAAACTCCGCCAGGTTCTCCCCGTCCACATCGGCGGGCCAAGTCCGCAGTTCCCCCCACAGCACCGCCGCCAGTGCCAGCGCCCCGATCACGGCGTACACCGCCGTGACGGTCCGGGGCTCGTCGCCGTGCCTGGCAAAGAGCGCGCCCAGGCCGAACACCAGCGCCAGGCCGATGGCCACGCCCACCGCCACGTCCGCCGGGGTGTGGACCCCCAGATACATCCGGGAAAAGCACACCAGCGCCGCCAGCACCCACAGCGCCGCCCGCGCCCATGTCTTTTTCACCGTCCCGGCCAGGCCGCCCAGGGCCACCACGCAGTTCTGGCTGTGGCCGCTGGGGAAGGAGTAGCCTCCCGCCCCCGCCCGGGCGCTCTCCACGATGGTGAAGGCCGGGTCCCGGACCCAGGGCCGGGGGACCATGCAGCCGATCTTCAGCGCCTGACTCACCACCGTGCCGCCCACGCCGGCGGCGATGATGTAATAGCCGTCCCGCTTGCTGACGCACCAGAACACCACGATGGCCACGGCGATGAACACCGCCTCGCCGCCCAGAAACGTCACCGCGCCCATCAGCTTGTCCAGCAGCGGGACGCGTATCCCCTCCAACGCGTATAAAAATCCCATAGCGCATACCTCTTTATAAAACTTCTGTCCATTGTACCACAGCCAGGGAGAATATGCTAGAATTTATGCGCCTGGCGCACATTTTGCCCCGTTCCCGCGTTATACAAAGTGAAGGAGCCCGCCATGGACCTGCAAGAGCAATACGACAAGCTATACCGCTACTGCCTGCGCCGTCTGGGGGACGCGGCCGCGGCGGAGGACGTGACCCAGGAGACCTTCGCCCGGTATTACGCGGCGGGTCCCCGGGAGACGGCCCACGCCCTGCGGTGGCTGTACGCCGTGGCCAAGAACCTGTGCGCCGACCAGTTCCGCCGCCCGGCGGCGGAGCCGCTGCCGGAGGACCTGCCCGGCCCGGCGCTGCCCCTGGAGGACATGGCCCTGCGCCTGGCGCTGGCGTCCCTCACCGAGGAGGAACAGGAGCTGGTGTTGATGCGTTATGTAAATCAAGAGCCGGTACACGTCATCGCCGCCCATCTGGGCATGAGCCGCTTCGCGGTGTACCGGCGGACCGCCTCGGCGCTGGAGAAGCTGCGCCGGGCTTTGGAGGAGGACGAACCATGACGAAACGGGATGTGGAGCGGCGCCTGGCCGGGGCCTTCCCCGGCCCGGACCGGGAGCGGAAGCGGGCCTTTTTCCGCCGGATGCCGGCCCCGCCGGTGCGCCACACGCGGATGGTGCTGGTCCAGGCGGGGTACGTCAGCCCCCTGACCTGGGCCGCGTCGCTGGGGGTGTTCGCCGGGGCGATGGCCCTGGGGCGGCTCATTCCCGCGGACGCGCTGTGGACGGCGGCGGCGCTGACCCCCTTCGCGGCCCTGGCGGCGGCGGCGGAGAGCGGCCGCTCCGCCCGGTGCGCCATGGAGGAGTTGGAGCTTTCCTCCCGCCTGGGGCTGAAGAGCGTGGTCCTGGCCCGGATGGGGGCGGTGGGCCTGGTCCACCTGGCGCTGCTGGCGGCGCTGGCGGCGGCCCTGGCCGACGGGGGCTTTTTCCGGGCGGGGGTCTACTTCCTCACCCCCTACCTGCTGACGGACCTTTTGTGCCTCGCGGCAGTGCGCCGGGTGCCGGGCCGGGAGGGCCTTTTGGTGTGTGCGGGGGCGGCGGCGCTGACGGCGGGGCTGGCTCTGGCGCTGCACAGCGTCCGGGGGGCCTACGCCCCGGATAGCTTCCGCTGGTGGGTCCTGGCCCTGGCCGTCACGGCGGGCCTGACCGGGCGGGAGCATATTAGAACCATTCGCAAATTGGAGGAGCTATCATGGAACTTGTGATCGACCGATTGTCCAAGCAATTCCAGGCGAAGATCGCCGTGGACCGGGTGAGCCTGCGCCTCGGCCCCGGCGTCACAGGCCTTCTCGGCCCCAACGGCGCGGGCAAGACCACCCTCATGCGCCTTATCTGCGGCATATTGAAGCCCACCGCCGGGACCGTCGCCTTCGACGGCATGGACGCGGGTTCGGAGAAATACCGGGCGGCGCTGGGATACCTGCCCCAGGACTTCGGGTACTACCCGGACTTCACCGGGCGGGACTTTCTCATGTACATGGCCGCCTTGAAGGGCCTCTCCAAGGCGGAGGCCCGGCGCAGATGCGGCCAGCTTCTGGAGATGGTGGGCCTCGCGGACGTACAAAAGAAGAAGGTCAAGACCTGGTCCGGCGGGATGCGCCAGCGGCTCGGCATCGCCCAGGCGCTTTTGAACGACCCCAAGCTGCTCATTCTGGACGAGCCCACCGCCGGCCTGGACCCCCGGGAGCGGGTGCGGTTCCGGGAACTGATCGCCGCCCTGGGGCGGGACAGCGTGGTGCTGCTATCCACCCACATCGTCTCCGACGTGGAGCATATCGCCGGGCGGGTGCTGATCATGGGGGACGGGCAGATCGTCCACGACGGGGCCTGGGACGCCCGCGAGGACCTGGAGGCGTTCTATCTGGCCCAGTTCGGAGAGGAGGGTCACGATGCGTAATTTCGGCACGCTGTACGGGTTCGAACTGAAAAAGCTGCTCGGGCGGAAGATGGTGTGGATCGCGCTGGCGGTGCTGACGGCGGTATCGGTCCTGCTCCCCGCCACGGAGGTCATGGGGAGCCTGTACGTCTCCGAGGACGCCACCGGCCAGGAGACGCGGGTCTACACCCACTATGCCCGAAACCAATACGCCCGCACCGACCCGGCGGGCCTGGACGGCCGGCCCTATGACACCGCCCTCATCCAGGAGGCCCTGGCCGCGCTGGGCCTGGCCCAAGTCATGACGGTCCCCGCCCCGGACGGGGCGGAGATGACGATCCAGACGGTCCGCACCCCCGCCGGGACGGCGGACTGGTCCATGGAGAGCGACGTGATGCGCCGCCAGTATTGGCAGGTGCTGGACACAGCGGAGGCCGTGGTGGGCGCGGGAAACGTGGACGAGACGCTCACCGGCGACGAGTTCTACGACGCCCTGGCCCGGGTCAGGACGCAAAAATACGCCGCCCTCGGCATGACGGCGGCGGAGATGGCCTGGTGGGACGCCCGGAGCCGGGAGCTAGAGACTCCCTTTCCCTGGACTGGGTTCGCGGAGGGCTGGCATACCGCCGTCCGGACGGCCTACACCGTGAACGTGCTGGCCATGCTCTTCGCCGCCATCGCCCTTGCGGGCCTCTGGCCCCAGGAGCGGCAGCGGCGCACGGACGCGCTGATCGGCTGCGCCCGGTACGGGAAAGCGCCGCTGTACGCCGCCAAGTTCCTGGCAGGCCTCACGGTGAGCGTGGGCGGCGCGGCGGTGATGCTGGCCGGGATGCTGGGGGCCTGCCTTGGGCTGATCGGCCCGGAGGGCTTCGGCGCGGCGGTGCAGCAGACGCTGACAGTCACCTACGGCGCGCCGCTGTCCATCGGG
The DNA here is from genome assembly GCA_947630645.1 of uncultured Oscillospiraceae bacterium. Classification (GTDB taxonomy): domain Bacteria; phylum Bacillota; class Clostridia; order Oscillospirales; family Oscillospiraceae; genus CAJOIG01. The sequence goes on along the minus strand of CANRIF010000020.1, from coordinate 5,664 downwards.
AAGCTGGCCCTCATCGCCTACGGGCTGTGCCTCGCCGCCAGCGCCGTCCATGGCGCCTTCGTCATGGCGGTGAGCCTCGTCACTCGCAGCGGCGCCGCCGCCATGGCGGTGAGCTTCGGCGCGCTGCTGCTGTTCATCCTGGTCCCCGCCCTCCCCAGCCGCTGGTACGCGCTGGGTATGCTCTGGAGCCTGCTGCCCGGCATACTGGGCGTGGCGGGCTACCTGGACCCCCGGCTGGTGCGTCTGGGCGGGTATCTGACGAGCCTCCAGACCGCGCCCCTTCTCTGGCTGGCCATGATCCTGGTCCTGGCGGCTCTGGCCTGGGCCCTCCACCGCCGCGTCCCGGCCCGTTAGGGCGCAAAAAGGGACCTGCTCCTGCAGGTCCCTTCGCATATTGGTCTTTCAGCCGCCGGTCACGGTGTCCGTGGTCCCGGCCGGCACCGCCGCCGGCGCGGCTGGCTCCTCGTCGTCCCCGCCGAACAGGGTGAACAGCCCCCACACCACCAGCAGCGCCAGCAGCACCAGCAGCATCGGGCCTACCGCCCGAAAACCGGTGCGCCGGGCCGGGCGCTGCCCGCCGGCCTTGCCGCTGTCAGAACGGATCGCCATGGGCGTCCACCTCCCTGTCAAGCTGCGCCGCGTTCCACGGCGCAGTACGATTATATGCCTGCTTTTCCCCCTTGTCAATCACCCGCCGCGCCGGGGGATTTACAAACGCCGCCGGGCCGTGTAAAATGGGGAAGACGACCGGAGGTGCGCCCATGGACCTTTGTACCAGCTACGCCTCCCCTCTGGGGGAGATCATCCTGGCCGGCGACGGCCAGGCCCTGACCGGCCTGTGGTTCGCCGGGCAGAAATACTTCCCCGCCCGGCCCATGGAGCGGGCGGATGACCTGGCCCTGTTCGGCGCGGCCCGGGCCTGGCTGGACGCCTACTTCGCCGGGACGCGGCCCGACCCCCGGTCCCTGCCCCTGGCCCCGGCGGGGAGCGAGTTCCGGCAGCTGGTCTTCTCGCTGCTGCTGGCCATCCCCTACGGCGGCACCACCACCTACGGCGCCCTGGCGGCCCAGGCGGCCCGGCGGATGGGCCAGCCGTCCATGTCCGCCCAGGCGGTGGGCGGCGCGGTAGGCCACAACCCCATCTCCGTCATCATCCCCTGCCACCGGGTGCTGGGGTCGGACGGCTCCCTCACCGGCTACGCCGGCGGCACGGACAGAAAGCTTTGGCTGCTGCGCCACGAGGGCGTCCAGTTCTGAACATCCGGACAGCAAAAGGCCCGCGGACCAGCCGCGGGCCTTGCTCTATGTACTTCAGCCTTTCTTCGCGTGCATGGCCTCCAGCACGGCGTACCGCTCCATCTGCAGGTGCTTGGTCTCGGCCAGGGCCTGCTCGATGGGCTTGGTGACGAGCGCCCCGTCGTGGGTGCAGACGATGCAGTCGCCCTCCCCCTCCGCCAGGGCCATCACCGCCCGATAGCCCATGCGGGCGGCCATCTCCCGGTCCCGGGCGGTGGGGCTGCCGCCCCGCTGGATGTGGCCCAGCACCGTCACCCGGGGGTCCAGGCCGATCTCGTCGTGGATGCGCTTGCCGATGTCGTAGGCGCTGCCCACGCCCTCGGCCACCACGATCATGAAGTGGGTGTTGCCCATGAGCCGGGACTGGCGGATGCGCTCGATCACATCCCGGTCGAAGTCCAGCTCCCGCTCCGGGATCAGCACCGCCGTGGCGCCCACGGACAGGCCCACATACAGCGCCAGATACCCGGCGTGGCGGCCCATGACCTCCACCACCGAGCAGCGTTCGTGGCTCTGCATGGTATCCCGCAGCTTGTCGATGCACTGTACGGCGGTGTTGCAGGCGGTGTCGAAGCCGATGGTGTAGTTGGTGCAGCCCACGTCGTTGTCGATGGTGGCGGGGATGCCCACCACATGGACCCCCAGCCGGGACAGCTCCAGCGCGCCCCGGAAGGTGCCGTCGCCGCCGATGGCCACCACCGCGTCGATGCCCAGCATCCGGCAGGTGGCCGCGGCCTTGTCCCGGCCCTCGGGGGAGAGGAACTCCTGGCTGCGGGCGGTGTACAAAATGGTGCCGCCGGCGGCCAAAATGTGGCTCACCGCGTCGGAGTCCAGGGGGACGAAGTCGCTGAACACCAGGCCGTTCCAGCCCCGCCGGATGCCGATGCACTCTATGCCCTGGCCGATGGCCGTGCGGACCACCGCCCGTACCGCCGCGTTCATGCCCGGGGCGTCGCCGCCGCTGGTAAGCACGCCGATCCGTTTTATCTCTTTGCTCATAACAAGACACTTCCCTTTCTTACGGTTTTTTGCTGAATAACAGTATACCAGACCCGGGCGGCAAATGACAAGGCCCGGGGCCCATTTGTTTTTTGGCACAAATTTGTTTTTGTCCATTTTCAACCGGCGCATTATCTGCTATAATGGTCTTTCGGAATGGAGCATCCTGCAAGAAGGGAGAGCAAAGGCAAAGTGAAAACGATCCTGTTCGTGCTGCTGGGCTACTGCTCCGGCAGCGTTCTGTTCGCGGACCTGGCCGGCAGCCTCTTCGGGAAGAAGGAGCTGCTGCAAAAGAGCGAGGACAAAAACCCCGGCACGGTGAACGCCTTCCGGTACTGCGGCTTCTGGTGCGGCATCGTGACGCTGCTGGGCGACCTGGCAAAGGGCATGGTCCCCGTGCGGCTGTACATACAGCAGGCGCCCCAGGAGGACTGGGCGCTGGCGCTGATCCTGGCCGCGCCGGTGCTGGGCCACGCCTTTCCCCTGTTCCGCCGCTTTCAGGGCGGCAAGGGGGTGGCCGTCACCTTCGGCGTGCTGCTGGGGCTGTGTCCCTACGCCCTGCCGGTGACGGTGTTCGCGGCGATATTCATCGTGCTGTCCACGGTGCTGCGGGTGGAGCCCACCTTCCAGCGCACGGCCCTGGCCTACCTGCTCACGGCGGCGATCCTGGGGCTGAAGGCGGAGCCGGCGGTGCGCGTGGGCTTTCTGGCCATCACGGCGGTGGTGTGCCTGCGGCTGCACATGAGCCCGGAGCCACGGGAGAGATTGGAGATCAAGCCTATATGGATACGCTGATCCTCTCCTGCGGCACCGGCGGCGGCCATGACGCGGCCGGCGCGGCGGTTGCCCAGGCCCTGGCCGCCCGGGGCCACGCCGTCCGCACCCTCAACCCCTATACCCTCAAGGGCGGCCGGATAGCGGACGCGGTGAACAACGCCTACATCCACCTGGTCCAGCGGGCGCCCTCCGCCTTCGGCGTGGCTTACAGCCTTGGCAATGCCTACCGCCGCCTGCCCATCCCCTCCCCCGTCTACCAGCTCAACCGGCAGATGGAGCCGGCGCTGGAGCAGTACCTGGACGAGGCCCGCCCGGACGCCATCGTGGTCACCCACCTGTTCCCCGCCGAGATCCTCACCAACATGAAGCGGCGGGGCCGGCCGGTGCCGCCCACCTATTTCATCGCCACGGACTACACCTGCATCCCCTTCACCGAGGAGACAGACTGCGACCGGTACATCATCCCCGCCGGGGAGCTGGCGGAGGAATTCACCGCCCGGGGCATCCCGGCAGAGCGCATCCGGCCCCTGGGCATCCCCGTCCGGCCCCAGTTCGCCCGCACCGAGGACCGGGCCGCCGTCCGGGCGCGGCTGGGCCTGGCGCCGGACCGGAAGTACATCCTGGCCGCCGGCGGCAGCATGGGCGCGGGCCAGATCGGGCTGGTGGTGTCCCTGCTGCTGAAGCGGTACGGCGGCAGCGCCGGGCTGGTGGTGGTCTGCGGCAGCAACGAGAGCCTTTACCAGAGCATCCGGGGGACCTACGGCGCCCAGTGCCAGGTGCTGGGCTTCACCGATCGGATGGCGGACTATATGAAGGGCTGCGATCTCTTCTTGTCCAAGCCCGGCGGCCTCTCCTCCACCGAGGCGGCAGTGGTCGGCTCCGCGCTGGTCCACATCACCCCCATCCCGGGGTGCGAGAGCCGGAACATGGAGTTCTTCCGGCGTACCGGGATGGCGCTGGCGGTCCACACGCCCAAGCGGGAGCTGACCGACGCCTGCGACGCGCTGCTGGACCCGGCCTGCCGGGAGCGGATGATCGCGGCCCAGCGCCGCGTCATCCCGCCCGACGCCGCCGGCGCCCTGTGCCGGCTCATGGAGTCGGAGATATAAAAATACCCCGGCCGGGACAGCGCGTCCCGGCCGGGTCTTTTTTGTTCCTGTTCAGTCCACAACGATGGCGCGGGTATAATTCTCCGCCTGGCGGTAAATCTCCTCCGGGTCCTCGCCCACGAAGAACCGCCCGTCCTCGTAAAGCACCTTCCCCGCGATCATGGTCATCCGCACGTTGGACGGGTCGCCGGAGTACACCAGGTTCTTCACCACGTTGTGTACCGGGCGCATATTGGGCCGGCCCATGTCGATGCGGATAAGGTCCGCCTGCTTGCCGGGGGCGATGGCGTCGCAGTCAGCAAGGCCCATGGCCCGGGCGCCGCCGGACACCGCCGCGTCCAGGATAAGGGCCGGGTCCCCCGCCGCCGCGTCGGACTGGCGCAGCTTCGCCATGATGTTGATGAGGTACATCTCCCGGAACATATCCAAAGCGTTGTTGGAGGCGGGGCCGTCGGTCCCCACCGCCAGGCGCACGCCCTTTTCCGCCGCCTCCCGCAGCCGGAAAAAGCCGCTGGCCAGCTTGCCGTTGGAGCAGGCGTTGATCACCGCGGTCAGGCCCCGGCGGGCGAAGATGTCCATGTCCTCGTCGGTCATGTAGATGCAGTGGTACCCGCCCCCGCCGTAGTCGTAAAGGCCCAGGCTGTCGAAGAGCGCAGTGGGGGTCATGCCGTGGCGCTGGACGCACTCGCGCACCTCCCGGGCCGTCTCCGAGTTGTGGCACCACACCGGCGCCTTCAGCTCGTGGCAGACCTTGGAGAGGTATTCCAGCTTCTCCCGGTTGGTGGTGTACTCGGCGTGGAACCCCAGCTGGGCGCTGACCAGCGGGCCGAAATCGTGGTTGTAGCGGTCGTAAAAATCGTAAAGCTCCGACCAGTCGTTGCCGGCGGTGAAGCTGCCGCACAGCACCGCCCGGAAGCCCCAGGTCTGGGCGATGCGGGCCAGCTCGTCGGTGTGGTAGTACATATCGAAGCAGGCGGTGATGCCGTTGGCCAGGTACTCCAGAAACGCCACCTTCACGAACGCGGCGGTGCTTTCCGGCGTCAGCTTGGCCTCCCGGGGGAAGACCTGCTTTTCCAGCCACTCCTGCAGGGGCAGGTCGTCCGCCGCCGAGCGCAGGAAGGTCATGCCCGAGTGGGTGTGGGCGTCCTTGAAGCCGGGCATGACAAGGTCGCCCGCCAGGTCGATCTCGCGGTCAAAGGCGGGCCTGTCCTCCCGGGCCGGCCCCACATAGGATATGGCGCCGCCGTCCACCCAGACCTCATTTTCCGTCACGCCGCCGGGCTCCAGCACCCGGCCGTTATAAAAGCGGATCATGTGTCGTCCTCCTGTCCAAACAGTTTTTTCAGGTTCACGTCGTAGGGCGGGCGGATGACGCCCTTTTCTGTCACGATGGCGGTGATGAGATCATGGTCCGTCACGTCGAAGGCCGGGTCCCAGCACTTCACCCCCGCCGGGGCCATGGGCTTGGCGTACCACAGGGAGCG
>CANRIF010000019.1 GCA_947630645.1 uncultured Oscillospiraceae bacterium | reverse complement strand
CCCGCGTCGTTGGGGTGCAGCTCGTCGTCGGAATAGGCCATGTCCAAAAAGCCGTCCTCTGTGCTAAGGGCGCCGAACAGGTCCACATAGCGGTACCCGTACTGCCCCGCCAGCTGCTCCAGCTGCCCATTGATGGCCTTCACGTCCGCCGTCACGGTCCCGGCGGGGTCCCGGTCCGGCCCCACGGGATACAGGGACTGGACCAGCACCGCCGAGCCCGGCAGCCGCTGGCGTATCCCCTGGACGATGGCCAGCAGGTTTTGCAGCACCTGGTCCCGGCCGTATCCCAGAAACAGGTCGTTGATCCCTGCCAGCACCACCACCGCGTCCGGCTCCCGGGCGTAGACGGACCGCTCCATCCGGTCCAATATCTGGCCAGTGGTCTGGCCGGAGATGCCCTCGTTGACGGCATTTAGGCCGGGGTAGTAATAGCCCAGGTCGCAGAAGTCCGTGATGCTGTCGCCCAAAAACACCACCGTCCCGTCCCAGTCCGACCACTGGGGCTGGTCGGACACGGCGGCGGAGCGGCGCAGCAGCACCGACGCGCTGCTCACCCCCAGCGCCAGCACCAGCAGGCACCCCAGGATCAGCGCCGTCCTCTTCCCTTTTCCGCTCCGGCCGGTCACTCTACCACCATATAGTCCTTCACACTCTCCAGGATGGGCGCCTCGCAGGCGTCCTTCCGGGCGGCGTATTTGGCCTTGTTCTCCGCGTACAGGTTGCCGCCGTGGGCGTCGATGGACACCACCAGCGGGCCGAATTCCTTCACCCGCATCACCCACTCGCACTCCGGCATCCCCAGCTCCCGCCAGAAGCAGTCCTCGATGGCCTCCACCTGGCAGGCGGCGCTGACGGCGCAGCCGCCCATGGCGACGCAGTGGATGGCCTTGAACTTCTGGCAGGCCGCGGCGGTGGCGGGGCCCATGCCCCCCTTGCCGATGATGACGCGCACGCCGGTCTTTTCGATGAACGCCGCCTCCAGGCTCTCCATCCGCACGGAGGAGGTGGGGCCAACGGAGATAAGCTCGTTCCCCCCGGCGCTCTCCCGGACGATGGGGCCGGCGTGGAAGATGACCCCGTCGTGCAGGTCGTAGGGGCTGGCCATCCCCTCGGAGACCACCCGGCGGTGTACGTCGTCCCGGCCGGTGACGAGCGTTCCGGTGAGGTAGACGATATCCCCGATGTGCAGCGCCTCGATATCCTCCGCCCGGACGGGCGTTGTCAGCACCTTTTTCACAGCGACACCCCCTTGTAGGAATCCTGTTCCCAGCTCATGTCCTCGTGGAACGTGATAAAGCCCCGGCGGTGGGTGTAGCAGGACACGTTCACCCCCACGGCGATGGTGGCGGTGTGGCGGGCGGAGGACTCCACATGGACCTCCATGGCCACCCGCTCCCCCGGCAGGCCCTGGGCGCCGATGCCCAGGCCGTTGAGCCCGGCCAGCAGGTCCCGCTCCAGCTTCGCCCCCTTGGGGTGGGGGTGGCTGGTGCCCAAAGGCCGCAGATAGGCCATCTTGGACAGCACCGCGGCGTTCTCCACGTTGTGGCCCAGGCCCACCCCCACGATCAGCGGCGGACAGGCGTTCAGCGCCAGGTCCGCCACCGCGTCGAACACATACTTCACGATGGCCCCGTACCCGTCCGCGGGCTTGAACACCTGCGCCCGCCCCGGCAGGCAGCAGCCCGCCCCGGCGAAGTAGGCGCATATCTCCAGGTCGGACCCCTCCGGCAGGATGTCCCAGTGCAGCCAGGGCATCCGCTCGCCGGTGTTGTCCCCGGTGTTGCGCTCGGTGAAGTAGTCCACCGTGTTCTCCCGCAGCGGCGCGCTGGCGGTGGCCCGGGCCACGGCCAGGCGCAGCGCCGGCTCCACCGCCCCCATGTAGGGGAAATCCGCCCCGCAGCGGATGTAGAAGTGCAGCAGGCCCGTGTCCTGGCAGCAGGGCCGGCCCATCTCCCAGGCCCGGCGCAGGTTGTCAAAATAGCTGTCGTAGATCACCCGCTGCAGCTCGCTTGTCTCCGCCGCCCGGCACTGGCGCAGCTTTTCGTACACGTCGTCCGGCAGGCGCTTGCACGCCACGCACAAAAACCGCTCCATCACGTCCGTGAGAACGGCGCCGGCCTCCTTGTTGGTCATGAACGTCTGTCCTCCTTTTTATTCCCCGATCAGGGGCTTTACCAGGTCCTCCAGCACCTCGTAGGTGACGGAGCCCACCTTGTTGTAGGCCACGACCCCGCCCCGGTCCAGCACGATGGTCTGGGGCAGCATAGTGGACCCGCCGTAAGCCGCCACCACGCCGGAATCGTCCAGGGCGAAGGGGATGGTGTAGTCGAAGTTGGCCAGATACCCGTCCACATCGTCCGTCACCAGATCGGAGTGGACGGCGATCACCGCCACGTCGTCGGGATAGGTCTGGGCCAGCTTCTCAAAATGGGGCAGCTCGTTGACGCAGGGGGTACACCAGGTTGCCCAGAAGTTGATGACCGTCACCTTCCCCCGGGTGTCCGCCAGATCGAAGGTCCCACCGCCATAGATAGGCGCGGTGAACACGGGTCCCCGCTGGCCCACCTCCGGCCCCACGGGGATGCTCTCGTCCACCGGCGCGGCGGTGGGGGCGCTCTCCGAGGCCGTCTCCTCCCCGCTCCAGGGGCCGTTGAAATACACCAGTGCGCCCAGAAGCACCGCCAGAGCCAGCGCCCAGGCGATATACCGGCCCGCGCCGGGCTTATCCCCGGGCTTTTTCTTCTCCCGCAGGGGCCGCTTTCCCGCCCGCAGGGCGATGGCCCCGGTGGGGCAAACGTCCACGCACGCGCCACAGTGGATGCACTCGTGGTCCCCCACCCGGCGGATGTCCATCTTGCACGTGCCTACGCACAGCCCGCAGCGGGTGCATTTGTCCTGCTGGACTTTCACCCCCACCAGGTTCACCCTGGCGAAGAGGCCGTAAATGGCCCCCAGGGGACACAGAAAGCGGCAGAAGGCCCGGTAGATGAACACGCAGGCGGCGAACACCACCGCCAGGATGATGAACTTGCGGGTGAAGAGGATGTCCAGCATGGACAGCTTGTCCTCGTTTGCCGGGTTCGCCAGCAGGCCGATGGCCCCCTCGAAGGTCCCCGCCGGGCATATGTACTTGCAAAAGCCGGGCATGGGGACGTGCCGGGCGGCGTACCACAGGGGGATGGCGATCACGAACACCGCCAGGATGACGTATTTGAGATAACTCAAGGCGTGGGTGACCCGGTTCTTTTTCAGCTTGGGGGTGGGGATCTTGTGCAGCAGTTCTTGGATCAGCCCGAAGGGGCAGAGGTACCCGCAGATGGTCCGGCCCAGGGTGAGTCCCAGCAGCAGCAGGATGCCCAGCACATAGGACGGCGCCCGGCTGCCGGAGGAGGCCAGGGCGTTTTGCAGCGCCCCCAGGGGGCAGGCCCCCACCGCACCGGGACAGGAGTAGCAGTTCAGCCCCGGCACGCACAGATACTTGGTATTGCCCGTGAAGATCTGGCCGCTGATGTAGCCCTTCACGTTGGCGTTATGCAGCAGCGCGGCGTACAGCTGTATGAGCCGCCGCCGGGTGGGGAGATAGTCCCTGATGGTTTTTTTCGTCTTCAGATCATCCAAGGCCGATACACTCCGTACAGATATTGACGGCCTTCACCAGCACGTCCCGCGCCCCGCCGTTGAGGATGCCCAGGACCACCAGCGCCGCGCCCGCGGCCAGCAGAATGAGCCTCGCCGCCGCGAGGCGCTTCACCGGCCTTGCCTCCGCCGGAGCGGTCACGTCCGGGCGGGGTTTTTTCTCCCTCGCCGCCGCCTGCCACACCAGGGCCACAGCCACCAGCGCGAGATAGGCGTACACCGCCGGGGCGATGCGGCCGAAGCGGGCGGCGATATCGGCGCGGGCATAGACCTGCTCGACGCGCACGCCGGGGGCGCTGAAATTCTCCGCCCGGTTCCCGGTGAGATAGATGTCCGCCGCCTGCCACACCAGCAGCAGGCACACCAGCACGGTCATCGCCGCCACCAGCCAGCGCATCACGCGCAGTCCCTTCGTCATGGCCCTTCCCCCCTTATGATGTCGTCGCCAGTATAGCGCAAAACGGCGCGGATTGCAACGCGCAAACGCGCTCTCGCCCGGCATTTCGGGGAATTTGATCGTTTTAACTATTGACAGTATTAAAGTTATAAATTATATTAACATATACACGCCGCTCTGTCGGCGGACACTGATTTTGGAGGAAGCAACATATGAGAATGAAAACGCTTCTGGCGCTGCTGCTGGCGCTGTGCCTGTGCCTGGCGCCTGTGAGCGCCCTGGCCTCTGGCGAGGACGCCGACCCTGCCGGGGACGCGGCGGACACCGCCCCCGCCGAGGACGCGGAGGAGCCGGCGGAGGAGATGCCCGAGAGCCTCTTCGTGGGCGGCACGATGCCCGACTTCACCTTCACCGCCTACGACGGCACCGCGTACACCCTCAGCGAGGTGCTGAAGGAAAAGGACATGGTCCTTATCAACCTGTGGGGGACCTGGTGCCCCTGGTGCGTGCGCGAGTTCCCGTTCATGGAGACCGCCTACGAACAGTATAAGGACAGCATCGAGATCTTCGCCATGACCGACTCCCCCGACGACACGGACGAGGTAGTGGCCGATTTCGCCCAGGAGAACGGCCTGACCTTCCCCATGGGCCAGGACCCCATCGGCATGGCCGACCTGTTTGACGTGAGCGGGTATCCCACCTCCGTCATCGTGGACCGCTTCGGCGTCATCTGCGCCGTGGAGTCCGGCGCCGTCACCGACGAGGAGGGCTTCCCCCTCGCCTTCGAGCCCTATCTGGGCGAGGAGTATACCGAGTCCGATGTCCGCTACGACGGCTTCCCCAAGGGGCCTCACGCCGAGCCAACCGTGGAGCCGGAGGACCCCGAGGACCTGGCCGCGGCCCTGCTTGGCGAGAGCGCCGTGGAGGTGGCCGTGGTCAACCCGGAGGACGATGAATACAACTGGCCCATGGTCGTATCCAAGGACGCCGGCGCCGTGAGCGAGGACGGCAGCGCCGGCTGCGTCACCGGCTCCAACACCGGCACCGACTACTCCTACGCCGGTCTGGACCTCACCTTCCAGTGCGCCGAGGGCGACGCCTTCGCGGTGGATTACAAAGTCTCCAGCGAGGAGGATTACGATTTCGCCGTGATCTACCTGGACGACGAGCCAGTCAAGCTTTTGAGCGGCGAGTGGGATTGGCGGACCTACGCCTGCGTCCTGGAGGAGGGCGAACACACCGTCACCCTGGCCTATGAGAAGGACGAGATGGAATCCGGCGGCGACGACGCGGCGTGGTTTTCCAACTTCCGGGTGGTCACCGGCGACGACGTGGACGCCGCCCTGGCCGCCATGCCCCAGTACCCCTACGCCGAGCAGACGGACATCGTCGTGGACGATCCCGACGCCAAGGAGATCGTGTTCGACGATCCCGCCGATATCCTGGACGAGTACATGATGCCGGACGCCCAATACTTCATCGTCCCTGGCGAGTTCACCGTCCGGGCCACGTTGAGCGAGGACTGCGACCCCGAGGCCACTTACATCGTCAACGTCTACGACAACTCCGGCGACTTGGCCGCCAACTGCGTGGACGGCGACGGCTACGCGTACACCGCCGTGGGCGTGGACTCCGTGGAGGAGACGGGTTACAGCTACGGCTATGTGACCATCGACGCGGAGGAGGATTACGACGTGGTGTTCGTCTTTGCCGACGAGGCCAACGTCAACGCCTTCGTCCAGGAGGTCCTGGACGAATATGAGGACGAGGACCCCGTCCTCTCCTGGACGTACGCCGACGGCACAGAACCCTCCACCGACGAGGTGGCCGCGGCCGCGGACGACGCCCCGGAGGGCTATACCAACTATACCCTGGTCTTCACCGACCAGAACGACGACCCGGTGGAGGGCGTCATCGCCAATGTGTGCGACGACAGCACCTGCACCCCCATGACCAGCGATGCCGATGGGCTGATCGAGTTCACCTATCCCACCTTCGCCTACCACATCCAGGTCATCAAGGTCCCCGACGGCTACGAGTACGACACCAGCGAGGAGCTGTACCTGGAGGAGGATCAGGACATGGTGTTCTTCGACCTGGAGAAGGCCGAGTGATATCCTGACCCCTTTGCGCGCCCAGCGCCGCCGGATGCGTGCATCCGGCGGCGCTTTCCTCACAGACAAAACCGACACAAGGAGCGTTCCGCCATGAATTTCGTGTTTATCTCCCCCAACTTCCCCGAGGCCTACTGGCACTTCTGCGCGGCCCTGGCCGCCAACGGCGTCACCGTGCTGGGCGTGGGCGACGCGCCCTGGGAGGCGCTGCGCCCGGAACTGCGCGGGGCGCTGACGGAGTACTACCGGGTGGACAGCCTGGAGAACTACGAGCAGGTATTCCGCGCCGTGGCCTACTTCTCCTTCCGCCACGGGAAGATCGACTGGATCGAGTCCAACAACGAGTACTGGCTGGAGCAGGACGCCCGCCTGCGGACGGAGTTCAACGTGACCACCGGCCTGAAATCGGACGAGATCGCCAAGTATAAGAGCAAGTCCCTGATGAAGCAGTACTACCAGAAGGCCGGGGTCCCCGCGGCCCGGTTCGCCCCCGTCACCACCGAGGCCGCCGCCCTGGATTTCATCGCCCAGGTGGGCTGGCCGGTGATCGTCAAGCCGGACAGCGGCGTGGGCGCCACGGCCACCTACAAGCTGAAAAACGAGGACGACGTGCGGGCGTTTTTCGCCGAAAAGCCGGACGTGGCCTATCTCATGGAGGAGTTCGTCCCCGGCGCCGTGACCACCTACGACGGCATCTGCAACAGCCGGGGCGAGGTGCTTTTCGCCGCCAGCCACATCTCCCCCACCTCCATCATGGACATGGTCAACGAGCATAACCCCTGCTCCTACTATGTGGACCGGGATATGCCCCCGGAGGTGGAGGCCGCCGGAAAGGCCACCCTAAAGGCCTTCGGCGCGTCCCGGCGGTTCTTTCACCTGGAGTTTTTCCGCCTCACCGCCGACAAGTCCGGCCTGGGCAGGACTGGAGACATCGTGGCCCTGGAGGTGAATATGCGCCCGGCGGGCGGCTTCACGCCGGATATGCTCAACTTCAGCCGCAGCGCCGACGTGTACCAGCTCTGGGCGGACATGGTGGCCTTCGACGAGGCCCGCCACACCTACGACGGCCCCCACAGCTACTGCGTCTATGCCGGGCGGCGGGACGAGTGCGACTACGCGCTGTCCTTCCCCCAGCTGCAGGAGCGCTACGCCGCCAACGCCCGGCTGTTCACCCGGATGCCGGACGCCCTCTCCGGCGCCATGGGCAACCAGGCGGCCCTGTGCTGCTTCGACACCAAGGAGGAGGTAGACGGCTTCCTCCACGCCGCCTTCGAGGAGAAATAGCGCCTCACCATACATAAATGCACGCGGAGCGGGGCTTTCGTCCCGCTCCGCGCCTTGGTTTCCCCGTCTCACGGGTTCACCACGTTGATGGGCTTTCCTGCCAGGAACGCCTTGGCGTTGTCCACGGCGCAGTCCATGATCCGCTGGCGGCTGCCCTTGGCGGCCCAGGAGATGTGGGGTGTGATGATGCAGTTCTTGGCCTTGAGAAGGGGGTTGTCCGGCCGGATGGGCTCGGTGGACACCACGTCCAGGGCCGCGGCCGCCACCTTGCCGGAATTCAGCGCGTCGGCCAGGTCCTGCTCCACCACCATCTGCCCGCGGCTGTTGTTGATGATGATGACGCCGTCCTTCATCTTGGCGATGTTCTCCCTGTTGATGATCCCCGTGTTGAAGGGGAACAGGGGCATCTGCAGGCCCAGCACGTCGGACCGGGCGAACAGCTCGTCCAGCTGGACATACTCCACGCCCAGGGCCTTGGCCTCCTCCCGCTGCCGGCCGTCGAAGGCGATGACGTGCATCCCCAGGGCGCTGGCGATGGCGGCGGTGTGGATGCCGATGTTGCCGCAGCCCAGCAGCCCATAGGTCATCCCGGCCAGCTCGATCAGGGGGTAGTTCCAGTAGCACCAGTCCTGGTTGTTGGCCCACTCCCCGGCGTGGACCGAGTCGGAGTGGGCGCCGATATGGTGGCACACCTCCAGCAGCAGCGCGATGGCGAACTGGCTGACGGAGCGGGTGCCGTACACAGGCACGTTGGTGACGGGGATGCCCTTCTCCCTAGCGTAGGCCACGTCCACCACGTTGTACCCGGTGGCCAGCAGGGAGATGAACCGGATGTTGGGACAGGCGTCCATGACCCGGCGGCTGATGGGGGTCTTGTTGCTGTACACCATCTCCGCGTCCCCGATGCGGGCGATGATCTCTTCCTCGTCGGTGAGGCTGGTGCGGTCGTACACCGTCAGGTCCCCCAGGGCGGCCAGGCCGTCCCAGCTCAAGTCGCCGGGGTTCTCCGTATAGCCGTCCAAAACCACGATCTTCATGTGATATCCTCCTGTTCTATTTGAACCGCGTTCGTTTTTGTGGTATCATTATATCTGCATCCGCCCCGCATTACAAACACAAAATGCCCGCCCCATCCCGGCCCTGCCCGCTGTTCCCCGCCGCCCTTTTCCGCCGCCTGTTGAAACAAAACGGCGGCCCGGCGGGCCGAAAACGGGGCCAACGTCTCCGGCGCCAGGGGCGGAGAGAAAAAATCACGGAGGGGACCTATGACCGTCGACCATCTGGACCATCTGGTCATCACCACCCAGGACCTGGAGAAATGCCTGCACTTCTACGTGGACGTGCTGGGCATGGCGCTGGACGACGCCAACGGCCGGTACGCCGTCCGGTTCGGGAACGAGAAATTCAACATCCACCGGAAGAAGGCGGAGTTCCTCCCGGCGGCGCAAAACGTCACCTACGGCAGCCAGGACCTGTGCCTGATCGTCCGGGGGCCCATCGAAGCCGTCAAGGCGGAGCTGGAGGCCAAGGGCTGGCCCATCGAGATGGGCGTGGTGGAGCGCGCCGGGGCGCTGGGGCCTATGGACAGCGTGTACGTCCGGGACCCGGACGGGAACCTGGTGGAGTTGAGCGTCTACCGCTGAAAACATAAAGCAGGCAGGAACGGCTCTCCGTTCCTGCCTGTTTTTATGCCTGTTTCCCCTTTAGAAGCAGCAGGGAGTCTCCTTCTCCACGGTGATGTGGTGGCCGCTGTAATTGCCGGCGGGGATCTTGCCGGCCTGGTACTTGGCGGCGGCCAGGATCTTGGAGAAGCTGATCCCGGTGTCGTAGCCCATCTCGTTGAGCATCCACACCGCGTCCTCGGTGGACAGGTTGCCGGACGCGCCGGGGGCGAAGGGGCAGCCGCCCAGGCCGCCCAGGGCGGTCTGCAGCTCGGTGACGCCGCACTCGATGGCGGTCATGGCGTTTACCATGCCCAGGCCCCGGGTGTCATGCAGGTGGATCTGCACGTTCAGATCGGGATAGGCCTTCTTGGAGGCCTCCAGCAGACGGCGGACCTGGGCGGGATCGGCGATGCCGATGGTGTCGCAGTAGTTGACCGTCTTCATGCCGGCCTCCTTGTAGGGGCGGATGAACTCCATGATGGCGTCGGTGTCCTGGTACTTGCCGCCCTTGCCCTCAAAGGGGCAGCCGAAAGTGGTGGCCAGGTCCAGCACGCACTCCATGTCGGGATAGGCCTCCACCATCTCCCGGTAGGCGTTCAGAGACTCCTCGTGGGTGCGGTTGATGTTGGCCTTGTTGTGGCTGGCGCTGTAAGAGACAACGTTGCAGACCTTCTTCACGCCCAGCTCATGGGCGTTGGTGGCGCCGCGCATATTGGGCACCAGGGCCATCAGGTCCACCTGGGGGTACTTCTCCAGCACATACTCCGTCACCGCCGCGGCGTCCGCCAGCTGGGGGATGGCCTTGGGGCTGACGAAGGAGCTGTACTCGATGTGGCGCACGCCGGCGTCCACCAGCATGTCGATGATCTCTTTTTTCAGTTCGGTGGGGATGAAGTCGCCCTTGACGGACTGGAAACCGTCGCGGGGGCCAACTTCCACGATGTTGATCTTCTTATCCATGACGAACCTCCGTTACAAATTCCGTATCAGATGACGCCCTTTTCCTTCAGCGCCGCCAGCTTTTCCTTGTCGAAGCCCAGCATCTTGCCATAGACGGCCTCGTTGTCCTCGCCCAGTAGGGGCGCGGCCTTCCGGGGCTGGGAGCTGGTGCGGGTCAGGTGCTGGGGGATGGCGGTGATGGCCAGCTCCCCGATGCCGGGCTGGTCGATGACCGGGAACATCCCGCGGGCGCCGGCGATCTGGGGGTCCACCACCAGCCGGTCCAGGGTGTTCACCGGGCAGGCGGGGCAGCCGGCGTCGTTGAGCAGCTTGTCGACCTCGTCGATGGTGTGCTGCTTGGTCCAGGGCTCGATCTCGGCGCGCATCTCGGCGTGGTTGGCCACACGGTCCTTGACCTCCTTGAAGCGGGGATCGTCGATCAGCTCGGGCCGGCCCATCACGTTGCACAGGATGCTGTACAGCTTGTTGTTGCCGGCGGCGATGACCACGTCGCCGTCGCTGGTGGGGAAGGTGTCGTAGGGGTAAGTGGACTCATAGCGGTTGCCGATACGCTGGGGCACCCGGCCGGTGGACTGGTAGATCATGGTGATGTTCTCCATGGCGGCAGCCACGGAGTCCACCAGCGCCACGTCCACCTTCTCGCCCAGGCCGGTCTTCTGGCGGTTGACCAGCGCGGCCAGCACGCCCACGGTCATGTTCAGCGCGCCCAGCACGTCGCCCAGGGGGGTCCCGGAGCGGGTGGCGGGGCCGCCGGGCCAGCCGGAGGTACTCATCAGGCCGCCCATGGCCTGCCCCACGATGTCATAGCCGGCGCGCTTGCTCAACGGGCCGGTGTGGCCGAAACCGGAGACGGCGCCGTAGACGATGCCAGGGTTGATCTCCTTCAGCACGTCGTAGCCCAGGCCCAGCTTCTCCATCGTGCCGGGGCGGTAGTTCTCCAGCACCACGTCGGCCTTCTTGACCATCTCCTTGAAGATCTCCTTGCCCTCGGGCTCCTTCAGGTTCAGGGTCACGCCCACCTTGCTGCGGTTGAAGTTGGCGTAATAGACGCTGTTGCCGTTGACAAAGGGTCCCATCTTGCGGGTATCGTCGCCGCCGTTGGGGTTCTCCACCTTGATGACCGTGGCGCCCAGATCCGCCAGCAGCGTGGCAGCGTAGGGGCAGGCCAGCACGCGGCCCAGGTCCAGCACGACGATGCCGTCCAGCAAACCTTCCATTTGAATAAGCCTCCTAAAAATGATATAGAAAAAAGTGCGGTCGTACTGAAATTATTCTACATTTCCGCTGCTGTCCGGTCAACTATTTTGTGGATTTGTAAAAAAACTCTCGCATTTGTTCCAGGATGTGCTATACTGGGAGAAAATGAAACACATACCCGGCATTTCCTGCCGGCGGAACAGGAGGCGGACCATGGCGGTACCCTATAAGATCTGTTTTCTCGGCTACAAGAAGCTGGGCGAGATGGCCCGGGACGTGATCTCCCGCCTGGGGTACACGGACACGGAGATCCTGGAGTTGGACTGCACGCCGGAGACCCTGGTGCAGACGGTGGACGCGGCCAGGGCGAAGGGCTGCCAGGTGTTCATCGCCGGGTCCGGCAACGCGGCGGAGTTCAAGCGGCGGTTTTTTGAGCATCTGATCGAGTTGCACATCGACCTGGCGGACTACCTGATCAGCCTGAAGCTGGCCCGGGAGCGGGGCGCGAAGCGGACGGCCATCGTGGTCCACCGGCAGAGCTGGAAGCCGGACATGGCGCTTTTGGAGGACCTGTCCGGCATGAAGATCCAGCTCGTCACCTACGAGGACGCCGGGGAGCTGGCGACGCTGCTGGAGAACGCGGGGTGCGATTTCGTGATCGGCGCGTCCCTGGCCGACGAGGCGGCCGGGCGGCTGGGCCTGGACAGCGCCCTCATCTACATAGGCGAGTACACCATCCGCTCCGGCATCGCCCGGGCCAGGAACCTGGCCATGGAGCTGCGGGCCGCCGCCCGGAAGGAGCTGGTGTTCAACGCCATCGTCCGCAGCGCCCCCAACGGCATCATCGTCACCGACGAGACCGGGCGCATCACCGTGTTCAACCCCTCCGCCCGGAACCTGACCGGCCTGCAGGAGACGAAGGTGTGGGGCCAGTCCCTGGCCGACGTGATCCCCACCCTGTCCTACGAGGCGTTCCGCAAGACGGGCCAGGCCCAGACGGACCGGAAGCACCTGATCGGCGGGGCCATGGTCCGCTGCATCCAGACGCGGCTCACCGAGGGCAGCGAGCAAGCGGGGATGCTGTCCATCCTCCAGACCGACAACACCCGCCGCAAGAAGGCGGACAGCCCCCGCCAGTTCGTCGCCCACCACACCTGGAAGGACGCGGTGGGCTCCTCCCCCGCCGCCCGGCGCGCCCTGGCCGAGGCCCGGACCCTGGCCGAACAGAACGAGCATATCATGCTCTTCGGGGAGGTGGGCACGGGCAAGAACTTCTTCGCCCAGTGCATCCACAACGGTTCCCCCCGGGCCCAGGAGCCATACATCTCCGTCAACGCCGCCGCCGTCTCCCGCCAGGACGCCGCCCGGGTGCTGTTCGGCAGCGAGGACGCCTCCGGCGTCCGGCCGGGCCTATTGGAACTGGCCGGCAGCGGCACCCTGGCGCTGCACGGATTGAGCGGCGCGGCGCCCGCCTTTGACGCAGCGGTGGCCCAGGCGCTGACGGAGCGGTATTTCTTCCGGGTGGGCGGGGTGACTGCGGTGCCCTTCCAGGCCCATCTTATCACCCTCCTCTCCCCCGAGGACCGGGACCGCATCCCCCGGGAACTGCGGGAGCGGCTGGGGGTGTTTGGGCTGGAGCTGCCGCCCCTGCGCGACCGGCCGGAGGACATCCTGCCCCTGTTCCAGTTCCTGCTCATGGAGGAGAACTCCCTGGCCCACCACCGGGTGCAGCGGGAGATGGCGGAGCTGCTGCGGTTCTACTCCTGGCCGGCCAATCTGGTGACCCTCTCCGCCGTGTGCAAGCGCTACGCCCTCACCTACCGCCAGGCGGTCAACCCCTCCCCCAGCGCCCGGCTGCTGCTGCTGATCCACGCCATCGGGGAGGACGAACTTTTCGCCGACATCCTGCGGCGGCACCCCGCCCTGCGGGACCCCTCCGGCAGCCCGCCGGAGGCGGTGCTGGCCGGGGTGGAGAGCATGAAGCGCATCCTCAAATACAACAACAGCATCATCGCCGACAAGCTGGGCTTGAGCCGCACCACCCTCTGGCGGATGCAGAAAAACGCCGGCATGACGGACTGAAACCAAAACGGCACAAAAAAGAGCGCCGCCCGCGAGGGACGGCGTTCTTATTATGATATGCTTGTCTGCTATCCTGCCATGCCTGTCAGGTTGGGCAGCCACATGATGATCTGCGGGAAGAACACCAGCAGGATCGCTGTGACCACCAGGCCGATGACGTATGGCATGACCTCTTTACTTACTGCCTCGATGGTCACCTTGCCCATGTCGCAGGCCACGAACAGGCACAGGCCCACAGGCGGGGTCACCTGGCCGATGGCCAGCACGAACACCAGGAACACGCCGAAGTAGACGATGTCGATGCCTACGGCCTGCACCACGTTGACGAAGATGGGGGTCAGCAGGACCACGGCCACGGCGTTATCCAGGAAGCAGCCGGCCACCAGAAGCACGATCATGATCATGAACAGGATGATCGTGGGGTTGGTGGTGAAGCTGGTCATCAGGATCGCCAGCTTCTGGGGGATCTGCTCCTTGGTCAGCAGGTAGCTGAAGATGTGGGCGTTGGCCACCAGGAACATGATGGAAGCGGTGCTGGTCGCGGAGGCGGACAGCGTGCCCTTGAAACTCTTCCAATCCATGTTGCGGTAGACCAGCGCGCTGACGATCAGGCCGTAGAACACGGCCACGGCGGCCGCCTCGGTGGGGGTGAAGATACCGGAGTAGATGCCGCCCAGGATGATGATGGGCATCAGCAGGGCCCAAATGCCCTTGGCGAAAGCCCGGGCGATAGCCTTGAGCGTCATCTTCTCGGTGCCGCCGTAGCCGCGCTTCTTGGAGATGACGAAGTTGATGGCGATGATGACCACGGTCATCAGCAGGCCGGGGCCCACGCCGCCGATGAACATCTTGCCCACGGACGCGTTGGCCAGGGTACCGTACATGACCATGGTGTTGCTGGGCGGGATGATCAGGCCGATGGTGCCGGAGGCGGCGACCACGGCGGCGGTGAACGCCTTGTCGTAGCTGCGTTCCTGCATCTCGGGCACCATGACCGCGCCGATGGCGGAGGTGGTGGCGGGAGCGGAGCCGGAGATGGCGCCGAAGAACGTGGAGGAAAGGGTCGCCACATGGGCCAGGCCGCCGGGCATACGGCCCACGGCGGTGGCGGCCATGTCGGTCAGGCGCTTGGACACGCCGCCCCGGGCCATGACGTTGCCGGCGAACACGAAGAACGGGATGGCCAGCATGGTGAACGAATCGATGGCGCGGAAGGTCTTCGACACCAGGTCGATGACGTTGCCGCCGGTGGCCAGGACCGCCAGGAAGGAGGAGATGGACAGGGAGAAGGAGATGGGCACGCCGATGAACAGCAGCACGAAGAAGCTTATGAGCAGTATGGCTACCAGCATATCACTTTACCTCCCTCTTTCCCGTGATGACGCCCAAGATCTTTTCGATCTCGAACAGGATGTAGACGATGTAATTGATGGGGATCTGCATGAAGATCCAGCCCATCTTGATCCACCGGACGTTGGTGGAAGTGGAGCCGTTGTTCAGGTACCGCATCACCAGGCTGAAGGAGTAGTAGCACACGATGCAGCAGAACGCGCCGATGATGAGGTAGCTGATGACAGCGATGACCTTGCGGGCCGTGGGGCTTTTCCTCTGGATCAGGTTGGTGATGGCGCTGACACACAGATGTCCGTCGTTACGCAGCACGTTGGCGGCGCCGAAGTAGGTCAGCCAGCTGAAGGCATAGATGGTGAACTCCTCCAGCCAGGAGGTGCTGAAAGGCATCCTCATTCTTGCGATCGCCTGGGTCTCGCGGATGATGACCTGGGCGAAGACCCAGATGCTCATCAGCGCCAGAAGGATCATCATGATGACCTTATACACCTTGTAGATAACGTCATTCACTTTGACCAGAGGGTCATACACTTTGACGAGAGCGTTGTTCATATGACACCTGCTTTTCTTTAATTGAGTATTGTGTGAACGTGGATGATTTGGAAAAAGGCCCGTCTCGCAGGAGCAATCTCTGAATGCATCCCTTGAAAACGGGCCTCTTCAGTTTAGGTTTTCAGCAGAAGTCCTTGGAAATCACTTCTTGAGCGCGGCGACCTCGGTGTAAGCCTCCATGTAGGGAGCGCTGGTCTCCTCAGCGAACTCCTTCCAGACCTCACGATCGGGATCGATGACGGTCATGACGGTCTCCAGATACGCGCGGTTCTCCGCGTCGGAGTCCTTGGCGAACTGATAGGCCCACTTGGAAGCCTCCAGACCGGCCTCCTTGAACATCTCCTGATCCTCCTCGGACAGGCTGTTGAAGAAGTCCATGCTCATGACCATGGGCTCAGCGGTGTGGGAGTGCATGGTGACGCACAGGTAATCCTGCACCTCGTAGAACTTCTTGTCGCGGATGTTGGCGTAGGGGTTCTCCTGGGCGTCGCACTGGCCCATATCCAGGGCCTGGTACAGCTCGGAGAAGGACACGTCGGCGATGACGGCGCCGGCATTGGTGAACATATCGCGCAGGGGCTGGTTGGTCAGCACACGGATCTTCAGGCCGGCCAGGTCCTCAGGAACATTGACCTCCTTGGGGGCGGTGACGTTCCGGAAGCCGTTCTCGAAGAAGGAGACGACGAACATACCCTTGCTCTCCAGCTGCTCGGACAGATAAGCGCCCAGCTCGCCGTTCAGGTTCTCGTCCACGTCGTCCACATCGTCGAACAGGAAGGGCATACCCAGATAGCCCCACTCGGGAGCGTACTTGGCCAGGATGTCGTCAGAGGTGACGGCCAGCTCCAGGGTGCCCAGAGCGACGGAGTCAGTGACCTCTTCCTGGGTGCCCAGGGCGTTGGCGGCGAAGATGTCGATGACATACTTGCCGTTGGACTTCTCCTCGACCAGGCGCTTGAACTCCTTGCTCATCTGGTCGTAGGGGCCGCCCTCAGCAGAGGGGTGGCTGAGCTTCAGGTGGATGGCGTCGGGGTTCTCGGCGGTCTCTTCCTCTTCGGGAGCCTCTTCTTCTTCGCCCTCTTCGGGAGCCTCGGCCTCTTCGCCCTCCTCGGGGGCTTCGGCCTCTTCACCCTCAGCGGGAGCCTCGGTGGCTTCGGACTCAGGCGCTTCGGTGGGCTGGGCATTGTTGCCGGAGTTGCCGCCGCAAGCCGCCAGGGAGGCGATCATCAGGACCGCCAGCAGCAGGGACAGGATCTTTTTCATGACTTTCCTCCTTAAATAAAATACGCGCGTAATGGAATACTTTCCGCACCCACTCTTTCAAATGTGTGCATTGTCATCATACTATTTCTGGATAGGGTTGTCAACTACGACAAAAGTTTTTGTTGTGAGCCATCCTTTTTGTTTCTGACATAAAAAACCTGGAATTTTTGAAACAAATCCCCGGCATTTTCCGCTGGTCAAAATGCCCCCAAGACCTTGAAAAGCAGGCTCCAGCCGAACAGGGTGAACGCGCTCAACACGTTGGTCACCACGATCAGGTCCCCGGCCAGTTCCGCGTCGCCGCCGATCTGCTGGACCAGGGTGAAGGAGGATACGGAGCTGGAGGAGGCGAACAGACCCAGCAGCGCCGCGAACTCGATGCCCCGGAATCCCATCCAGTAGGCGATGGGCAGGAACACCGCCGGCACGCCCACCAGCCGCAGGAAGGCGCCCAAGATGACCGGCCGCTTATAGCGAGCCAGGCTGTCGAAGTGGAAGAAGCTGCCCAGCAGAAACAGCATCATGGGCGTGGCCACCGCGCCCATCTGGGTGACGGCCGTCTCCATGAACGCGGGCAGCGGCGGCAAAAAGCCCAGCCACAGCAGTCCCAGGGCCGTGGCGATCATCAGCGGGTTCTTCACGATCTTCAGCGCCACCTGCCGGGCCGGGACCTTCTCCCCGCCGTACATACACAGCACGATCACCGCCAGGATGTTGTACAGCGGGATGATGACGGCGCTGACCACCGCCACGGAGGCCGCGTCCTCATAGGGCACCAGGTTCCCCGCGATGTACAGGCCCACCAGCACAAAGTTGGACCGGAACACAGCCTGGGTCAGCACGCCCCGCCTATCCCGCTCCGGGATCACCCGGTTGGCCAGCGCCAGGCCCGCCAGGCACGCCAGCGTCACCCCGCCGGCGGCGAACAGGATCAGCTTGGGACGGATGGCGGAACTCAAGTCGGAAAAGTAGATGCTCTTGAACTGGTTCACCGTGAGGAAGAAGTTGAATACGATCTTATTATAGCGCAGCACGTCCTGGTCCCGTATCTGGCCGATGCAGCGGGCCAGATACCCCGCCGCCAGGTACACGAACAGCGGCGCGATGGCCGTGAAGCAGATCTGCATACTCTCCATCTGGGCGTTTCCCCCCTTTTTCTACGCCGATTATAGATTCCTCCGCCCGGCTTGTCAACCGTCCCCGCCGGGCCGAAAAACAAGTTGACAGCCCATCCAACATTTTCTATAATAAAGAGTTGAGAGGAGGCGTATCATGGAACTTTCCTTTAAAATAGACACCCGGACCGAGACGGTCCAGGTCCCGGACAAGGCGCTGCTGGGCGTGCTGACGCCCAACGAGGTGTCCGTCTCCCTGACGGACGAGGCGGAAGTCCTCCGGGCGCTTGCCGAGCCAATCGGCACCCCCCGCCTGCGCCAGATCGTCCATCCCGGCGAGAAGATCGCCATCGTCACCAGCGACGTGACCCGCCCCATGCCCACCTGGAAGGTGATGCCCGCCCTTCTGGACGAGTTGTACGCCGCCGGGGTCCGGCCGGAGGACGTGACGCTGGTGTTCGCCCTGGGCAGCCACCGGGGCCAGACGGACGAGGAGCGCCGCCATCTGGCGGGCGACCGTGCTTTCCAGGAGATCCGCTGCGTGGACGGGGACAGCTCCGACTGCGTACATATCGGCGTCACCTCCCGGGGCACCCCGGTGGACATCGTCCGCACGGTGGCCGAGGCCGACCGGCGCATCTGCCTGGGCAACATCGAATACCACTACTTCGCCGGCTACTCCGGCGGGGCCAAGGCCATCATGCCCGGCGTCTCCACCCGGGACGCCATCCAGTCCAACCACAGCCGCATGGTGGAGGACGCCGCCTGCGCCGGGAAGCTGGAGGGCAACCCGGTCCGGGAGGACATCGAGGAGGCTGTGGCCATGGTGGGGGTTGACTTCATCCTCAACGTGGTGGTGGACCCCACCAAGCGCATCCTCAAGGCCGTGGCCGGGGACGTGACCGCCGCCCACCGGGCCGGCTGCGCGTTTTTGGACACGCTGTACCGCAAGCAGATACCCGCCCGGGCGGACATCGTGCTGGTGTCCCAGGGCGGCGCGCCCAAGGACCTGAACCTCTACCAGACCCAGAAGGCCCTGGACAACGCCAAGCACGCGGTGAAGCCCGGCGGCGTGGTGGTGCTGATCGGCTCCTGCAAGGAGGGGCTGGGCGAGAAGACCTTTGAGGCGTGGATGACCTCCGCCCCCACGTCCCACAGCCTGATCGAGCGCATCCAAAAGGAATTCCGCCTGGGCGGCCACAAGGCCGCCGCCATCGCCATGGTGCTGGAGAACGCGGAGATATACCTGGTGTCCGACATGGAGGACGCGCTGGTGGAGCGGCTGTTCATGCGCCCGTTCCACTCCGTCCAGGCGGCCTTCGACGCGGCCGTGGCCAAGTGCGGCCCGGACGCCACCGTCCTGGCCATGCCCTACGGCGGCTCCACGCTGCCGTCGGTCCGTGCATAGATCGAAGACCCAACTTTAATCATAAGGAGACGAGCAAATGGATTACGCAAAAGAATCCCTGCGCCTGCACTATGAGTGGAAGGGCAAGCTGGAGATCGCGCCCCGCGCCGCGGTGGACAGCAAGGAGGCGCTGTCCGTGGCCTACACCCCCGGCGTGGCCCAGCCCTGCCTGGCGATCCAGAAGGATGTGGACAAGAGCTATGAGCTGACCCGCCGGTGGAACACCGTGGCCGTGGTCACCGACGGCACCGCCGTGCTGGGCCTGGGCGACATCGGCCCCGAGGCCGGTATGCCCGTGATGGAGGGCAAGTGTGTGCTGTTCAAGGCCTTCGGCGACGTGGACGCCATCCCCCTGTGCATCCGCAGCAAGAACGTGGATGACATCGTCAACACCGTGGCGCTGCTGGCCGGCTCCTTTGGCGGCGTGAACCTGGAGGACATCTCCGCCCCCCGCTGCTTTGAGATCGAAAAGCGGCTGAAGGAACGCTGCGACATCCCCATCTTCCACGACGACCAGCACGGCACCGCCGTCATCACCCTGGCGGGCCTGACCAACGCCTTGAAGGTGGTGGGCAAGAAGATCGGCGAGGTCCGTGTGGTCATGAACGGCGCCGGCGCCGCGGCCATCGCCATCTCCAAGCTGCTGCTCACCGCCGGCGTGAAGGACCTGACCCTCTGCGACCGCCACGGTGCCATCTATGCCGGCCGGCCCGAGGGCATGAACCCCGTCAAGGACGAGATGGCCCAGGTGACCAATCTGCAAAAGAAGGCCGGGTCCCTGGCCGATATGCTGGTGGGCGCGGACGTGTTCATCGGCGTGTCCGCCCCCAATTCCGTCACCACGGAGATGGTCAAGACCATGAACCGGGACGCCATCATCTTCGCCTGCGCCAACCCCACCCCGGAGATCTTCCCCGACGACGCCAAGGCCGGCGGCGCGGCGGTCATCTCCACCGGCCGCAGCGACTACCCCAACCAGATCAACAACGTCCTGGCCTTCCCCGGCATCTTCCGGGGCGCCCTGGACGCCCGGGCCAGCGATATCAACGACGAGATGAAGCTGGCCGCCGCCCACGCCCTAGCCGCTCTTATCCCGGACGACGAGCTGAACGCGGAGTACATCATCCCCGCCGCCTTCGACCCCCGGGTGAAGGACGCGGTGGCCGCCGCCGTGAAGCATGCCGCCTACGACTCCGGCGTGGCCCGCATCTGACATAAGGACAGCAAAAAATGAGGACCCGGAAACGGGTCCTCATTTTTTGCTTATTTTTCGATCAGCCGATCATCTTGGCGACTTCGGCGGCCAGGTCGTCCTGGCGCTTCTCGATGCCCTCGCCCTTCTCAAAGCGGATATAACTCTTCACGGCGATGGGGGAGCCGACCTCCTTGGCGACGGCGGCCACATGGGCGGCCACGTCCTCGCCCTCGCCCTTCACATAGGCCTGCTGGAGAAGGCAGATCTCCTTGTAGTACTTCTCGATGCCGCCCATGACGATCTTCTCGATGATGGCCTCGGGCTTCTTGGCGTTCTTGGGGTCCTGCATGGCCTGGGCCAGGCGGACTTCCTTCTCGTGGGCGATGAAATCGGCGTCCACCACGCTCTTGTCCAGATACTGCGGCCGCATGGCGCAGATCTGCATGGCCACGTCCTTGCCCAACTCGGTGACGGCGTCGCCGGAGGCGGCAGTGTCCAGGGTCACCAGCACGCCCACCTTGCCGCCGGCATGGACGTAAGGCACGTTCACGCCCTCGGCCACGCGGACGAAGCGGCGGATCTGCATATTCTCGCGCAGGGACAGGAACACCTCGTTCTTGGCGTCGGCCACGGTCATCTTGCCGTCAACCCACTGGCAGGCGGAAAGGGCCTCCACGTCGGCGGGGTCTTCTTTGGCGATGACCTTGGCCAGGTCCTTCACGAAGCCGGTGAACAGCTCGTTGCTGGCCACGAAGTCGCTCTCGCAGTTGACCTCCACGACCACGCCGACGCCGTCGATCACGGTGGCGTAGGCCATGCCCTCGGCGGCGATGCGGCCGGCCTTCTTGCCGGCGCTGGCCAGACCCTTTTCACGCAGATAATCCACGGCCTTGTCCATATCGCCCTCGCAGGCGACCAGGGCCTTCTTGCAGTCCATGAGGCCCGCGCCGGTAGACTGGCGCAGCTCGTTGACCATTTTCGCGGTGACTTCAGCCATTATTCCTCTTCCTCCTTCGCGATCTCTTCCTCGGTGGCGGCGGGCGCCTCGGCGTTCTCGGCGTCCTGGCCCTGGCGGCCCTCCTGCACGGCGTTGGCCATGGCGTTGGAGATCAGCCGGATGGCGCGGATGGCGTCGTCGTTGCCGGGGATCACATAGTCGATCTCATCGGGGTCGCAGTTGGTGTCCACGATGGCCACGATGGGGATGTGCAGCTTGCGGGCCTCGGCGATGGCGTTGTGCTCCTTGCGGGGGTCGATGACGAACAGCGCGCCGGGCAGCTTCTTCATGTCCTTCACGCCGCCCAGGTACTTCTCCAGCTTGGCCTGCTCGCCCATCAGCTTCATGACCTCTTTCTTGGGCAGCATATCGAAGGTGCCGTCCTCGGCCATCCGCTTGAGCTGGTTGAGCCGGTCCACGCGGGTACGCATGGTCTTGAAGTTGGTGAGCATACCGCCCAGCCACCGGGCGTTGACGTAGAACTGGCCCACCCGGCTGGCCTCCTCGGCCACCGCGTCGTGGGCCTGCTTCTTGGTGCCCACGAACAGGATGGACTGCCCGCTCTCGGCCAGGCCGCGGACGAAGGCGTAAGCCTCCTCCAGCTTCTTGGCCGTCTTCTGCAGGTCGATGATATAGATGCCGTTGCGCTCCAGGTAGATGTACTCCGCCATCTTGGGGTTCCAGCGGCGGGTCTGGTGTCCGAAGTGGACGCCGGCCTCCAGGAGCTGCTTCATCGTTACTACTGCCATTACGTTTTTTCCTCCTTATTTATTCAGTTTTTACCCTCCGGACGCCTCACCCTTGCGGCCACCCTTGCGGGACCAGGCCGTGCGTCAACGCCCGTGCGTAATAGGCAAGCTCTGATATTATAGCAGAGCCCTCCCGGCATTTCAAGTACTTTTTCCCGGAAAACCCGGCCTTTTGGCTCTTTTTTCCCGGCGGATGCCATGCTCCGACTCCACCAGGATGATGTCGTCCCCGATGCGGCTGATGCACTCCCAGGGCAGCACATAGTCCTCCTCCCGGCCCAGGCAGCCAAAGTACCTGGCCCGCCCCGGCACCACCAGGGCCGTGATGCGCCCCTCGGGGCTGGTGAACTGGGCGTCGCACACATACCCCAGCCGCTGTCCCGTGCGGACGTTGATGACCTCCTTGTAGCGAAAATCCGAAAAACGGCAAAGCATAGCCATATCCCTCCCCTAGACGGTATGCCTCCGCCGCCGAAAATATGCGTGGCGCAAAAATCTTATCGAAATTCAATAAATTTTTATTGACATTCGGTAATATCCGCGCTATACTGGGGCCACATCGGAGGTGATTTGCGATGAAACAAAAAGAACTATCCATCCTTTTACGCATCGTCGTGGTCCTGGGCTGGTGCGGCTGCGCGCTGGTGGGCGGGCTGTTCGTACCGGCGATCGCGGCGGAGACTGCCCAGGCCAACCCGGAACTTGCCTATCTGCGGTGGCCGTGCCTGGTCTTCTTCTGGTGCGCCCTGGCGGTGGTCGTGGCGGCGCTGGGCTATGCCTACCAGATCTTCGCGGACATCGGCCGGGACAGGAGTTTTTCCGCGAAAAATGCCCGGCGGCTGCGTTTCATCAGCCACCTGGCCCTGGGCGACACCGTGGCGTGGCTGATCGGCACCGTGGTCCTCACCATCCTGGCTCCCATGCACCCCATGATCCTGTTTGTGATGCTGGCGGTGCTGGTGGTGGGCGCGGCCGTGACCGTGGCGGCGTCGGTGCTTAGCCACCTGACCCTAAAGGCCGCCGACCTGCAAGACGAGAACGATCTGACGATCTAAGGGGATATTATGATTTATGTTAACCTTGATGTGATGCTGGCCAAGCGGCACATGAGCCTGACCCAGCTCTCCGAGCGCATCGGGCTCACCATCGCCAATCTCTCGGTCCTCAAGACCGGAAAGGCCAAGGCCGTGCGGTTCTCCACCCTGGACGCCATCTGCCGGGCGCTGGACTGCCAGCCGGGGGACATCCTGGAGTTCCGGGAGGACGAGAGCGATGGATGAAGCCGCAGAGAATAGTATTATGGAAACTGATAGCCCCTCCCCTCTCCCGCCTCTGACCTGGCGGGACGGGGCCGTGCCCCTGCTGGCCCTGGCGCTGGCGTGGCTCTACTGGGCCTGTTTCGGCCTGGAGAACATGGCCTTTCCCCACCTGGGGGTGCTGGCACTGGTGACCGCCCACTTCGCGGCGGTGTTCCTCGTCCTGGGTCGGCGGGCGCGGCTAAACGCCGGCAGCCTCTTCTGCACCGCCGCGGCCCTGGCCCTGGGGATCAGCGCGGCGCTGTACGAAAACCCCGTCTTTCTGGTGATGAACTGCTTCGTCATCCTTATCGTCGCGGCGCTGGCCACCTTCGCCCTGGCCGGCCATCTGGACCCCGGCCGCCCCGCCGCCCTGTGGGACACGGTGCGCCTGGCCCTCACCGCCCTCTTTGGCCGCCTGGGCCGGCCTTTCCGGACCCTGGCCCGGCTGCGCCGGGCGCACCTGGGCTGGACGGTGCTGGCCGCGGCCGCGGCGCTTGCCATGGCGGGGCTTGTGATCTGGCTGCTGGCCAGCGCGGACGCGGTGTTCGGCGGCCTCTTTGCCTGGCTCCGGCCCACCGTCCTCCCGGAGCGGCTGACCTGGCACGTCCTGCGTACCCTGGCGCTGGCGCTGCTGCTCGCCTCCGCCCTTTGCTACATCCAGGAGGACCCATCCGCCCCGGCGCAGAGAAAGCCCCGCCCCCGGCGGGCAGCGGCGCTGCTGCCGGTGACGGCGGTGCTGGATTTGATTTACATAATATTCTGTCTCATTCAGTTCAAATACCTCTTTGGCGGTGCAGAGGACGCGGCCATGGCGGGCGGATGGGCCGAATATGCCCGGTCCGGGTTTTTTCAATTAGTTACCATAACATTTATCAATCTGGGCCTTGTCCTGCTGGGCGCGGACAAGGACCGCCTGCAAAGCCCCGGCGGAGGGCTGCTCCGGGCGCTGCTGGGCCTGCTGCTGGGCCTGACGGCGGTGATATTGGTGTCCGCCTTCTGGCGGATGCGGCTGTACATCGCCGCTTTCGGCATGAGCGTGCTGCGGCTGCTGACCCTGTGGGCCATGGCGGTGGTCTGCTTCTCCCTGCTGGCGGCGGCGTGGAAGCTGGCCCGGCCGGCCTTCCGCTTCTTCCCCGCTGCGGGCTGCTTCGCCCTGGCGCTGTGGTGCTGCATGAACCTGGCCGGCCCGGCGGGGATGATCGCGGACTACAACGTGGACAAGTACCTGGCCGGTGAGCTGACGGAGATCGACACCGGGTATCTGCTGATCCTGGGCAGCGACGCTCTTCCCGCGGCGGCCAGGCTGGACGGCACCCCGCCGGACATGGCGGCGCGGGACCCGCTCCCTTGGACCCAGTGGAGCTGGAGCGCCTGGCAAGCACGGCAGAGCGTGCATCCGGCCGAGGCCATCGAATTTGAGACAGGCGAACAGGACGGCTATAAGACCATCCTGTGGCAGGGCCGGACCTACGCCCCCTATGGGACGCTGGGCGCGGGCCGCCGCGCCCTGGGCGCAAAGCTGGGACACCTGCGCCAGGACGAAGAGATCATGGTCTACGCCGTGGGCGCCGCCGACACGTCCTTTTGGCTGGCGGAGTACACGGACGAGGGCTGGATGGACGACCCGCCCATGGTCTACCGCTCCCTGGACGCCCCTGCCGACGCCTCCGTCCCCGACGGCGTGGACAGTCTGGGATACGACATCTGGGGATAAGACAGGACCCCTGGCCGCTTTCGGTCCAGGGGTCCTTATTACAAACGGGAAGTTGTCATTGCTCCAAAGCCTCCCCTGTGCAAGGGGAGGTGCCGAGCGGCAGCGAGGCGGAGGGGTTGTCACAATCCCTCAGTCACCACCTGACGGCGGCGACAACTCCCTTTACACAAGGGAGCCTTTTAAAGTGGGGTCGCTTTCAGCGACAAATCCCTGATTTAGCGAGGGGAGGCGCCTTGGTCAGGCGTCTCCCCGGTTTTCATATCCGCTCCCAGAGGAGCATATTGTCCTCAAACCGGGCGGCGAGGCGGCCGGTATCCTTCAGCCAGCTCAAATAGGACCGGACCGTGCTGCCTACCAGGACATACTGCTCAAGGGTCATGGCCAGACCGTACCCGGCGAAAAGCTTCTGCAATATGGCCTCGAACTGCATGGGCGCGCGGCACATATCCTCGATGCGCCCGGCGATCTCATGGACCGTGTCGATGTTATACTGCGCCAGGGCCGCCATATCCTCCCCCGGCTCGGCGTGGGCGGGGACGAAGAGCCTCGCCTCCATGGCCTTGACCCGCTCCAGTGTGTCCAGGTAGGCCCGCACGTCGTAGACGAAACCGATGCGGTACTTCTCCAGCGTCTCGCGGCTGGAGAGGCAATCGGCCAGATACACGACATCGTCCGGCGTGCGGAAGCCCGTCATGTCGAAGAAGTGTCCCGGCAGGGGGATCGCCTCCCACCCCGCCGGCAGCGCCGCCTCGGTCAGCGGCTCGGCGTCGCTGGGCTGGGCCATGAGAAACTTGTGCCGCAGGTCACGGCAGGGATAGCCGCCGTAGAGCAGCGACGGCTCCAGCACCGGATGCACGGTGAAGTCCCGCTCCACGCCGGGGGCGTATATCCTGCACCCGGTCTGCTTTTGCAGATACTGGCACCCGCCGGTGTGGTCGGCGTGGGCGTGGGTGACGTAGATGGCTGCGAGGCGCCAGCCGCCCGCGTCCAGGTGCTGGCGCACCCGGCGGCCGGCGTCCTTGTCGCTGCCGCTGTCGATGAGGCACACGTCCCTGTCCGTCAGCCGCACCAGGCCGATCCTGGCCGGGCTCTGGATATAATAGCCGTTTTCGGATACCTGGATCAGCTCGTACATACTCACCCCTGCCCGCAGATGTCCGCCACCGCCTGGGCGAATATCTCCGCGGCGGTGATCAGGTCCTTCACCGGGATGCGCTCATTGGCCCCGTGCATCCGCACGTCCACCCCCGGCATCACCACGCCGAAGGCCACCCCGCCCGGCACGTCGTGGACATAGGTGCCGCCGCCCATGGAGTAGCAGCCCCCCTTATTGCCGGACCAGGCCTCGTAACTCCGGTTCAGGGTCTGGATAAAATCGCCCTTCGCGGGGGTGTAGTGGGGCGGCACCATGTCCCCCTCGGGGACGAAGCCGGCGGCGGTCATGGCCGCGTCCGCCACGGCCTTGCAGTTGGCCTCGTTGGCGCACACCGGCACCCGGCAGTCGCACAGCCCCTGGGCGCCCGTATCGGTGAAGGTGATCATGGTGAACGAGCAGGTCAGCGGCCCGGTCACCTCGTCGGCCTGGGCGATGCCCAGGGCCTTGCCATACCAGTCCCCGTGGGGCAGCAGCTTATCCAGCGCGTGCAGCGCCGCCGTACTCTCGCAGTCCGCCAGGGGCAGGCCGCACAGCACCCGGATGAGGACCGTATTGGCGTTCACGCCCGTCTCCGGCATGGCCGCGTGGCAGCCCTTGGCCACCACCGTCAGCTTCACGCCGCCGTCAGCCTCCTCCGCCCGGACGGACGCGCCCAGCTCTGCCGCCAGGGGCGTGGCCGCCGCCAGGAGCGCAGCCTTGTCCATCCCGGCCAGCACTGCGGACGCCTGCCCCGGCACCACGTTCACCCGGAACCCGCCGTTCAGCGCCGTCACCCGGGGCAGGGCCGTCTCCATGGCCCATTCCCGGCGGAACCGCAGGCGGTAAAAGCCCTTTTCCGCGTTGCACACGGGGAAGTCCGAGTCGGGGGTGAAGGTGTGGGGCGCGGGCTTGACGCGGCCGTAATAGTACGCCACGTCGCTGGAGCCGTTCTCCTCGTCCGTACCCAGGATCAGCCGGCACCGGCCCTTCAGCGGCAGGCCCAGCTCCTTGACGCACCGCATGGCGTACAGCGCCGCCACCGCGCCGCCCTTGTCGTCCGCCACGCCCCGGCCGTAGATATACCCGTCCGGCTTCACCACCGGCGCGAAGGGGTCCGTCTCCCAGCCGTCGCCAGGGCCCACCACGTCCAGGTGGGCCAGCATATCCAGCAGAGGCTCCTCCGGCCCCATGTCCGCCGTCATCACCCGGTCGCCGTGGTTGGTCACGGCAAAGCCGTACCCGGCGCACATCTCCATGGCCTTCTCCATGGCCTTCTTCGGCCCCGGCCCGTAGGGCGCCCCCTCCTGGGCCGGCCCCGACACGCTGTTGACACGGCACAGGGCCGTCAGGTCCTCCACAAGCTCGTCCCGGTGGCTCTCCATCCAGGCCCCGATCCGCATATCCTTTTCCATACGCTGCTCCTTTCCGCGTCCCGCGCGGGTTTTTCTTCATTGTAGCAGTATTTGCAAATAAAATCCACCTCTGCTATAATCTTTTTACGACTTTTGTGAGGTGGCGCGATGGATATCTGCCTTTTTGGTTCGGCACGGGACACGGTGCCGGAGGTT
The DNA here is from genome assembly GCA_947630645.1 of uncultured Oscillospiraceae bacterium. Classification (GTDB taxonomy): domain Bacteria; phylum Bacillota; class Clostridia; order Oscillospirales; family Oscillospiraceae; genus CAJOIG01. The sequence goes on along the minus strand of CANRIF010000019.1, from coordinate 605 downwards.
TACATAACAAAAACAGAGGAACTGGGCCGGGCCATGGCCCGGCGGGGCCACGGGCTCGTCTTTGGCGGCGGGGTCCGAGGAATGATGGGCGCGGCGGCCCGAGGCGTACACGCCCTGGGCGGGCGTATCGTCACGGTGGCGCCGTCGTTCTTCCAGCAGCCCGGCGTGCTGGTGCCCTATGCGGACGAGCAGATCATCACCCCGGACATGGGCTCCCGGAAGGCTGCCATGGTGGCCCGCGCCCAGGCGTTCATCGCCGCGCCCGGCGGGGTGGGCACGCTGGACGAACTGTTCGAGGCGTTCACCCTCATCTCCCTGGAGCAGCACAGCGCCCCCATCGCGCTGTATAACGTGGACGGCTTCTTCGATGGGCTGCTGGCGTTCCTGCAAAAGGCGGAGCGGGAGGACTTCTTCCTGCCGGGGCTGCTGGCCCGGCTGGGGGTGTTCAGCCAGCCGGAGCCGCTGCTGGACTGGCTGGAGGGGAAATGATAAATGACCGGCCCCGGAGGAAAAGCCTCCGGGGCCGGGTCTTTTATGCACTTTGGGGCGTGGGGTCATTCCCCGTCGCTGGTGCCGGGTTCGGTGCCGGATTCGGTGGTCGGCGC
>CANRIF010000018.1 GCA_947630645.1 uncultured Oscillospiraceae bacterium | reverse complement strand
CATGCCTTCTTGCGGTCCCACACCTCTTCGTCCTTTTTCCTTAATTCAGACTTGACTTTTAATAGTTAGTCTTTCTGAAAAAAAGATGCTGTTAGACGAGAAAGACGAGCGTTGGGTGGAAGATCACGAGGAACTACTATTTCACGAGGGCATTTATGCCGTCGTGAAAAACATGCCCACCGGCATCAGGATCAGTCAGCCAAAGACTGGCGCATCGGGATATTGGTCAAATATTTTCATCCTTTTCCAGGACAATCAGTTGCACTTTGATATCGGGCGAAAATCCATATTTGGCCGGGCAGTCAGTATGTATCAGGAATTTGCGAGAAGTATTTTCAACCTCTTCCATCGTGAAATTGGCGCCTATATAACGGGAAACGTTGATACATTTAACGGTCAGGATAATTGGAACATAGTCGCACACATAACTGCAGTTCGTGGGCTATTGGATATTGGTTCAAATTCACTCCCCTTTTTAAAGTCCCCGATGGATCAGGAGGCGTCTGTTGCAGCTATTTTTTACGAACTGATCGGAATGGGCAAGATCAAGGACGTTAAGCCGATGATTTCTGGCTATCGTGATCGGTATGATCTTACCGCGCAGTGGACCTGCGGGCAAAGGAAACAGGAGGTCATCATAGAATTCAAATCGCATCTAAAAAATATAAAAAAAGATTACAGCGATTATAAAAAGATGTTTAACGAGATGAATTACATCGTCTGTTGGGAAGTCACAAGCGATGACATTGCCTCGTTGGAAAAAGTGGGAATTACAGTAACGCCCATCGTGAAATCCCCCCTTAACAGCGGACAAGAATGCATCGAATGCAGTACACATCGTATGGACATGATAAACGTATCCCCGGTATATGTCATAGACTTGAAGTGCCTCGTCGATTCCTTGGACGCCCCAGGACAGGACGGGAGCGACTGACGACTGAAAAGCATGGCTAAAAAGATCGCCCGCAGCGAGCCAAAAGCAATCTTTTGGCGGTGTTATTAGCCGCGGAAATTACCCTCCAGTTCCACCGCTGGAAGGAGTATCGCTTTAAATGTAAGAAGTTCATATGTAAAATAGTTTTACTCTTCACTTCCTCTTTACGCTCTGCTGAAATCCAAAAATAAACTTGTTTAGAATGGATTTCAAGGGAGTAAGCAAGAACAACACCCCCCAACGTTGGACGCCTCCGGCGAGAGCCGGAGGCGTCCTTATATGTCGCTCTGTTTTTACTTCCCGTCTGTCCGGCGGCGACGGCCGATTAGCACGGCCGCCAGAGTACCGGCACAGACCGCCAGCAGTGCCGTCCAGGCCAGCAGCGGCGTATCGTCCCCGGTGCTGGGGGAGGTGCCGCCGGCGGACGCCTTCGCGCCACAGCGGACGCACACGCCGTCCTTGTAGCTGTGGCCCAGGGCCGGGATCTCCACGGTCTTGTTGACCGACGCGGTGGTGACCCACGAGGGGGCGTCGCCGATATCGACGGTCGCCTCCCACAGGGCCATGCCCTTCTCCGTGCAGGTTGGCTCCACCAGCACCGAATAGTTGCTCTTGACCTTTCTCGTGTCAGTGTGCGAATTGTCCCAGCGGCACTGGAACTGGAACGTCACCTCGGTGTAGTCCTTGCTCCAGACTGGCTCACCCGCCAGCTTCCACCAGTGGTGCCGGGCGGGACGCTCCCGGGAGAGGGTATAGATCTTCGTCTCGCCGCCCAGCGTCACGGTGGCGGTATATTTGTACGCGCCGGGCACGCCGCAGGCAGGCGCCACGTTCTCGGTCACGATGTCGTCCCCGGACAGGACGATGTCCTGGGTGGCGATGGGCTTTCCGCTCTCGTCCACGCACGTGGCCGTCACGGTCAGGTAGGGCTTGCCGCCCGGAACGGGTTCATACCAATTCACCAGGGCGCTCTCCGACGGGTCGGGCAGATGCCAGGTGCCATCCTTCGTCTCGGTGCCTTCCTCCACGCCGCAGCGTTTGCACTTGCCCGACTGCCACAGGTGGCCCAGGGCCGGGATGGCGTACTCCATCTTCTCCAGGGTCTGTTCCACCGGCTTACCGTCGTTGCCCTCGACGGTGAACTGCATCTCATACACCTCTTTGCCGGCCGTCTCGCACTTGGCCTCCACGCACTCGTCCTCCACCCGCACCAGCGTGGCGATGACGGTCTGGGTATGGGTCTGGTCGTTCCGGCAGTAGACCGTAACGGTGGTCTCGTCGCCCTCCACGCCGGTGGTCAGGGGGTAGTCATCCCCCTCCAGGTCCCAATCGTGGCCGATGGGCGGGGTGGTCACGGTTGTATCCGACCCGCCGCTGACGCCGCCGAACTCCACCGACGCGCTGCAAAGCAGCAAGCCTTCCTTCTCGCACGACGCGGGGATCAGCTCCTGGATGCTCTCGGCGGGGACATTCTCGGTATGTGTCTCGCCGCAGACGACACATTCAAAGGTGAAGGTCGCGACGCTGCCATCCTCGGTCCATTCCACCTTGTCCAGGTCCCAGGTATGTTCCTCGGCGGGGATGGTGACCGTCTTGGTGTATTCATGGGTCTGGCCGTTAAAGGAGGCCGTGAAGGTATAGGTCACCTTGCCGGGCGCGGTGCAGCTGGGCGCTGTTCTCCCGGTCTCTGTGATATCGTCCCGGTAATAGGTCAGCGTCTCGTTTTTGGAGGCATCCTCGTTACATGTCACCGGCACCGTGACGGACAGCACGTCGCCGTTCTCGGCAAACTCCCACTTGGCCGTCTCGGGGAAGGTATAGGTCAGTTTTTCTTCAGAGGTCTCCGTCGCGCCGCACACCTGGCAGGTCCGCTTGAATGTCCCGTCGCCCTGGTCCTGCCATTCGCCCCATGTGTGGGGGCACTTGGGCAGGGTATAGGTCATGCCGGGCTTGAGTTCATACGCCTCGCCGTCGAAGTAATAGGTCATGTTATAGACCGCCTCGCCGTCCGCCTGGCAGGTGGCCGCCGTATAGCTGGCGGAGGTCAGGATGGCGGTGGTGGTCCGGGTGTGGCTCTCGTCGTTGAGGCAGTAGACCGTGATGGTGGTCTTATCGCCGTCCACGCCGAAGGTCAGCCCTTCCGTCTCGCCCTCCAGGTCCCAATCGTGGCCCTTGGCCGGGACCGCCACGCTGGTGGTGAACACGGCGCTCCCGCCGGTATACTTCAGCTCCGCCGCCTTCTCGGAAGCGTCCGCGGTATACGCCTTCGTCCCCGGGGCGGTGCAGGTGGCGTCCTCGCTCTCCACGGTCACGGGCACGGTCGCCTTCTGGGTATGGCCGGGGTCGTTGGCGCACTGGAAGGTCACCGTGGCGTCCCCCGCGCCCTCGGCGGCGGGGACGGCGGCGGCCGACACGGTGGTGACGCTGGCCGGCCAGGTCACCGTGGCGCTGGCCCAATCATGGCCCGTGGCGGGCAGGACGCGCTTCTGCTCCTGGCTGGTATACGTCACGCCCTCCACGGTCGCCGTGGCGGTCACGGTGGCCTCGCCCGGCGTCTCGCAGCTGGCCGCCTTCGTCACCGTGCGCTGGATATCCTGGGCCTGCACGGTCATTGTCTCGCCGCACTCGCCGCAGGTCAGGGTCACGGTGCAGTAATTCCCGGGGTACTGAATCTCCTCGCTGGAGAAGTTGCCCCCGTCGCTGATGCGGAACCTGAATCGTGGCTCGCCCCAGTCGTGGCCCACGGCGGGCAGGGCAACGGGCGCGGAATAGTAGGTCCGGCTCACGTCGCCGCCCTCCCCGGGCAGGGTCAGGGTCACCCCGTAGACCAGCTCGCCCTCCTCGGTGCAGGTGGCGGCCTTGCTATGATCCTTGGCCGCCCAGAATTCGTCCGCGCCGAGCGTCACTGTCATGGGTTCGGTGTGCAGCGCACAGCTTTCGTCGGCGCACGACACCATCACGGTCACGCTGAACTCTTCCGGCCCCAGGGTCCACTTCACGCCATCAACAGGCTCCGTGCCCTCCTGCTCCGGCAGCACCCACTCATGCCAGTGGTCCATGCGCTCCGTCTTACCGCACTTTTTGCAGGTGCGCTCATAGGTCACCTCGCCCACAGAGCCGCTGACCTCTTCCCACTGGCCCCAGACGTGTTCCGCCGGGATGGTAACCTCCAGGGTATCGTAGCCGTATTCCTTTCCATCCATGGTGAAGGTCCGCTTATAGACCTTCTTGCCCTCGGTGCAGGTGGGCTCCACATAGGCGTCCTTGTTCTCCGTCTCCTCCAGCAGCGCGGTCTGGGTGTGGGTGTGGTCCTTCAGGCAGTACACCGTGACGGTGCGCCCGTCCAGGGTGCGTGTCTCGCCCTCATAGTCCCAGACGTGGCCGGTGGCGGGCTTGCCCTCGGCGGTCATGCTCTCCGTAAAGGTGCCGTGGCCCTCCACAGTCACCGACGCGGTATAGGTCAGGACCCCCGCCTCGGTGCAGGTGGGCGCGCTCTCGCTGACCAGCGGCGCCACCGTCCAGGTCAGGGACGGAGCCAGGCCGTCCTTGCGGGGGACGGTGAGGGTGGCGGCGGTGCTGCCGCCGTTCCAGGACCAGGCGGCCCTGTCCCAATCGTAGTCGGCGTCGATGATGAACATCCCCGCGTCTTTATCAAAGGTATAGGTGGTCGTCTTGCCGTCAATGGTGACGGTCTGGTCCTCGCCGGGCACCCAGGCGTACAGGTTGGTGTCGCCGGGGTCCACGGCGGTGTGGTTCTTCACGTTCCAGGTCTTGCCGCCGATGGTCACGTCCTTCCCATCCGGGTTGGCGATGGTCAGCAGATAGACCCGCACGTTGTCCCCGTTGACGGGACCATCCACCGACTTGGCCCCGGCGTTCACGGACCCGCCGGTCATCTTGACGGAGCCGCCGCCGATCCGGCTGGCGGTGACGGTGCCGCCGGTGATGGTGACGCTGCCGCCGCAGGAGGGCATGCCGTCGCCGATGTCGTATCGGGTACCATTGGCGGTCACGGCGCCGCCGTTGATGACGACGGTGGCCTTGCTGCCCGCGCCGCTGCCGCCGATGCCCGCGCCGGTCTTCCCGGCGGTGGCGGTGACGTGTCCGCCGTTGATGGTGATCTTGCCGCCGTTGCCGTAGCTTGCGCCGATGCCCGCGCAGGCGTAGTACTTGTCGCCCACGGCGATCATGCTGCCGTCCAGGTCGTAATCCTCGTTCTGGCCCCAGATGGTCAGGCTGTTGCCCTCGCTGACCTTGATGCTGCCGGTACGCAGATTGCAGCCGTTTTCCAATATCAGGTTCACATCGCCATCGACATACAGCCGGAGCCGGTCGATGGTCAGGCTGCCCCGGGCCACATACCAGGTGGTCTGGCCGATCTTTCCTATGGAGAAGGCGTCCTCCAGAAGCTGGGCGGGCTGGTCCTGCACGGTCTTGCCCTGCGTCGGGTCATAGTAATCCACCAGATAGACGTGTTCATATGCCTGCGTCTCGCTGTTCAAGGTATAGCGCAGATGGCTCTTTTCGCCCAGATACACGTCCTGGTCGCTGCCGTCCGCCCACAGGTAGATGTTGGCGTCCTCCGGGCTGTGGGCCGTGGGGTACCAGGTCTTGCCGCCCCAGGTCACCGTCTCCCGTTCCCGGTTGTACACGGTCATAGGATACAGGGTCTTATTCTCCTTGTTCACGGGCTGGATGGCATAGCCGCTCAAATCCATGGAGCCGCCGTCCCCGGTGAACACCACCTTTCCGGTGGTGCCGTTTTCCGCGCCCGTGGCGGTGACGCAGCCGCCGGTCACGGTGAGCGGTGTGCCCACGCCCACGCTGCCGCCGGCGGCGGTGAGCCGCCCGCCGTTGACCGTGAGGGACCCGGCCCCGCCGATGGCGGTGTCGCCCCGGACGGTCATCAGGCCGTCCTTGGCATAGTCCGGGTTCTGGCCCCAGAGGGTGAGGGAGCCGCCCTCCTTGATCTCGATGGCCCCGGTGGTCAGCCGGCAGCCGTTGGAGAGGATCAAGTTGACATCCCCGGTGACGGTCAGGTCCCCCGTGGTGACCGTCTCCCCGGCCACATACCAGCCCTCGCCCAGGCTCGTGAAGTACGGAGCCACCACGATGGCGTCCTTTTTCTCGACGGTCCCGCCCGTCGCCCAGTCATAATAGCTGCTGTTCACCGGCTCGGTGAACATCTTGTTCCCGGTGTCGGGGATAAACTGCCGCAGCTCGTCGCCTTCAAAGCAGAAGGTCATGGGCGCGGCGGCGACCCAGGCGAAAAGGGTGTTGTTCACATCCTCATACTCCATCAAGCCGTTCATGGCGGTGTGGTTCACTGGCTTCCAGCTCTTGCCGTTGATGATGACCTCTTTGCCGTCGGGGTTCTCCACCGGGAAGAGATACACCTCCTGCCCGTCGTTGTTGATGGGCTGGATGTCATAGTTGTCGATGCTGGCCCAGTTCAGTAGCCGTACCGAGCCGCCGTTGATCCTGATCTGGCCGCCGTTGGTCCGCAGCGTCGGCATATTATTGCCTAAGGCTGTGACGGTGCCGCCGTTGATGGTGATGTTGGACGCGCCCTCCATGCTTCCGATGCCAAACGATTGGTTCGTATTCGCAGCGTATACCGTGCCGCCGTTGATGGTCACGGTGCTGCTGCCCCGGCCGCCGATGCCCGTGCCAGAGTAGTTAGTAGCCTCCGCCTTGACGTAGCCGCCGTTGATGGTCACGTCGATGGTGGAGCCGCCATCTTCGACGCCGATGCCCCCGAAGAAGCCCGTCACATCCACATAGCCCCGGTTGATAGTGACGGTCCCGCGGGCGCCGCCCCACGGGCAGCCGATGCCCAACCTGACATCACGGGACTGGATATGTCCGCCGTTGAGGGTGAATCTGCCCTGACCCTCCAGGGAGATGCCCGCGTATTTCCAGCGGTAAGATGTGGCCAGGATCGTGCCCTCCTTGGACGGGTCCTCGTTCTGGCCCCAGACGGTCAGGCTCCCGTCGCAGACGATGCTGCCGCCATCATAATTGCTGGTAGCCACAGTCAGCGTCACCCCGTCCTTTAGGATCAGGTTCACGTCCCCGCGGATATACAGAAACCCGTTGATCGTCAGGTCATGATCCAAATAGAACCAGCCGTTGCTCAGGGTGACAGCGTTCTCTCCGATCGTCCATACGTCGGTCCGCTTCACCATTTCATTCTTGGTGTAGTCATAGTAGCTCACCGTGCCCGGCAGGTGGAAGGGTTCCCCGTCCGCCTGGCTGGAGTCAAATTCCAGGGTGACGGGTTCTGCGTCCCCCACCTGGTAGGTCACCGTCTCGCCGGGGACCCAGGCATACAGATCGGTGTCCCCCAGGGCGGCGTGGTTCCTGCCATTCCAGACCTGGCCGTTGATCTTCACCGTTTCCCCTTTGGAGTTTGGCACCTTCAGCAGGTAGAGCTGGTGTTCCTCTTTGTTCTTGGGCTTGGACGGGTCTGTTATGAAGCCGGGCCGACCGCCTGTCACCTTCACGGAGCCGCCGGTGATGTAGATACCCTTGTACTGATAATTATACCCGGCCGTTTCGTGAAAGCCGATGGTGTTGGCGGTGACCACGCCGCCGCTGATGTTCACCTGGGCGGGCCAGCCATACTTCTTCGACCAAACGTATAGATAGTCGGCGTACATCCGCGCGCCGATGCCAACGCCGTCGCCGTCGCCCTGGGCGTTGATCACGCCGCCGCTGATGTTCACGATGATCCGCCCGCAGTTGGCCAGGCCGATGCCGTTGCTGTTCGTGCCGTGGGCGTTGATGGTGCCGCCGCTGATGTTGACATAGCCATACGGGTAACGCCAGTTATTGTTGGAGCAGCAGCCGCCCACCAGGGCGCCGTAGTCCCAGCCGGTGGCGTCGATGGTGCCGCCGGTGATGTCGATGTCCTGGCCGCTGATGCCGTAGCCGCCTTCAGCTGTGATTTTGCCGCCGTTGATGACCACCTTTCCGTAATTGTCCCTGTCGCCGACACTGATGCCAGACCCGTCGCCCCTGCCATGGGCTTCGATCACGCCGCCGTTGATAGTGAGCGTCACGTCGCCAATGGCGCCGCCGATGCTCGCGCCGCCCCAGTTGTTCCGCGCCCGCAGCGCGCCGTCCCCGTCGGCGTTCTGGTTCTGGCCCCAGATGGTCATGTAGCCGCCCAGGCCGCCGGACAGATCGAACTCGCAGTTTGTCTCCAAGATGATGTTGCACCCGGCGCACTGGATGCGGTCGGCGGAGGACACCTCGCCCCGGATCACATACCAGTTCTCCTCGCCGCCCCACGAAAGGCCCAGCGAGGCGATGTTCTCCGCCGTCACCACCGTGACGTTGGCGGCGGTCTTCTCGGCCTTCGCCACCGGGTCCCAATATGTGACGTTCTCCTTTGCGAGGTCCACCGTGGCGATGCCGCCGTTGAACACGGCGAACAGCGCGGCAAAGACGACCTCCGCCTCGGGCAGAAGGGCCTTCTCCTCCTCGGACAGGGCCATATAGGCGTCATAGGCTTCCTGGACCTGCTCATAGGCCCCCGCCAGGGCCTCCCCGTCCATGGCCGCCAGGTCCTCCGCGGCGGGCAGCGCGTCCAGAAGCGCCTGCACCGCCTCGACCCCCCCGGCCGGCTCCGCCGTGGCCGTCGGTTCCTCCGTGGCTTCCGGTTCTTCCGTGGCCCCCGGTTCTTCCGTGGCTGTCGGCTCTTCCGTGGCCCCCGGTTCCTCCGTGGCCGTCGGCTCTTCCGTGGCCGTCGGCTCCACCGTGGCCGTCGGCTCTTCCGTGGCCGTCGGTTCTTCCGTGGCCCCCGGCTCTTCCGTGGCCGTCGGTTCCTCCGTGGCCTCCGGCTCCGCCGTGGCCGTCGGCTCTGCCGTGGCCGCCGGTTCGACCGTGGCCGTCGGCTCTGCCGTGTCCTCCGGCTCCTCTACGGACGCCGTGACCCACAGGGGGCTGACGTTCATGAGCAGTACCAGCGCCAATACCAGAACTGCTATCCGCCGCAATGTATCTCTCATTTCGACCTCCTTTCCGCGCCGCCGGGGCCCCGGCAGCGTTCGGCAAACAGGTCATAAAAATTCATTGGTACCTTATCATACCAACTTGGCATAAACAAGGTCCTCTGCATGAATGACGCTCCTGGGAGCATGAACGACGATTTTCCCCCCTGTCAAGGCCCCAAAATCGTCATTCATGCGCTGTGGAGGCTCACTCATGCTAAAACCCTTTCTTTTTTCTGCCTTGCAGTATAAAGTTAAGGTATGATATTAGTCCGTCCCCATCCGGCGCGCCGGAGGGGTCCACACCTGCCGCGGGGGCCGTCCCCATCGCGGCGCCAGAGCAGAACAGCGAGGGTCGATATGAACTGGAAAAGATTTTTATGCACCATTCTGGCGGCGGCATTGCTGCTGACCTTGGGGGCCGGGGCGTTCGCGTCCTCCGAGACCTCCCCGGAGCCGGAGGCCACCCAGGAGCCGGTATCCACTGTGGAGCCGGAGGCCATCGGGGAGCCGGAGCCGTCCGACGAACCGGAGCCGTCCGACGAGCCGGGACCTTCCGACGAGCCGGGACCCTCCGACGAGCCGGAGCCGTCCGACGAGCCGGGACCCTCCGAGGAACCGGAGCCGTCCGACGAGCCGGAGCCGATGGCGGAGACGATGGCCCTCCCGGGGACCATGGTGATCGCAAATAGTTCCGTGGCCTCCGTCACAGTGGACGGGGTCACCACGGAATACCTGAACATCGAAGATGCGTGGGACGCGGCCGTAAAGGCCGGCGACGCCAAGGTGACGCTGCTGAACAGCACGGCGGCCCTTGGGTCTCTCGCGGTGACGGACGGCGCCAAGATCACCCTGCTCTCCGTAGACCGCGCCCTGGACGCCGACATCACCGTGGGCAAGAGCGGCGCAGATGACGGCAGCGCGCTGACCATTTCGATGACCACCATCTCCGGCACCATCACCGTGAACAGCGGCAGCCTCACCCTCGTAGACAACGACGTGAAAAGCGACGCCGTCGCGGTCGACTGCCGAGGCGGGAGCGTGACGGTCATGAGCAGCGCGTCCCTCTCCGGCGGCAAATACGGCATGCGCGTCAGCGGCGGCGAGGCGACCCTGGCCTACGGCGCCGTCTCCGGCGGCGAGGCGGGCATATACGTCGGCGGCGGCGCTCTCACCGTCGCGGACGGCAGCGTGTCCGGCCCCACGGGCGTCCTGGCCAGCGGCGGTTCCGTCGCCGTCTCCGGCGGCGAGATCACAGGGTCCAATGGCCCGGCTTTGAAGCTGAAGGGCGACGCCGCGGCCGAACTCTCCGGCGGCGTCTTCACTGGCACGGACAGCGCCATTGAAAGCGAGACAACACCCGTGGCGGACCTGCTGGCGGAGGGCCTCGGCTACTTTGACGGCTCCGACGCCCCCCTGACTGGCGATACCCTGCCCGGCACGGTCACGGTCCACAGCGCCACCGCCGTGGCCTCCGTCAACGCGGGCGGGAAGACCACGGAATACAACACCATCGAGGCCGCCTGGGACGCGGCCGTTGCCGCCGGCGGCAACGGCACCGCCACGGTGACGGTGCTGAAGGACACCCGGGCCCTCCGCACCCTCCAGATGGCGGAAGGCAGGGTCAGTATCACCCTGACGGCCAAAGACGGCGCGGCCCTGACCGCCGATATCGCCATCGGCTCGGACGACGGGACGGCGGCCACCTTCCCCGGCGCTCTCTCCCTGACCCTGAAGGATATCAAGCTGACCGGCGGGATCGACGTTAGCGGCCAGGGCGTCCTGACCGTGGGCAGCGGCGCCTCCGTCACCAGCGACAATATCGCCGTGAACTGCCAGTTGGGCTGCATGATGGTGGAGAACGGCGGTTCCATCCACGGCGGCTTCTCCGGCGCCATCGTCACGGACGATATCGACACCTACATCGATGTCAATGGCGGCACCATCTCCGCGGCGTCTACGGCATATATGCTTACGGCAGCGTGACCTTGGAGCAGGGCGCCGTCTCCGGCGGCGAGGCGGGCATATACGAGGCCTCCGGCTTTGTCACCGTCAATGGCGGCACCGTCCAGGGCGCCACGGGCATCCTCATGGGCCAGGGGGTCCTGGACGACGCCCCCGGCCTCTATGTCTCCGGCGGCGAGATCACAGGCACCGCCGGCCCGGCCTTGAAGCTGGAGGCCACGTCGGAGGACGCCTATGCGCTCCTGTCCGGCGGCACCTTCTCCGGCAGCCCCAACGCCATCGAGAGCGACACGCTGCCCGTGGCGGAGATGCTGTCGGCCAATTCCGGCTACTATGGCAGCGGCAGCGAGCCTCTGACGCTGGAGGAGGGGCAGCTGGTCCTTCCCGGCGCCGTGACGGTAAAGCGGCTCCCCGGCACCCCGGTGGCCGAGGTCCTCTTCACGGACCGGACCAGGCAGCAATACACCTCCATCGACGAGGCCTGGGCCGCGGCCGTTGAGAACAGCGTCGCCAACAACGGCGCCAGGGCCACCGTGTACGTATTGGACGATGCAGCAAAGACCACACGCCCCCTGAAAGTGACGGGCGGCGCCACGATCCGGCTCTATGCCTACGAGGGCACGCTGACAGCCGATATCTGGGTCGGCGACAGCGCGGGCGGATATCTCGATGATTACACCAAAGACCAGCTGATCTTCGCCGACGGCGATCTGAAAGGCCATATAGACGTGTACGGCGGCAGCGTGACCGTGGAGGAGGGCGCCCGTGTTGATAATGAAAGCAGCGAAGGGATCGGCATCAACTGCCACTATGGCTATGTGACGGTGGAGAGCGGCGCGGAGGTCACCGGCAACACAGCCGGCATCGCGGTCCACGCAAATAATAGCTACGACCCGCTCGGCCATCTGAAAGTCTCCGGCGGCACCATCTCCGGCGGGAAATACGGCATCGCCATACCGGGCGGCGAGGTGACCATAGCGGACGGCAGCACCTCCGGTACCGAGGCCGGCGTATATGTCGGATACGGCACCCTCTCCCTGGTGTACGGCCACGTCTCCGGCCCCGTGGGCGTCCTGGTTGCCGAGTCCGCAGGTGAATACGACACCCATATCGCCATCGCCGGCGGCGAGATCACGGGCACCAATGGCCCGGCCCTGCAAGTGGACGCGGCAAACGCGAAGAGCGTCGTGGACCTCTCCGACGGCATCTTCACCGGCAGCGAACACGCCATCATGAGCAAGACTTCCCCCTTGAACGACCTGCTGGCCGATGGCTTTGCCTACTTTGACGAGGACGGGAACAAACTCACCGTCGCTGCGGGCCAGACAGAGACAGAGGAGGCCACCGTCCAGGTGATGTCCGCCGGCCCGGTCGCCCGGGTGAACAATAAGGATTATTACAGCATCGACGAGGCCTGGGAAGCCGCCGCCGAGGACGGCTGGGCCACGGTGGAACTTCTCAAAGACACGACGGCCCGGTACAGCCTCTGGGTGGAGGACGACGCCCATATCACTCTGGACGGCGGAGGCCACACCCTGACGGCCGACATCAACATAAGCTGGGACGAGGACATCTACGACATGGGTTACACCGCCGACGATCTGACCATCCAGTCGTGCAATGTCAACGGCATGATCACCCTGCAGGGCGGCAGCCTGCGGGTAGAGAGCGGCTGCGTCCTCCAAGACCCGTACACCCCCATCAACTGCTACTATGGCGACGTGATCCTATCCGACGCCACCCTCATTGGCGGCCAGGACGGCATCTGCATCCACGGCGGCTGGCACAACCCCCTGGACGACTCCTATCTCCAGGGCTACCTGACCGTCCACGGCGGCTCGATAGAGGGCAAGAGATACGGCCTGTTCCAGACCTGCGGCGGCGAGGTGAGCATAAACAGCGGCGAGTTCACCGGCGGCGAGGCCGGCCTCTATGTGGACCTGGGCACGCTCACCGTCCACGACGCCACCGTGTCCGGCGGCAAGTATGGCGTCTATGTGGACGAACTGCGCGACGACGAGCCCGTCGAACTCACCATCTGCGACGGCACATTCACGGGCGGGAGCGACGCGGCCCTGCGGCTGCACGAGGATTCCGGCGCCTACGCCCATTCCCTCGCCGGCGGCACCTTCATCACCAAAAGCGGCGGCGATGTCATCAGAAGCAATAAGACCCCGGTGGGCGACCTGCCGGCGGAGGGCCTGGGGTATGTTGACGAACATAACGCCACTGTGACCCCGGAGCCGAACGCGCTGACACTGGCCGGCCCGACCGTCACCATCCAAAGCCCGGACCCCGTGGCAAGGGTGACCACCGCCAGCGGAGATGAGCAGGAATACTACTCCTTTGAGAGGGCGTGGGAGGCGGCCGCCGAGGCCGGCAAGGACGGCGCGGCCACCCTGACCCTGCTGATGGACGTGACCGCGAGGCACGACCTGGACCTGGACACCGGCGGCAGCGTCATCTTTGAAGGCGGGGACCACACCCTGACCCTGGATGATGTCATCGACCTGGGCGTCGAGGACGAGGAGAACTTTGCCTACACCAACGACGCCCTGACCGTGAAGAGCGGCACCATCAACGGCACCATCATGCTCTTCGGCGGCAGCCTCACCGTGGACGGCGGCACCGTCACCAGCAAAGGCCACACCGTTATGGACTATTACGGCAAGGTGACGGTGAACGGCGGCACCGTCTCCACCACCCGGGACGACGGCCACGGCGTGGCCATCGGCGCGCATGAGTACGGCGAGGGCGGCCAGGTGACCATAAACGGCGGCACCGTCTCCGCCGGCGGCTACGGCATCTCCAGCATAGGCGGCCATGTAGAGGTGAACGGCGGCACCGTCTCCGGCGTGGAGCGGGGCATCTATGCCGCGGGCGATACGGTCATCCACGGCGGCGTCATCACCAGCGAAAACGGGGCGGGCGTCGTCGTGGACGGCTACTCCTTCGATACGATCGACCTCACCGTCACCGGCGGCACCATCACCGGCGGCGGCGGGCCGGGCCTGGTGATGCAGGAGTACTGCTCCGCCCACATCTCCGGCGGCACCTTTGACGGCGACCCCATCGCCGTGGAGTGCGCGGAGGATGACGAGGGCTTCCCGCTCTACCAGACCCTGGACGTGAACGACCTGCTGGAGAAGGGCTATGGTTATTTTGACAAGGACGATATGCCTGTCATCCCGACGGAGGACCAGATGTCCCTTGAAGGTCCGGTCACCGTCCACGGCACCGCCATCGTGGCGGAGGTCACCGCGAACGGGAAGACCACGCGGTACGCCTCCATTGAGGGAGCCTGGCGGGCGGCCAACGCCGCCGGCGGGCCCGCCACCCTGACCCTGCTGGCGGACGTGACCGCGAAGGACACCCTGGACATCACGGCCGGCGGGAACGTCACCTTCCGCGGCGGGGACCACACCCTGACCCTGGGTGACGACATGGTCCTGGGCTGGGAGAGGGACCTGGCGTACAACGACGGCCATCTCACCGTGGAGAGCGGCACCATCCAGGGCACCATCTTCATCTCCGGCGGGAACCTGACGGTGAAGGGCGGCACGATCACCAGTCCCGAGGATGTCCCCGTCTGGTTCCAGTGGGGCGAGATGACGGTGGACGGCGGGACCATCTCCTCCGATTCCGGCCGCGACGCCATCCTGGTCCAGATGCCCTGGCAGGATGATGACGATAACCCCCTAAACGCCAAGTTGACGGTGAACGGCGGGACCATCTCCGGCGGCGACTACGGCATCTTTGCCCGCAACAAGGTGATCGTCAACGGCGGGACCATCTCCGGCAAACAGGCGGGCATCTACGCCGAGTATTGGGGCGATGTGACCATCCACGACGGCGACATCTCCGGCCAGCGGGACGGCGTCTTTGTGGAGAGATGTAACCAGCTCACCATCACCGGCGGCAAGTTCACCGGCACTGAAAGAGCGGGCCTGTGCGTGGCGGGGGACAGAACGCCAGTCTCCCTCTCCGGCGGCACCTTCGCCGGCGGCCAGTACGGCATCGAGTGCCGTCCCAGCTTTCTCTACGGAGAGGCTCTGCCCGTGGACGAACTGCTGGCCGCGGGCTACGGCTACTTTGACGCCGCGGGCAAGCGGGTGACGCCGGACGCGGACCAGACAGAACTGACCGGCCCCATCACGGTCCGCAAGCTGGCCGCGTCCTCCGCCGGAGGTCAGACCTCCGACGGCGTCCCCCACACAGGGGACAGCGCATCCCTCCTGCCCTGGGCCCTGCTGCTGGCGGTCTGCACCACCGCCCTCGCGGCGCTGGTCCCGGGCCTGCGGCGGCGCCGGGAAAAGTGAAATAATAAGCGCAAAAAACACACCCGCCCGTGGGCGGGTGTGTTTTTTTGTCTTGTTAGGCGTTATAACGCGAAAAGTATATTATGTCAACTGTTTCCGGCCCCTTCCGGCGCCTGCTCCACATAGGCCAGGCCGAAGGCGTTGGGGCCGACGTGGGTACCCATGGCCACGCCCACGTTGATAAGGCTCTCGGACGGGGCGAAGCCCTCCTGCCGCAGCAGCGCCGCCAGTTCCTCCGCGTTCTCCCGCACGTCGGAATACATCACATACACGGGGTATGCCGGGTCCGGCGGGCGGCGGTGCATCTGCTGGGCGAAGTAGCGCATGGCCCGGCGGCAGCCCAGCTCCCGCGCCGCGATGACCACCTCGCCGTCCCGGGCGATATGCAGCACCGGCTTGACGTGGACCGCCGAGCCCAGCGCCGCCACTAGCGCCGGGACGCGCCCGCCCCGGCGGAGGTTGTCCATGGTATCCGGGCAGGCGTACAGCACGATCCGCTCCCGCAGCCTCTCCGCGGCCGCCGCGATCTCCCCGGCCGGCGCACCGGCGTCCCGCAGGCGCACCGCCTGCTCCACCAGTATCCGCTCGCCCGCCGCCGCGCCCCGGCTGTCCACGACGTAGGCGTCCTGGTAATCCAGAAGCTGCTTTGCCAGCAGCGCCCCCTGGTAGATGCCGCCGAAGCGCTGGGACATGGTGATCATCACCGCCCCGTCCCCCCGGTCATGGGCCGGGCCGAACGCCCGGAGAAAGTCGTCCGGCGCGGGCTGGGACGTGCAGGGAAAGTCCGGGCTGGTCCGCAGCAGGCGGTAAAACTCGTCCTTGGACAGTTCCTCGTTCTCCCGGTAGGACCGCTCCCCGAACATCACCGAGATGGGGACGCAGGCCACGCCCAGCCGGGCCAGTTCGTCCGGCTCGAAGTCCGCCACGGAGTCCGTTATGATCTGCGTCATGACCACGCCCTCCTTCGGCCCATGTTACGGCTTGCGCCCCTTGATGGTCAGCTTCGGCTCCGTGCCGTTGAGGAGCCGGCGGATGTTCTCCCGGTGCTGGAACAGCACCAGCAGACACATCACCGTCCCCAGCGCCAGCACCGCGTCCGCCTGCCTTGTCATGAGCCAGTACAGCGGCGGGAACGCCGCCACCGCCGCGATGGTGCTGAGGGAGACGCGCCGCCAGAGCGCGAACGTGACCGCGAAGAGCGCCCCCAATATCAGGAACACCCGCCAGTCCAGCAGCAGGCACATCCCCGCCGCCACCGCCATGCCCTTGCCGCCCTTGAAGCGGAAGTACAGCGGCCAGCAGTGGCCGACGAGGCAGAACAGCCCCCCGACCATGTAGCCCGTCTGGCCCGCCAGCGCCCGGCCCAACAGGCCCGCCGCCGCCGCCTTGAGCATATCGCAGAGGAGCGTCAGCAGCCCGGGGGCCGAGCCGTAGGTGCGGGTCACGTTGGTGGAACCGGCGTTGCCGCTGCCGCTGGCCCGCACGTCCTGGCGGTAGAGGAGCCGCACCAGCAGTATGGCGCTGTTCACCGACCCGATCAGGTAGGCGGCCGCCGCGATCAGAAGATATTTGCCAACCATTCCCGTTCCTCCACAACTCCGCCGTCTCGCGCGGCAGTGCGCGTTACTTCATCGCCGCCAGAAACGGCTCCGACAGCACCGTGAGGAAGTCCTCCGCCAGCGCCTCCAGCGTCTCGCCCAGGGTGTCCAGCGCGTCGTCCGGGTCCATCTTGGTCAGCACCACCAGCCCGCTCTCGTCCACGGAGGCGGCGGAGAAAGTCTCGCCCTGGGGCGCGCCGCTGGAGACGGTGAAGCGCAAGGTCACATCGTCCGCCGTGGTCTGGCTCTCGCCGCCCACGATGTTGAGGGAGAAGGCCGTGGAGGAGCCGCCGTCGGCCGCGAGGGAGTTATACCCGCCGCTGAAGCTGGCGTAAATGTCCTCGGCCTCCACGGTGACGCCCACATGGCCGATGCTGGCCTGGCTGCCTTCCATGAAGGTGCCGGTGGCCGTGTACTCGAACCCCAGCTGCCGCAGCTCTTCGCCCAGGCCCGCGCTCTCGCCGTCGATGCACAGCATATCAAAGATGGTGCAGAGGGTCTCGGTGTCCACGGAGAAGGTCTGCACCTGGTAATCGTCCTCCGGCAGCGGGATGACCCCGCCGGCCCCGTCGTCCACGCCCGCGGTGTGGACCGTCTCCGGCTCGCCCACGCAGCCCAGGATCGTCCCGACGAGGTCGCCCTGGATGCTGATGGACGGCATGGACGCCGTCGCCGGGCCCGGCTGCATCGGCGAGGGTGCGCTGGGCGCCCGCAGGGCGTCGATGATGTTCCGCGCCAGGGTCACCACGTTCACGCTCTCCAGCCCGTCGGTGAGTTCCTCCAAAATGTAGAGGACCTCGTCCAGGCCGCTTTGCAGCATCGACGCCAGCACCACAACCGGGTCGAAGGCCAGGTCGGTGCGGCCCATGTCAGGTCCCTGCATATGCAGCACGCACAGGCCGCTGTCCAGCATGGTGATGGCGAACTCCACCGCGCTCTGCCCGTCCTTGTCCAGGTGCAGGCGGTAGGCCCTGGTGGGGCCGTCCCCGGTCACGTCCAGCGCGAGGCGCATATCGCCCAGGGCCACCGTCTCGCCGTCCACCGTGATGCTCACGTCCGAAACGGCATAGGTCGTCCCCACGTCCTCCGACGCCAGCGCCGTCGCGCACAGGCCCAGCGCCAGCGTGGCGACGAGCAGGATGGAAATAAGTTTCTTCATGTCCCGTTCCCCCTAAAAAATTATTTGATGGCTATTGTATAATAGCGGTCATGCTGCTATTATAACGTATCCCGCCGGGCATTTCAACTGCCGGAAAAACAAAGACCCCCCGGCCCGGCCTGGGGCCGGACCGGGAGCGTTCAAATTTCTGCTGCCGGAGGTCAGAACGCCAGGGTGCCGAAGCCGATGCACTTGCCGCTGCGGCGGTCGAACAGCACCGTCTGGCCCTCCACGTCCACGCGCACCTTCTCGCCGATGCGGAAGAGGGTGCTGCCGAACACCACGCCGGTCAGCAGGAAGTCCCCCACCCTGATCTTGATGGTGGACTCCATGCCCGTGGGCATAGCGCCGTAGATCTCGCCCTCCAGGCCGCCCTCGGCCACGATGCGGATGCACTCCGGCCGGACGCCCAGGACCAGGTCCTCGTTGGTGAGGACGGGCTCCTCCTGGAGCGAGTCGTCCTCTTCCTCCACCTTGGCGATGTGGTAGCGGAAGGTCTCGTCCTTGTTGCCCTTCTCCACATAGCCCTTCTCCGCGCTCTTGCGGCGCAACGCCTCGGCCGCGGCGGCCTCGTCGCCGTCCCGCTTCTTGAACCAGCCGGCCATATCCAGCGGCCCGGCGGGCTTGAATGTGGCCTTCTGGCCGCCGAACACCGTCAGCGCCAGGGTCCCGTCCGCCTGCTGGCCCCCCTTGGCCTCCACGAAGTTGATGGAGGGGTTGCCCACAAAGTCCGCCACGAACAGGTTGTCCGGCTCGTTGTACACGGTCAGCGGCTCGGCGTACTGCTGCAAGACGCCGTTGTTGATCAGGCAGATCTGGGTGGCCAGGGTCATGGCCTCCATCTGGTCGTGGGTCACGTACACGAAGGTGGACCCGGTCTCCACGTGCAGCCGCTGCAGCTCGTAGCGCATCTCCAGGCGCAGCTTGGCGTCCAGGTTGGACAGCGGCTCGTCCATGAACAGCACCGAGGGCTCCGGCGCCAGGGTCCGGGCGATGGCCACGCGCTGCTGCTGGCCGCCGGACAGCTCCGCCGGGTAGCGGTCCATGAACATACCGATCTTCACGATGCGGCTGACCCGCCGCACGGCCAGGTCGATCTCCTCCTTGGTCAGCTTGCGCTCCTCGGTGACGGTCTTGCCGCCGCTGGTGACCTCAAAGGCGTCGTTCAGGTTCTGGTTCTTCTTGGCCGCCTCCGCCCGCTGCTTCAGCGCCGCCGCCTCGGCGGACACGTCCCTGCCCTGCTCCAGATGGTAGGCGAACAGCTTCTTGGCGGTATACTGGGAGATGGTGAAGGCGTCGATCAGCTTGATGACGGCCTTCTTCTCGTCCAGCTTGCCCTTCTTGTCCCGGCACTCCTCCAGCACCCGGGTCACGTCGCTGGGGTTGGACAGGATCTCCCCCAGGCGGGCGGCGTTTTTCGCCTCGAAGTCCACCTTGGGCAGCTGGTCCTTGATGTTGGCCAGGCCGAAGGCGATGTTCTCATACACCGTCATGTTGGGCCACAGGGCGTAGTTCTGGAACAGGAACCCCACCTTGCGCTTGTTGGCGGGGATGTTGATGCCCTGGGCGCTGTCGAACACCACCTTGTCGCCGATGGTGATGCGGCCGCTGGTGGGCGTCTCCAGCCCGGCGATCATACGCAGGGTGGTGGTCTTGCCGCAGCCGGACGGCCCCAGCAGGGTGACGAATGCGTTGTCGTTGATGACCAGGTCCAGGTCGTCCACCGCGTAGAACTTGCCCCAGCGTTTGGTCACGTGTTCCAATTTGATCTCTGGCATGGTTTAACCTCCTATCCCCTTGTCAAGACTGGCGCCGGTGATCTTGTTGACCAGCGCGTTGCACACCAGAATGGTGATGATAAGAATCAGGTTGATGCCGCTGGAGAAGGCGTACAGGCCCATCTCGTCGAAGTAGTCCAGCGTAGTGGCCAGGATGAAGCCCTGGGTGCAGAGCAGCATGAACAGGCTCAACTCACGCAGGCAGGTCATGAACGGCAGCAGGTAGCCGCTGATGATGGACGACTTCTGGATCGGGATGATGATCCGAGTCATCCGCTTGAACCAGGGGATATCCTGGATGATGGCCGCCTCCTCGATCTCGCCGGACAGCTGGAGCATGGAGTTGAGCGCGCTGCGGCTGGCGAAGGGGATGTATTTGATGGTGCCGACGATGATCAGCAGCCAGTATGTGTTGAATAGGTTGAAATGCTCGTTGGAGAACAGGATGAAGAACGCCACGCCCACGGCCACCGACGGCATCAGGTAGGGCAAAAACGCCACGGAGTTGACGTAGTTGGCCCACTTGCTGCGCCGCTGCTTGCTCACCGCGTAGCCGATAAGAGTGCCCAGCGTACCGGCCGCCAGCGCGCAGCAGATGCTGACCAGCATGGTCCCGCCGAAGGCCTTCCATATGGTCTGGTTATAGAGGATGCCTCTCTGGCCGTACAGGCCCTTGTCCACGTTCAGGTCCGTGGTGACCCACCACTTGGTCGTCAGGTTCTTCGGGTCGCCGGTGTAGAGGAACGAGTAGTCGCCCGGGTTCGGCAGGAAGGTCTCGAAGGCAAAGGAGACGATGGGGAAGATGCTGGTGAAGAAGGTCAGGATCACCAGAATCAGCGCGATGACATACCGCCCGACCTTGCCCAGATGGATCTTGGAGATCTGGCCGGACTTGCCGGTGACGGTGGTGTAGCTCTTGCGGCTGGTGAGGGAGAACTGGTTCAGCAGCATGATCGCCACGCCGAACACCATCATGATGATGGCCAGGATACTGGCCTCGCCGGTGTACTTGGAGTTCATGGACACATACTTGGTGGCCAGGGTGGTCAGGCCCAAATAGTGGGGCACCGGGTAGGAGCCCATGGAGCTGCCGAACACCAGCAGGATGGTGGACAGGATGGCGGGCTTCACCATGGGAAGGGTGATCTTGAACATGGTGCGCCAGCGGGGGGTGTCCAGGATGGTGGCCGCCTCCTCCAGGTTGGCGTCCATGTTGCGGAAGATGCCGCCGATCAGGATGTAGGCGAACGGGGCGTAGTGCAGGCCCAGCACCACCAGGCTGGGGAACATCCCCTGGCACCACCACTTTGGCATCGCGATGCCCAGCGTGGCCGCCAGCAGGCCGTTGGACGTGCCGGTGACGGCGTTGGAGTTGAACAGGTGCTGCCACACCATAGCCAGCGTCCACTGGGGCATGATATACGGGAAAATGAAAATGGAACTGAGGTACTTCCGCCAGGCCATATCCGTGCGTGTCACCAGGAAGGCGAAAAGCCCGCCGTACAGGATGGACACCACGCAGGTCCCCGTGGCCAGCAGCACCGTGTTCCACAGCGGCGTCCACAGGTTCACCTTGGCCATGCGGCTGGTAAACAGGTCCACATAGTTGGCAACGGTATGACCGGCCGCCTTTCCGGTCAGATAGGCGTCGATGGTGCCAGGGTGGATCTTGAAGGTGTCCTCCACGATGGCCACGATAGGCGCCACGGTGCTAAAGGTGAGTACGATACCCATCAGCAGCAGGATGACGTTATGCGGTTTTGAGAAAAAGGTCTTGACTTTATTGCGCCGAATGGCAGAATAGTTCATTCTTCTCTCCTTTCCGGGGCGGGAAACGTGCGCGGCTCCGCGCATCAGGGCGCCACACCGACGCCCAGCCGGCGAAGCTCGGCCCGCACAGGCGCTATATCTCCCCCATACTGGCACCCGTGCATACCGACCCACCAGGCGGCCTCGATATTCAGACGGTTGTCGTCGATAAAGAGGCACTCGCCCGCGGCCAGTTCAAATTTGGAAAACAGACGCTTATAGATCGCGGGGTCCGGCTTGAGGAGCTTCTCCTCATAGGAAAGCACCGTTCCCCTGATCTTCGGCATGAGCGGGATCCGCTCACTGAAGCGCCAAAAACGCGCCGAGGTATTGGACAGTATGTACAGCCGGCAGCCAAGCCCGTCCAGTTCCCGGCCCAGCTCGTTGACGGCCTCGTCCGGCTCCAGCCACTGTTCCCACCGGGCCAGCAGCTGTTCGGCCCTGGGACGCAGCCGCTCCGGCAGCCGGCTCTGCATCCGCGCCAGCGCCGTATCCTCCGGCACGCCCCGGTCGATGCTGACCCAGTCGGCGTGGTCGAATACCTGCCGGTGCAGCAGTTCGGCGTCCGCCGCGCTGTCCGTGAAGGCGGCGGCCGCGGCGTGGGTGTCGAACGTCATCAGCACCCCGCCAACGTCAAATACGATATTCTTTATCATGCGGTATGCGCCCTTTGAAAGAAAAGGCCCGACGGATAGACCGTCGGGCCCCTTTTATACAGATCAGCCCGCGCTGTACTTGGTCAGCATCTCGATCCAGCTGCCCACCGTGAACGCGACGGAAGCGCAGTACTGGGGATCCTCCAGCACCAGCTCGCCCTCGCCCTCGGCGGTCCACCACTCGAAGCCGCGGTCGTTCTTGCAGTCATAGACGTTCACGCCGTCCTCATAGCCGCCGGTGGAGTGATGATAGGTCTCCTCGATGGTAGCGGCCAGTTCGGGGTTGGCGGAGTAGCCGCCCATGTCCTTGCCCCAGGCGGAGTAGCCGTCCAGCGTGCAGGAGATGAAGGCGATGAACGCGCAGGCGGTCCAGGGCAGGGGGCTGTTGTCGGGCACGAACAGATAGTGGCAGTAGCCGTAGCCGCCGATGCCCACATAGTCGTCCGCGTAAGCGGCGACGGTGATGTTGTTCTTGGAGACGGAGTCGGACTCCTCAACGGAGCGCAGCTTGGAGTACACCAGCAGGCCGAACTGATCGGTAGCGGACTTGTCGACCAGGGTGTTGCAGATGGGGCCGTCGTCGGTCTGGGCGTTGTAGCTCTCCACCCACAGCTTGATCCAGGCCAGCGCGTAGGCGCCGTCGGGGCCAAGGCCCAGCATCTCGGCGTCAGCGCCCATCTCGTCGATGACGGGCTGGAAGTAAGCCTTCTCGTCGTCGGACAGGGCGTCGAACGCGTCATGCAGCCAGCCGGCGTACTTGTCGGCGGTCAGCATATACAGGAAGTTCTTGCCCACGACCTCGGAGTCGATGTCCATGTACAGGCCATGCTCGCCCTCGGCCACGAAGTCCCAGCAGTTGTCGTAGACCTTGTCGCCGGTGTTGTTGTACATGAAGACCTTGTTGCCGGTCTGCATGGCCAGATAGCCCTCGTACTCATCGGCGGTGGTGTTGTTGGCCTGGGCCCACTCCAGGGGGATGAAGGTGTCCAGGATACCGGTCTGGACCATCTTGCTCTCGATCTGGTTGCCGTCCTGGATCAGGGTCATGGCATAGGTGCCGGTCTCCTTCAGGGAGTCAGCGGCCAGCTGATCGAAGATCTTGTTGTTCTTGGGCTGGGACCAGCCGTTGCCCAGGGTGTAATCCGGGTCGATGGTTTGCAGATAGGCGATAAAGTTGTCCAGGGCGGTGGTGCCGCGGCTGGAGTTGCCCACCGCGTTGAAGGTGGCGCCATTGGACTCCTCGATGGCCTTCTGTGCCAGTTCCTCCAGGGTCATGCCCTCGGCCTCCTTGATGACCTGCTCCACAGGGGACAGATCTCCCTCGGCGGCGAACGCAGGGACGGCCATGACGAACAGCATGGACAGCGCCAGAAGCATCGCTAACATTTTCTTCATTTGGTTTCTACCTCCTATAAATTTACTACATACTGCTGCGATACGGTATGTTGTGCATAGTATTATAGGACCCTTATCACGAAATGTCAATCTACCCCAAAAAATTGTTACATTTTTCATTTTTTTGTGGATTAAGCACAATTAGCAAAAGTTTCCATCTCCCCCCCGCCTGCCGTCCCAAAAGACGAGCGGGACGGCCTGTGCCGCCCCGCTCCGGTCCGGTTTTATTTCCGTTGTATGGCCCGCCGTCAGGGCGCTGCGACGATGTTGCCGTCCCGGACCTGCCGCATCAGGCCCTTCGCCGTCTCCACCGTGGTCATGTCGGGCTCCATCACGGCCACCTCCGTGTCGCCCAGCAGCGGGGACTTGGCCCACTGGTCGGAGCCGGTGACGCTGTAACTGACGATGTTCCACTCGCCGCTCTGGTCCAGCTGCTGCCGGACCAGCTTGGAGATCAGGTCATAGGGCACGCTCGTCTCAAAGCTGCCCTCCACCGTGTCCAGCAAGGTGGTATAGTTCTGGAGCATACTGGGCGACATGACCTTGTCCAGCACGGCGCGGATCACGGCCATCTGGTTCTTGCCGCGCTGCCTGTCGCCGTCTATAAAGGCCTTCCGCTCCCGGGTGAAGGCCAGGGCCTGCTCGCCGTTGAGGGTGTTCTCGCCCTGCACGAAGTCGAACCCCTCCCGGGAGAAGGCGTAGTCCGAGTGGACCGTGACGCCGCCCAGGGCGTTGATGATGTCGATGAAGCCGCCGAAATTCACCCGGAAGTAGTAGTCGATGTCGATGCCGTAGAGGGACTCCAGGGTACTCATGCAGGTGTCGATGCCGTAGTAGCCCGCGTGGGTGAGTTTGTCCTTCATGCCGGTGTTGGGGAAGGTCACGAAGTAGTCCCGGGGCGTGGACACCATCAGCACCTGCCGGGTGGCGGTGTTCACCGTGACCAGGATGTTCACGTCGCTCAAGCTGCTGCGGACCAGGCCGCCCCGGCTGTCGATGCCGCTGATCAGGGCCGTGAACACCACGCCCGTCTCCGGCTCGGGGGTGGCCTCCGCCGCCGGCGTCTCCGTAGGGGCCACGGGAAGTTCGACGTGTACGTCGGTGACCTGGCGTATCTGGGTGGAGACGGTCTGATACGCCTCCAGTTCGCTCAGCCCCGCGATATAGCTGGCGTCCATGATGGCCGCGTCCACGCCGCCGTCCAGCAGCGCGTCCACCAGCGCGTTGGGGCTGGCGTACTCCTTCGTTTGGATGGTGGTGCCGAGGGCCTCGTTCAGATCGACGATGGCCTTGTCCACGTCCTCCCGGCCCATCTGGCCCATGATGCCGAAGGATTTGCCCACCAGCTCGTCCATGGCCTGCACGGGGTCGTCCGCCCGCACATACACGCCGATGTTGGCAGCCGTGTAGGTGGGCGAGGCGGTGATGGCGCGGACCGTATTCACGCCCCGCAGCCCGGCCATGCAGCCGACGACGAGCAGCGCCGCTATCACCAGGGCGATGACCGTGCCGGTCCAGAAGCAGCCCTTTTTCCGGGTGTCCCACACCAGCAGCGCCACGATCACCAGCAGCGCCAGCAAGGCGACGCCGATGATCAGGATATACTTCATGGGCAGCAGCTGGGAGCTGACCGCGATGGCGACCGTGGCGGCCATCACCGCCAGCAGGACCGCCAGCACGATGAACTTCACGGCGGTCATGGCGCCGCCGCCCTTGGGCGGCTTTGGGCCGCCCGCCGGGGCCTTCCCGGGGGCGGGTTTTCCGGCAGGGGCGGGCTTTCCGGCATGCGCCGGACGGCCCCCAGGCGCCGGACGGCTCCCGGCGGCGGGGCGTTCAGAGGGCGCGGGACGGTCCCCGGTGCGGGCGTGCTTCTCAGCACGTGCGGCACGTTCGGGCGCGGGACGCTCCCCGGTAAGGGCGTGCCTCTCGGCACGCGCCGGGCGCTCGGGCGCGGGCTTCTCGGCCGGCGCGGGACGGCGCGCCGCGCCGCTCCGGGCCGCTCTCTCCCGGCCGGCGGCCGGCTTCTCGCTCCCCGCCCCGGCGGGGCGCTTCACGCCGCGGTCGGACGGCTCCGGCCGCAGATGCTTATTTTCACGCTCTTCGCTCATGTCTGCTCCTCCTATATGTCCGAAAACGCTCGCTGCTCTCGTTCCAAAAGGCGCTGGTCAAAAAATATACAAAGTCAATTGTATATTATACCCCGCTCCCCCTTTTGTCAATGTACACTTCCCGCCCGGTTCGCCGGGCCGCGGGCAAAAAACGGCCCCGGAACAGTTCCGGGGCCGGGCGGTCAGTTGGTCAGCTTCCAGGGAGTGTCGTAGGCGGGGTAATGGAACACGTCCACCTTGATGATGTCGATGGCGGCCTGTTCCGACTGGGAGAAGAGATATGTATAGGGGGAACGGCCTTTTTTGTCCTTGGCGTATACCACGTTCAGCATCAACTCCAGGTATTTCGCGCCGTCCAGCTCCGGGGACTTCCTGGCCATCATGATCAGGGCCTCCCACTCCAAGCCCATGATATACCGGTCGAAGATGGGGCAGATGACGGAAAAGACATGGTCCACCGTCTCCTCTGTCTCCATGCTGTCGAGAAGGGTGCGGTAGACCGCCGGGATGATGACGTACCAGACGGTGTTCTCCGTCATTTTGGCGTGCCGCCACATCAAGGTGGCCATGATCGAGGCGCCTTGAAATACCCCGGCAATTGCGAATTTCTCGTGAAAGTTTTTATACACGGCCTCCTGGTACGCCCCGGTATGCGCCTGGATGGCCCGGACCGCCGTCCAGCCCAGGGCGCAGCTTGCCAGCACCATGAGGTTGGCCAGGCATATCCCGGCCGCGATGACCGAGGTGGCCTCCCTCTGCCGGGCGCCTTCGTCCAGACCGGCGGCGGGCCGGTGTTTCGACCGCCACGCCCGCCGGAGGGCGGCGCATACGCCCAGGCAGAGGCTCAAGCCCACGAACACGGGGATCGTCAGAGGCAGGATGCGGGCCAGGATGCCCGGGACGGATGTGGGCGGCGTCCCCTCCCCCGTAGAGATAAACTGATAGACTGCGTCCGAAAAATTCATAGGCAAAAACAAAGCCGCACTTTGCCAGTCGGTGCGGACCTCCTTTCACCCCTAATTATACCACAAAATCGGCCAAAAAGAAAGAGCGACGTGCCTCGCGGGCGGATATCCGCCGCAAAAAACTCTTGACAACGGGGCGCGGGCCTGCTAATATATCAGACGTTCAAAGACAGCAGGCCGCCCGTTTCGGGCGTAAGACCCGCCGAGAACGTCAAATAGGATCGTGATGTTTCTATGTGTCGTTGTCTCTTTGGACAAGGACATTTTTCATTATCAGGAGGTGAAACGAAACTCATGCCCAGCAAAGCAGTACTGACCGAGAAGCAGGCCATCGTCGAGGCTCTGGCCCAGCGGCTGAAGGAGGCCGAGGGCGGCGTCCTGGTGGACTATAAGGGCATCAACGTGGCCCAGGACACCGAGTTGCGCCGCGACCTGCGCTCCAAGAACGTGGAGTACTCCGTGGTGAAGAACACCCTGACCCGGCTGGCGCTGGACAAGGTGGGCCTGTCCGGCCTGGACGACCACCTGAACGGCACCACCAGCCTGGCCACCAGCGCGGAGGACCCCTTGGTCCCCATCCACGAGATCACCGAGTTCGCGGGCAAGATGGGAGACTTGTTCACCATCAAGGGCGTTTTTGTGGACGGCAAGGTCCTCACCGACGCCGAGGTGGCCGAACTGGCGCCCATGCCCAGCCGTGACGCGCTGTATTCCAAGGTCCTTGGCACCATGCTGGCCCCCATCACGTCCCTGGCCGTCGTCCTGGGACAGGTGGTGGAGCAGAAGGGCGGCGCTCCCGCCCCCGCCGAGGAAGCCCCTGCCGCCGAGTGAGCGGCCCATCTGACCGATATCTGATTATTAAAAAGGAGAATGTAAAATGGCTAGCGAAAAAGTTACCGCTATGATCGAGGAGATCAAGGGCCTGTCCGTTCTGGAACTGGCTGAACTCGTACACGCGATCGAGGACGCCTTCGGCGTTTCCGCCGCTGCCGCCGTGGCCGCTCCCGCTGCCGCTGCCGCCGGCCCCGCCGTGGAGGAGAAGACCGAGTTCGACGTGGTCATGACCGATTTCGGCGCCGAGAAGATCAAGGTCATCAAGGAAGTCCGCGCCATCACCAACCTGGGCCTGGCCGAGGCCAAGGCCAAGGTGGAGGGCATCCCCGCCGTCATCAAGGAGCAGGTCTCCAAGGAAGAGGCCGAGGAGCTGAAGAAGCGCCTGGAGGACGTGGGCGCGAAGGTCGAACTGAAGTAAGTCAAAAAGCGCACGCGCTTTTTTGAGGGGTTTCGGCCCGCTGCAGCGCATAAATCCCCCGTCTGATGGACGGGGGATTTTCACGTTTGCGGGCCGAGAAGTGTTTTTTCCCAGGCACATGTCCTGGGAAAAAACGATCCAAATTTATTTGCCGCTCCGGCGGCAAACTCTGCGAGGCTGGGGAGAGAGAATGCCTGCGGGCGCAAACTCTGCGAGGCTATCGTACAAATCACTATCATTCAGTTTACATAACTACTAAAGGAGACATATCATGCGCTGGGAGAAAAGCTGCGGGGCGGCGATCTTCGCCCTCCGGGACGGCCAGACGCTGTGGCTGACGGAGCGTATGCGCCAGGGCCACACGGCCCTGTGCAAGGGCCATGTGGAGCCGGGCGAGACGGAGCATGAGACTGCCGCCCGGGAGATACGGGAGGAGACGGCCCTGGCCGTCACGTTCCTGGACGGCTTCCGGGAGCGGATCGAGTACAGTCCCCAGCCGGGCGTGATGAAAGAGGTCATCTTCTTCCTGGCCCGGTCGGAGAGCCTGGACACCGTCCCCCAGCCGGAGGAGGTCGCCTCTATCCGGTGGCTCCCCTTTGACGGGGCCATGCCGGAACTGACCTACGCCGACGACAAGCGGGTGCTTGCGTCGGCCCGGGCTTGGCTCGACAAAGTATTGACGCGGGAGCGATAATACGGTATATTATTATCAATATTGCACAAAGGAGGACTCGGAATGGATCAATTTCTCAGTCAGGCCGATATGATGTTCCACTATCTCGTGGAGTGCGGCATCCTTCTGCTGGAGTTTTTCGGCACGGTAGTCCTGCTGGTCACCGGCGTCATCAGTATGTACAAGTGGCTGACGAAAAAGCCGGACGTTCGCACCACCATCTCCCAGGGCATCCTGCTGGCCCTGGCGTTCAAGATGGGCGGCGAGGTGCTTCGCACGGTCATCGCCACGGAGACGAAGGAACTGGTGTCCATCTTCGCCATCATCCTCCTGCGGGGCCTTGTGGCCGCCCTGATCTACTGGGAGATCACCAAGGAGGCCAAGATCGAGGCCATGTACTTAGAGGGAAAGCTGCCGGAAAAGCCCTCCCATTTCCGGAAGTCGCCCCACGCCGAGTCCGAGGACACGGCGGACAGCGTCAACTGAACCACCGCGCTCCCGGCAGCCGCCGGGGGCGCTTTTTCTTGCCCGCCGGCGGTTTTCGTGCTAAGATAGCACTGACAAAACACCATCCATGAGGAGTTCTTTTATATGAAATACCTGCTTATCATCGGCGACGGCATGGCGGACGACCCCGTGCCGGCGCTGGGCGGCATGACCCCGCTGGAGGCGGCGGACAAGCCGGTGATCGACGATCTGGCCCGCCGGGGCGTCCTCGGCAGCGTGGTCAACTGCCCGAAGGAGTTTGAGCCGGGCAGCGCCACGGCCATCATGTCCATCTTCGGCGCCTCCCCCCTGCAATACTACCACGGCCGGGGACCCCTGGAGGCCGCCGCCCAGGGCATAAAGCTGGCCGACGGGGACATGGCCTGCCGGTGCAACATGGTCGCCCTGGAGGACGCCGACAAGCCATACAGCGAACGGCGCATCCTCTCCCACAGCGCCGGCTCCATCGACGGGGAGACCTCCGACGCGCTCATCTCCGCGCTGTGGGCCAGCCCGGCGTTCGCCGCCCTGGCCAAGGAGTACGACATCGAGATCAACCCCGGCTCCTCCTTCCGCCACTTCGCCGTCATGCACCACGCGGACATCGACGGCATCCGCCTGATCCCGCCCCACGACCACCTGGGCGAGGTCATCGGGCCGCTGGCCCCCTCCGGCTGCGCCGTGGCGGAGAAGCTGGGCCGGCTGCAAGAGGCCGCCTTCCGCTTTTTGGACCAGCACCCGCTGAACGCCGCGCGCCGGGCGGCGGGGAAGCTGCCGGCCAACGGCATCTGGTTCTGGGCCGAGGGCACCGCGGCGCTGTTGCCGGACTTCGCCGCCAAGTACGGCCACACCGGCGAGGTGGTGTCCGCCGTGCCGCTGGTACGGGGCATCGCTCGGCTCTCCGGCCTGCCCGCACCGCTGGTGGAGGGCGTCACCGGGGAGATCGACACCAACTGGGACGGCAAGTGCCAAAAGACCATCGAGATCCTCTC
>CANRIF010000017.1 GCA_947630645.1 uncultured Oscillospiraceae bacterium | reverse complement strand
CCCGCCATCGTCACCAGCGCCGTCACCGGCCCCGTCGCCACCTGCCTTTTCAAGCTGGAGATGAACGGCGCGGCGGTGAACGCCGGGATGGGGACCTGCGGGCTGTGCGGTCCCATCGGGATATGGACGGGGTGGCTGGCCCCGTCGGAGGCGGCGCTGGCCGGCGGAGCCGCCGCCATCACACCGGGCTTCATGGACTGGCTGGGGCTGGCGCTGGTGTGCTTCATCCTGCCCGGCGTACTATGCTGGGCGCTGGGCCTTCTCTGCCGGCGGCTCGGCTGGATCAAGGACGGCGACCTGACACTGGAATAACGAAAAAGGACACGCAAAAGCGCGGTACCCGTAAGACAGTGTGCCCTCGAAAACGAGCAGCGGTAACTGCCTTACGGAATTGGAATTGAACAACAGACCGTGGAAGGAAATGACATCCTTCTGCCGTCGTATTATCGATATTCCAGTATAAGAGTATAAGAGAAAGGCGGGGCAGTATGCGCCTCGCCTTTCCTGTATGCTTTTGGATATAAGAAGCTGCCGTTGGGAGCATCAAGTGTTGTTTCCGGTACTCCCATTGACCTCTGGTATCTCTTGAGGTTCCACACTGCCAGCCATGTTGCCGTCCGGCTTATCAGGTGGGGTTTCGCCATTGTCCATGCCGCCCTGGGGCAGCTCTGGCGGTTTGCCGCCATTATCCATGCCACCTTGGGGCATATCGGGCGGCACGCTGCCGTCGCCCATGCCACCCTGGGGCATATCGGGCGGCGCGCTGCCATCGCCCATGCCACCCTGGGGCATATCGGGCGGCGCGCTGCCATCGCCCATGCCGCCCATGCCGCCGGTGGTCTGGGAGCCGGTGTTGACCTGGGCGTCTTCAAAAGCGATAACAGTTCCCGCGCCGGAGAGGTCGGCGTCCTCGTCATACGCGGAGACGGTCACGGTATACTGGCCCTCGCCGCTGACATAGACGGTCCCGTCGGTGCCCTGGATGGTGACCGGGCTGCCGTCCTCGTCCAAGATGGTGCCCGCATTGTGCGGCGTCGTCAGAACGCTGTCCCCGGTGACGATCCATTGGGAGCCCGCGTCAATGGTAAGCGCGGCATAGCCGTCGCCGCCGCTTCCCGCGCAGCTCTCGTCCTGCACCACCGCGCCGGTCAGGGAGCTTCCCTCAGTCACATACAGGTCCAGGCTGCTGATGGAGTCCCAGACCACGTCCCCGGCCATGTCCTGGCCGATGGCGGTGAAGGTACAGTCCGCGCCGTTGCTGCCGGCCTGGCCCCAGCCCCGCTGGTTCTGGTTGCCGGTGCAGCGCAGGAAGAAGGGGCTGTCCTCGGCGCAGACGATCTGCACGTCTTCCAAAATAAATGTGGATTCGGTGTTGGTGGTGTAAAACATCCCGCCGTTTTGGGCCGTCAGGGTGCCGCCGGTCATCTGGAAGGTGCTGTTGCCCACCTGGGAGTCGCCGGACATACTCTGGTAGAGGATGACGTTCCAGGTACAGTCGTTCTGCTGCGAATCCCGCATAGCGCCGGATAGGTCGCAGTCATAGAGATACAGGCTGTTCAGCCCCTCGATACAGACCGCCTCGGAGCCGTTGGCGGCCAGCTCCGCATTTTCTGCGGCGACTGTGGCCGTGCAGTAGATCGCCGGAGAGCCGGTGCCGTTGGACGCGTAGCTGCCGCCGCTCACCACCATGAGCCCGCCGCCCCTATCGGAACGGATAGCGGCGGAGGACTCGCCCTCCGTGGTAGCCGTGACGTTCGTGGCATACAGGGTGCCGCCCCCCGCCGCGTGGATGCCGCCCGAGGTGTCCTGGGCGGTGGCGATGGTGCTGTCGCTGATACGGACCACGCCGTCCCCGTAGGCAAAGACCCCTGCGCCGCCCTTGGCGTCCGTGGTGATCTGGGCGTCCGTGATGCCCGTCTCGCCGCCGGTGGCCAGGATGGCCGCGCCCACGCCGTAGAAGCTGGCGTCATTGCCCCCAGTGGAGTCAGCGGACGTGCGGTCCACGGTGATCTGGTCCAGGGTCACCTGGCCGTCCTCGATGAGAATGGCGTTTTCGTCCGTCCCGGCGGATGTGTAGTTCTCCCCGGACACAGATGTGTCCTCGCTGTACGTCACAGCGGCATTATGGTCTGTTGCCCCGGAGGAAAGGGCAGCCCCGCCAACGTCCCGCGCCGCTCCGTCTGCGGACGATTGGTTGAACAGCGGAGCCAAGGTGTCGGCATGGGTCTTAAATATCTCCAAAAGGGTAGTGTTCCAATGCCGGGCGTCCTTTTCCGCGCTGCCGAACACATAGTCCTCCTGGCCATAGTCGATCACGTCGAAGCCGGGGATGGCCTTGCTGGCCCCCGCCACACGGTAGGCCGCGGCGCCGGCCAGGGAGAAGGTCACGTTTTCCACATCCGAACTGTCCACCCAGCCGGTCAGGTCGGTACCGGTGGGGGTGGTGGCCGTTCCGTTGGCGGTCTGGGCCTGGGCGGGCTGCTTTTCTACTGCCGTGCCGCCGGCGTACTTGGCTACCATCTCATCCACATAGAGGGAGAAGGACCCGCCCAGCACCTCGGAGGGCACATGGCCGCCGTCCCACTGCCATTGCAGCTCCGCGTCCGTCCCGGCGTTCAGCCAGGCGATTTGCAGATTCAACGACGGGAACATAGACATGTCTCCCTCGGCCGCGCCCATCATGATCCGGGTCCAGACAGGGGCGTCCGTGCCCTCCGCGCCGATGTAGTTCAGCGGGTCGTACAGCGCGACGATGTTGTTCCCATACTCGTCTCCGGCCGCGATCTCGGCGATATCCGCCTCATAGGCCGCGACCATCTCCTCGTAGGACGCATAATTCCGGGAATCCGTCCCACCGGTAGCCGACTGGGTGGTGCCCTCGTCCGGCGTTCCCACCTGCATCTGGCCGACATCGGGACCCATGCCGCCCATCATGTCGGGCTTTTCCCCGGTGGGCATACCGCCATCCGGGCGCTGGCCGTCTATCTTGCCGCCGAACTTTTCACCGTCAGGCGGGGTCCCGTCGGGACCGCCCGCCGCCATACCGCCGTCCATGGGTCCGCCGCGCATGCCGTCCATCATGCCGCCCATCATGCCGCCGGAGGCGCCCTTCGCGTATCGGCCCTCCAAAAATGCCTGGGCCTTGTCCGCCTCGGTCATGGCGGCCACCGCCTCGTCGGAGAGGGCGTCGCCGTTTTCGTCGAACCAGGTCCAGCCCTCCGCGTAGTCCAGATTGTCCAGATACCATTGCAGATTCTCGGTGAACTCCGCCAGATAGAGGTCCAAATAGGTCCCGTGGTAGCCGTTGGTCTCCGGGTACTGTTCCATGTCGCACTGGATGGTCAGCGGCACGGTGCTAGACAGCGCACCGTCCCTGTCCAGGTCGAAGCCCACGGCGGACTCCTCGACGGTCAGACCCTGGCCGTTGATGTAGTCCATATAGGCTTGG
The DNA here is from genome assembly GCA_947630645.1 of uncultured Oscillospiraceae bacterium. Lineage (GTDB taxonomy): Bacteria > Bacillota > Clostridia > Oscillospirales > Oscillospiraceae > CAJOIG01. The sequence continues at coordinate 27,517 of CANRIF010000017.1, read as the reverse complement.
GAGAGGTACTCCGCCAGCTGTTTCTGGAAGGGTGTGCCGAAATCATAGGCCGTGTCCATATAATACTCAAAGGCCATGGCCATGTCGCCCTCGGCCAGAGAGGTGATGGCGCTGTATGCGATGCAGCCCCAGGCCCCGTCGGACAGCTCATAGTCCGTCCCGTCCACAGTCACGGTGGTGTCATAGGTCCCGTCGGCATTTTTATAGACGCCCACCGCGCCGGCCTCGATTTGGTAGTCGTAGAAATCCGGATGGTTGCCCGTGGCGGCGAACATGACCGCGTGCGCGCCGCCGCCGGAGCCACCGGTGGAGATGAACTTATCAATGTCGCCGGGCAGATTTCCCAGCAGGATGTTGTATTTCACATACCGGGTCGCCGCCTTCTGGTCCGCTAGGCAGCTTGGCGCGTCGCCGGTATAGTAGGTGCTGCCGTCGCTGTCCGTGGCCGTGTCCTGCTTGCCCCGGTTGCCGCAGGACACGTTGATATACCCGTCGGCGGCATACGCGGCGGAGGCGGCAGAGTTGTTCTGGGAGCCATAGCCTGCCGCGCCGGTGTTGAGGATCACAGGCGCGGTGGCGGCGGTGTAGGTCTGCCCGTTGGGGCTGGTGATCTGCGCGTCGTAGTCGATGACAAGGCCGCCCTGCACGGGACTGTCCGCATCCGCCGCCGTCACATCTGCTGCGCCGTCGCCGTCCATGTCGATGCCAGTCACATAGGCGCCAGGGACGCACACGGAGACGCCCTGCTGGTCGGGAAGCTCCGGCCAGGCCACCGCGCTCACCGGCTCCAGCGTCCAGGCGTCCGCCTCGCCAGAATAGGTCCAGGTCTGATCGGCGTTGTTCGCCAGATCCAAGACCGTCTCGATGGTCTCCCTGTCGGAGCCGCCCTCCGCCGCCTGGGCCGTCATGCCCAAACCCAGCAGCACAGCCGCCGCCAATGCCGCACACAATATCTTCTTCATGACATTACCTGCCTTCCATTGAATGAGCGGAGCATAACATGGATTTTTGAACGGAATACGGCCCATTTGTGAAGGATTTGAAAATTGCCTTATGCTTATGTAGATTTCACCACATACTGCCATAAATTCATACCATACTTCTACGCAGAGAGGCGGGCATAGCGCCCGCCCCTGCTTCATATCAATATGTCCTTGATGAACACAAGAAATCCGAACCCATTTCCGATTGGAATTAGGTTCGGATTTCTCAAGTATGGTGGACGATACAAGACTCGAACTTGTGACCTCCCGCACGTCAAGCGGATGCGCTACCAGCTGCGCCAATCGTCCGTCAGCGTGCATTATTTTACTTCATATGCCCGCACTTGTCAAGGACAAATTAAAAGAGACGCGGCTGGCCGCGTCTCTTTTTCTGTTCGTTCGTCAGGTGATCCTGATCTTCATGTCGTTTTCGATGCCGTTGACCGTCAGGTGCAGCACCGTGGACTCTCCCTTTTCGCCCACCATCTTCGCGGTACATTCAAGGCCGCTGTCGCTGGGCGAGATGGACACGATGTCCTCGTCATCGACGCTCCACTCGGGGATGGCCGGTATGGTGGCCGGGAACCAGATCACGCTAAGGGGGATGGAACTGCCCTCCGGCATACTGAACCCGCCCAGTTCCACATAGTCATACACGCCGGTGGTGCCCCAGCGGCACTCGATCTTCTGGATCTGCGGCGTAGGCGACGGAGAGGGCGTCGGCACCCCGGTGGGAGGCGGGATGGGCGTATTGGCGGTGACGTTGTTGATGATCTCCTCCGCGCTCTGGCGCACCGATGCGTCCGCACCCACCCGGGCGGACACCAGTATGATGGCCAGCACGATCACGGCCAGCAGCAGGCCGCCGCCCATGAGCATCTGCAGGTTGAGCGACTCGGCGGCGTTTCTGGACGCCTGGGTGCCGGGCACGGCGCTGTCCGACTCGGGGACGGCGCTGCGGACCTCTCTGACCTTCTTCGTGCCGCAATAGGGGCAGCGGCTGCGGAAGGACGGGTACTGCCGATGGCAGCGGCGGCAGGTCGTATTTGGAATGAGACTCATAGTATCACACCTTTCTGTTACCCAATTATAACAAAGGTTACAGAAAGATACAAGTCTTTTTTGCGAGATTCGCGCACTTTTTTCCTGTTTTTTTCGACTTTTTTCAAAAAATCCGCCCGGATCAGACCGTCAGGGTCCCCGTTTCGTCCTCCAGGAGGATCAGCAGCTTCTCCTCGTCGCCTGTGAGGGCGTTGACATACAGCAGGTAATGCTCCCCCGCCTCGTTCTGGCAGAGGAACTCATGGCAGTACCGCTCCTCCCCGCCCTGGGACGGGATGATGGCCATGGCGTGATCCTTCACGGTCAGGCTCTCCGCCACCCGGGCGCGGGCGTCCTGCTCGGACACGGCGGCCGCGGGGATGTCCCGGTCGGTGTGGGCGCAGATATAGCCCTGGGCGTCGTAGGTCATAAGGGCTCCGTTGTCCAGCGCCACGCCCACCTTGATAAGGTCGGGATAGCAGCGCACGCCGTCCTGGCTGTGCTGGAAGTTCACCTGCAGCACCCCGCCGGACACGGTGTGGTAGCTCTCCTCCAGGTCCTTCACGCCCCAGCGGCCGATGAAGTCCTCGGCCATGGCCAGGCCCTGGCGGACGGAGTAGTTCTGGCTCCCCACGGACCGGGCGCAGATCACGTCCCATATCTCGCCGCCCTGCTTGGTCACCTGGACGGTGTACTCCCCGCCGTTCACATAGCCCGTGAACGCCCAGCAGGGCACGTCGCCCCCGCACTCTCCCGCGGGCTTGAGGCTCTCCCCGTCCCCGCCCAGGAACTTGGCCGCCTTTTTCTGCGCGTCCTCCTGGGATACAAGGTCCTTCCCCTCCAGGTACAGGGCCTTTTTATGGGTCAGCGACTCGGAGAAGGGGCCGTCGTATATGAGCGTGGGCAGTTCCGGGAACTCCTGCTCGATGGTCTGGAAGGCGGTCCCGGCCAGGGGCGGCTGTCCCTCTCCCCCCTGGGCGCCGTCGGTGTTGCGGTAAACGTCCTCCAACGTCAGCTCCCCCGCCGTGACCCGGCTTTGCATATCCTGCAGGTTCAGCTTCATCACGCCGGCGGTCTGGGCGAGGCTTTGCAGGTCGCGGCGCTCCCCGTCGGAATAGCCCCCGTTCCGGCCCACGGTCCGGGCCAGGGTCCCGGCGTAATCGCCCACCTTCGCCACAAAGCTGGCGGTCTGCTCCAGTTCCTGGGAAGCATAGGGCAAGGCCCCCAGCGCGGTCTGCGCCGTCATGGCCCGGCCGAATATCTGGGTACACAGGGAACTTGCCAGGGCCGGGTCGGTCAGGTACTGGCTCTTCTCCAGGGCATTGGAAAGCTCGCCGACGCTTGTCACCAGCTCGTCGAAGGCCCGCTGGGTGCTGGCCTTGGCGTACAGTTCCAGGGCGCCGGCCTTTTTCGTGTTCTTCACCGCGAACACGCCGGCCGTCACCAGCGCCGCGGACAAAAAGGTAATGATGCGGATGGTCGTCCGTTTTTTCATACAAAAATACACCTCTTTGCTAGTCTTGCCGCAAAGAGGCGTATTTTTTGATATCAATTTTTGGTTCAGGACAGGCGTCCGATGCCGTCGGCCATCCGGCGCAGCGTCTCCTCCCGGCCCAGGATACGGCAGATCTCCACCGCGCCGCCGGGGGTGACGGCGGTTCCGGTGACGGCGATGCGTACCGGCCACATCAGCTTGGCGTTTTTGACCTCCAGCTTCTCCGCCAGGCCCACCATGGCGTCGTGGATATGCTCGTCGTCCCAGGCGGGCAGCGCCTCCAGCACCGGCAGCGCCGCCTGGAGCATCACAAGGGCGCTGTCCTTATCGCTCTTGGACTTCTTATGCACATAAAGCTCGGTGTCGTAATCGGGAAGCGCATCGAAAAAGCCCAGCTTGCCGGGGATGTCGGTCAGCACCTCCGTGCGCTGCTGCAAGAGCGCCGCCACGGCGGCCGGATCGATGGCGGGGTTCTTCACCGCCTGGCGGATATAGGGCTCCGCGGCCTTGGCGAAGTCCTCGGGACGCATGGCGCGGATGTACTCGGCGTTGAAGTAGGTCAGCTTTTCGATGTCGAAGATGGCCTGGCTCTTGCTGATGCCGGCCAGGTCGAAGGCCTCCGCCAGTTCCCGGATGGAGTAGATCTCCCGCTCCCCGCCGGGCGCCCAGCCCAGCAGCGCCACATAGTTGACGATGGCGGCGCGCAGATAGCCCTTCTCCACCAGGTCCTCATAGGAGGGGTCGCCGTGGCGCTTGGACATCTTGTTGTGGGCGTCGCGCATCACCGGCGAACAGTGGACGTACTTGGGGATGGGCCAGCCGAAGCCCTCGTAAAGAAGGTTATATTTGGGCGCGCTGGCCAGGTACTCCGAGCCGCGGACCACATGGGTGATGCCCATCAGGTGATCGTCGATGACGTTGGCGAAGTTATAGGTGGGCAGGCCGTCCCGCTTGATGAGGACCTGATCGTCCAGGTCCTTGTTGGGGGCGGTCACGTCGCCGAACACCTCGTCGTGGAAGGTGGTGGAGCCCTCCCGGGGTATCTTCTGGCGGATGACGTAGGGCATCCCGGCGTCCAGGTGGCGCTGTACCTCGTCGGCGGGCAGACCGCGGCAGGGGTCCTCTGCCTTGGAAAAGCCCTCCCCCTCCTCGCTCTCCGCCTTGTCGCAGAAGCAGTAATAGGCGTGGCCCCGTTCCACCAGCCGCTGGGCGTAGGGCAGGTACAGCCCCCGCCGCTCGGTCTGCACATAGGGCCCCACGGGGCCGCCCTTGTCCGGTCCCTCGTCCCAGTCCAGGCCGCAGTCGGTGAGCGTGCGGTAGATCACGTCCACCGCGCCCTCCACCAGCCGGTTCTGGTCGGTGTCCTCGATCCGCAGCAGGAACTTGCCGCCGTAGTGCCGGGCGATGCACCAGGTATACAGCGCCGTCCGCAGGTTCCCCACGTGCATATACCCCGTGGGGCTGGGGGCGAAGCGGGTACGCACCTCCCCCTGGGGGATGCGGCTCTCCAACTCGTCAAAAAACTTCTCGTCCATATGTCCGGTCCTCTTTCGTAATACGCCGATATCGGCGTATTAAGCATATTTTATTCTCCCCAGCTTGTCAAGAAAAATCGGCTGTGGTATTATATTTAATCGGAAGAACATCAAAAGACGGCGTTGGCCGTGGAAAGCGTGGAGAGATGGACGAGAAGAAAAAAGTGATGCTGTCCGGCATCAAGCCCTCCGGCGACCTGACCCTTGGCTCCTACCTGGGGGCCATCAAGAACTGGGCGGAGCGGGCCGAGACATTTGACTGCTACTACTTCATGGCGGACCTGCACGCGCTGACCACCCGGCAGGACCCGGCGCTGCTGCGCCGGCGGACGCTGGAGCAGCTGGCGCAGTATGTGGCCTGCGGCCTGGACCCGGAGCGCAACACCCTGTTCATCCAGTCCCATGTGCCGGAACACGCCCAGCTGGGCTGGGTGCTGCAGTGCTACACCATGTTCGGGGAACTGTCCCGCATGACCCAGTTCAAGGACAAATCCGCGAAGAACGCGGACAACATCAACGGCGGGCTCTTCGCCTACCCCTCCCTGATGGCGGCGGACATCCTGCTCTACCAGCCGGACTACGTCCCCGTGGGCGACGACCAGAAGCAGCACGTGGAGCTGACCCGGGACATCGCCCACCGCTTCAACGGCGTGTACGGCGACGTGTTCAAGATACCCGAGCCATACATCCCCAAGGTGGGGGCGCGGGTGATGGACCTGCTGGACCCTATGAGCAAGATGTCCAAGTCCGACGACAAGGGCAACGGCCGGGTGTGCCTGATGGACCCGCCCGAGGACATCGCCCGCAAGTTCAAGCGGGCCGTCACCGACAGCGACACCGGGGCCAACTGTGTGCGCTATGACCGGGAGGCGAAGCCCGGCGTGGCGAACCTGATGCAGATATACGCCAGCTGCACCGGCAGGACCTTTGCCGAGATCGAGGCGGAGTTTTCCGGCCACGGCTACGGCGACTTCAAGGCCGCCGTAGGCGAGGCGGTGATCGAGACTCTCCGCCCCATCCGGGAGGAGGCCCAGCGGCTGATGAAGGACAAGGGCTATCTGGAGAGCCTTTGCCGCACCGGCGCGGAGAAGGCCTCCTACGTCGCCATGAAGACCCTCCGCAAGGTCTACAAAAAGGTCGGCCTGGTCCCGCGGACCTGATCGCCTCGCAGGGTTTGCGCCCGCAGGCGACACCTTATCGGACGGCCCCCTTGTGCAAAGGGGGCTGTCAGCGCCAAAGGCGCTGACTGGGGGATTGTAACAACCCCTCCAAGCGCCGCAAGCGGCGCCCACCTCCCCTTGCACAGGGGAGGCATTCCATAATGAAGAGCGCGCTGCAAAGCGCGCTCTCATTTTATGTCAAAAGCATGGCGCCCAGCATTATCAATAGGTCCTTATCCCCGCTCTCGCGGTACATCAAATACAATATCAGCGCCATGATCAGGTCGTCCGTCTCCATATTGAGGGACTCCAGCTTCTTCATGACCGCCCCCAGTGCCCCGGAGAGGGCGTCCTGCTTCCGGGGCGGGGCGCTCTCCGGCCGGGGCGGGGGCGCCGGGCGTTCCTCCCGTTCCCGGGGCCTGTACGCGCCGCTATACGCCATGGCCGCCGCCTCCGTACTCCTTCATGACCGCCCCGGCGATGTTCGCCATGCGGGCGATCTGCAAGGCCCGGTCCAGCTTTTCCTGCTTTTCCGGCCGCATATAGGGCCGCATGGCCATCAGCAGCGCCGTGGAGCGGCTCCTGTTTTCCCCCGCGTCCCCGGCGGCGAACGCCTTGCCGATGGCGGCCAGGAACCGGGCATCCCTTTCCGGGACCGGCGGGGCCTTCTCCGTAGGTGCCTCCGTCCCGCCGGAGGGCTGCGGGCCGCCGAAGATGCTCTCCGCCGCGGCCTTCAGCTTTTCCATCTGCGCCGGGTCGGACAGCACCTCTTGCAGCTTTGCGCCCAGATCACCGTCCATGCTTTTCCACCGCCTTCTGCACCTGGCCGGCAAAGCGCCGGCCCTCCGGCGTGGCCAGTATGCCTTGCAGCATCTGCCCCAGCGCCTGCATATCGCCGGCCTTGGCGGCCTGCTCCAGCTTCCGGGTATCCAGCCCCGCCAGCAACTTCTCCCCGTCCTTCGACCGGGCCAGCGCGTCCAGCGCCGCGCCGCTCGCCCCCTGGCGCACCTGGCCGGCGTACTTCTCCAGATCCATAAAAAACACCCCCTCCGCTGCGGTCCATTCTATGCGGGCCGCAGGGAGGGGGTCACTGGTTGCGGGGTCGTTCAGGGGTTCATGAATTTGTCCAGGTTGTAGAAGAACTGGGCGATCTGGCTGCGGAGCGTCACCGCCTTGGGCTGGAGCCTGTTGCCGCTGCCGTTGATGATGCCGGCGTTGACCATGGCGCACACGCCCTTCTGGGCGTACTTGGACACAGAGCCGTAGTCGGAGAACGTCTTCGCCTTCGTGTCGCTGGTATCCAGATTATAGCCCTTGTACGTCAGGTAGTTGTACAGCATGACGCACACGTCCTGGCGGGTGATGCCGCTGGCGGCGCCGAACTGGTTGTTGCCAACGCCGTCCACGATGTCGTTCAGATACGCCCACTGGGCATACCCGTGGCAGTAACCCACGTTCTTTCCGGCCGTGTCGGTGAATGTGCAGGCGTCCACGATCACCTTGTTGTTGGAGGTCCGGCTCACATAGCAGCTGATGCCGCTCTCGGAACTCTTGGCCCAGGTGTACCTGATCTTGTACCAGGTGTTGCCGCTCACGGTCGTATTGCCCTGGATCTGCACGATCTGTCCGTTCGCCGGCAGGGAGCCAACGATCATGTTGCCTGTGCCGGCCGCCTTCCGCAGGTTGATATCGGTGCCTCTGGTGATGGCGTATTGATCGGTCTTGGCGATATCGCCCGCCTTGACAGCCACTGTCTTGGACGCGGACTGGGACACCATCAGCTGGGCGTTGTCATACCGGCCCAGGACGGTGATGAACATGGCGCGGATGGCAATCGAATTGGGGTAGAATTTCTTATCCGTGATGCCGTCCATCAGGCCCTTGCCGTAAGCGAAGGCGATGGGCCCGGCGAACCACTTGTCGCTGGCGACATCCGTGAACGGCAGGTTGACAAAGGTGGCGATCTCGTGGTCCTCTTTCACATCCTTGAAGTCCACGGCAGCATTATAGTCCTTCTCCACCTTCACCCCGTCGACAGTCATGTACCCCAGTTCATACTGATTGGTTTTTTCGTTGACTGTAAACGCTACGTCGGCGCCATCCAGGACGTTGAAGGTCTCTCCGGCCGGCGAAATGAAGCCGTAGGGGTCGTCCACGGTGATGGTGTGCATCGTGCCCGTCTTGACATTGAACTCCACCACCGCGCTGGGCAGGCAGCCGTCACAGGCGGCGAAGGCCTTGACGGTCAGCCCCTCCGCCGGGACGGTGATCGCCGCCTTGCCAGAGGCCGCGCTGAAGACGTTCGTCCCCGTGGTGACGCCAGGCTGGGTGGTGCCGTCGGTGGTGTAATAGATCGTGCCGCCGCCCTCCACGTTGATGGTCAGCTTCGCGTCTGTCGGGATGTAGTAGGTACCCCCCTGCAGGAACACGCCGTCGGTCTTCCCTGCCACGGAGAGCGTGGGTGCGCCGGACATGGCGATGTCCTGGCTCAAGGGGAAACTCTCCTTGCCGCCGATCACCGCCATGGCGCGGATGGAGATGATCTGCTGCTCATTTTGACCTTCGATCTTATCGGCGATGGTCACCTCGAAGGGCGCTTCGTATTTTGTGGATTTGTCGGTCACCATGTCACCGTTTTTGGTATAGTAGATCGTGGCGGCGCTGCCATCCTCATGTTTCAGCGTGATGGTGGCCTTTTCCGGTCCGGCCGGCGCCACGGTCATGGTGGGCGCCACAGGCTTGCTCAGGCCCGGCACGTCCTTGGGCTTCCCCACCGCGCCGCGGTAGGAGCGGCCATAGACATCATAGCCCTGGGAGAGGATAGTCGTCACGCCGGACAGCGAACCGCCGTCCTTATCGTAGGTCTTTCCGGCGATCTTCTCACCGTAAATGGTGACCAGCATCTTCGGGGGCGTCTGCTCCGTGATCTCCACCGAGACCAAGTTACCATTGCTGTCATAGCCGATGTCCGTCACCAGCTTGACGTGGGAGCCGGTGTTGTCCAGGATATCGCCCACTTCCAGCGACGAGACAGACTTGGGCTTTTTCGTGCCGTAACTCACCAGGCCGCTGCAGGTGCAGCGTTTGGGCAGGTCCCAGGCGTAGGACACGAAGCCGGAGCAGTCGCTGCCGTAATAGGGCGCGATCTGGCCATAGGTGGAGTTGGACGTGTAGAACTTGCTGCTGGAGGAGTTGGTGTAATTGATGAAATTCTCCAGACTGACATCCATGCCCACATAGCCGCCCTGGGTAGCCTGGGCGTAGGGCACGCCCTTATAGGTGTGGCCCTTTACGAACTTGCCCGCTTTCCCCAGCGCGCTGCTGGTGACGCCCTTGATGTCCGTGATGTAATTGTCCTTCTTCTGGCTCAAATAGCTGCTGTTGGCGCCGCCCCAGGCGGTCACATCCGCCAGCGGACTCCAAAGCACGTCCGCCATCTGCTGGGCGCGCAGGACGATGTTCATCTGGTCGGTGGTGAGCTGCTTATATAGGACCGAGGAGGTGCTGACCGTCATGATGCCGTTGTCGACGTAGTCCTCCAAACTCGCCTGGAAGGCGGCATACTCGGCGGACTCCACATAGGCCGCCTCATTGGCCAGCTGCTGTTCATCGGAGAGGGTGCTGACGACGATCTCGTCCTGGTGCAGGCAATAGTCCTGCAGGCTGACAGAGCCGCTGAACGGAGCGGAGAGCGGGGCCTGGTACATGGTGGCGCCTATATGCACCACCAGCCAGTCGTCCTCGGAATAGAGGTTCTCGATGCCGGTCAGGACCTGGACGCCGTTGGCCACCAGGGTATAGTTGAAGACGCTGCCCGTGAGGAACAGGTTGCCGTAGGGCGTGGGCATGAATTTGACCGCGCCGGCCGGGGCATCCAGGGTCTCCAGGGAGCCGTCGTTCATATCAAGGGAGTACAGCATCCCGCCGGACATGAAGCGGATCTCCTGCCCCATCACATACATCTGGCTGATGCTGCCGGTGAAGGCGTAGACCTGCTCCGCCGCGCCGCCGCTGGGGCTCATGCGCCAGATCTCGCTGCCCACGGAATAATAGAGCCATCCGCCGGACAGGTTCAAGTTGGCCGCGTCCACGCTGGCCAGCAGAGTGGAACTGCCGCCGGAGTAAAGGCGCAGGTCGCCCTCGCTGGCATAAAAGCTGTCGCCCATGTCCAGCATCCAGCCGCCCGACATCAGTTCGACGGTGGCGTTGCCCGGCTCCGTCCAGGGCCACTGTTTGTGTTCCGGCTCGGCGGTGGCCTCCGGTTCCTCGCTGGGCTCCGGCTCCTCGCTGGGCGCCGGCTCCTCGCTGGGCGCCGGTTCCTCACTGGGTCCCGGCTCCTCACTGGGCTCCGGCTCCTCGCTGGGCGCCGGTTCCTCGCTGGGCGCCGGCTCCTCGCTGGGCACCGGCTCCTCGCTGGGCTCCGGCTCCTCGCTGGGTCCCGGCTCCTCGCTGGCCTCCGGCTCCGCCGGGTCATCCGGCCCGACCGTCGCCACCGGCGTCTGGACCCCGGTACCCTCGTCGGCCTGTACCAGCGTCCCGCCGAAGGGCAGTACCATCGTCAGGATCAGCAAAACAGCGAGCATCCTCTTGAATTTTGCCATATCAGCCACCTCCGAACAAATGCGCGCATAGAGATACCAACGCGAAAATACACGTTAACTATACCATGCCTTTGTCCGCATTGCAAGTTAAATTTGTAATTTTTATCTCTAAAATGCAATTTTTGACATTAATATGTAATTATGTTAACCACATTTGCAAACATTATGTAAACAAATGGCGAAAAAGGGCGGGTACTCCCCGCCCTTTCCGTTACAATCATTTGACGTTTATTTACAAGATACGCACACGGCGCACATGGGGCACGGCCCGGAGCCGGGCGGCCAGGTCCTCCCCGATGGGGCTGCCCAGGTCGATGACGGTGTAGGCCACCGGGCCGCGCGCCCGGTTCTGCATGTGTTCCACGTTGATGTTCTCCCCGCCGATGATGTCCAGAAAGCTGTTGAGCATCCGGGGGATGTTGTCGTGGATGGCGCAGACGCGGCACACCCCCGCCCTCTCCAGGGTCAGTTCCGGCATATTGACGCTGTTGTGGATGTTGCCGTTGAGAAGGTAGTCCGCCAGCTCCTGGGCGGCCATGATGGCGCACTTCTCCTCGCTCTCCGGGGTGGACGCACCCAGGTGGGGGAACGCCACCACGTTCTGCGCCCCCGCCAGCGCCGCGCTGGGAAAGTCGGTGACATACCGGGCCACCTTGCCCGACGAGAGCGCCGCGAGCATGGCCTGCTCGTCCACTAGGCCGCCCCGGGCCAGGTTTATAAGGCGCACGCCGTCCTTCATCTGGGCCAGGGCCGCGGCGTCGATCATGTGGTGGGTCTTCTCGTTGTGGTGGACCTGGACCAGGATGTAGTCGCAGGTGCGGTAAAGGCTCTGCACGTCCTCGGCGTGCTTCACGTCGCTGTGCAGGTGCCAGGCGGCCTCCACGGAGAGGTATGGGTCGAAGCCCACCACCTCCATGCCAAGGCTCAAGGCGGTCTTAGCGATGCGGGCGCCGATGGCCCCCAGGCCGATGACGCCCAGCTTCTTGCCCCGGATCTCCGGGCCGACGAACGCCTTCTTGCCCGCCTCTACCGCGGCCTCCACGTCGTCGCGCCCGGCCAGGGACCGGACCCACAGCGCCCCGCCCATCACGTCCCGGGACGCCAGCACCAGCGAACAGACAGCCAGCTCCACCACCGCCTGGGCGTTGGCCCCGGCGGTATTGAACACCGCCACGCCCTGCTCGGTGCATTTGGCCACCGGCACATTGTCGGTGCCCACCCCCGCCCGGGCGATGGCCAGCAGCCGGGAGCCAAAGGCCATGTCGTGCAGCTTGGCCGACCGGACCAGCAGCGCGTCCGGGTCACCGGCGGCGTCGTTCACCGCCAGCCCCTTGGCGGCCAGGATGTCCAGGCCCTCCTGGGCAATATTGTTCATAGTCTTTATCTCAAACATGGTGTTCCACCTCAAACTTCTTCATAAATGCCGCCAGGACCTGTACGCCCTCCATGGGCTGGGCGTTGTAGAGCGACGCCCGCAGGCCGCCCACGCTCCGGTGGCCCTTCAGGTTCAAAAGGCCCTGCGCCTGGGCCTGCTTGGCGAAGGCCGCGTCCAGGTCCGCGTCGCCGGTGCGGAAGGTCACGTTCATGTCGCTGCGGGCCTCGGGCCGGGCGCAGCCCTTGTAGAGGCGGCTGTTGTCGATGATGTCGTAGATGACGGCGGCCTTTTCGTGCTTGATGGCCTCCACCCCGGCCACGCCGCCCTGGCTCTCCAGCCAGTCCAGCGTCAGCCCCAGCATATAGATACACCAGCAGGGCGGGGTGTTGTACATACTGTCCTTTTCGATCATGGTCTTGTAGCTCAACATCAGCGGCGTATAGGGCGCCTCGCGGCCCGCCAAGGCCTTGTCGAGGATGACCACCGTTAGCCCCGCCGGGGCCATGTTCTTCTGGGCGCCGGCAAAGATCAGGCCGTACTTCGCCACGTCCACCCGCCGGGAGAGGATCTCCGAACTCATGTCGCACACCAGCGGCGCGGCCGTCTCGGGCACATAGTTCCAGGCCGTGCCGTAGATGGTGTTGTTGGCGCAGTAATAGAAATACTTCGCCTCCGGGCTGATCGTAAGCTGCTCCTGGGCGGGGATATAGGAGAAATCATCGTCCTGGGAGGAGGCGGCCACATGGACCGTGCCGTACTTTTTGGCCTCCTTCATGGCGATGTTGGAGAAGTTGCCCGTGACGGCGTAATCCGCGGTGCCGCCCTCCATAAGGTTCAGCGGGACCATGGAGAACTGCAGCGACGCGCCGCCCTGCAAAAACAATATCTCATGGCTGTCCGGCACGTCCAGGGCCTTTTTCAGCTTCCCCTTGGCGTCGTCGAATATCTCTTGGAACCAGGGACTTCGGTGGCTCATCTCCATGACGGACATACCGCTTCCGCGGTAGTTGAGCATCTCGGCGGCGGCCCGCTCCAGGGCCTGCCGGGGCAGGACCGACGGCCCCGCGGCGAAGTTGAATACCTGTTCCCTTGTCATACCTGTTTCCCTCGTTTTGTTGATTTAATGTGGTGTATCATTATAACACACTCACCGCAAAATGCAATTCATTCCGCCAGTTCTCCCAGCAGGACGCCGTCGGACGCCCCCGTGACGCGCACGGCCCGCACGGTCCCCCGCTCCGCCTGGCCGCCGATGCGTACCACGCAGTATCCGGCGCTGTGGCCGGAGGCGGCGTTTTCAAAAAGCACCTGCTCCACCTGTCCCACCCGGCTGGCGAGGTAGGCCGCCTGGAGCCGGGCGATGACCTGGCCCGCCCGGCGCACCCGGTCCTCCTTCTCGGCCCGGGACAGCTGCCCCGGCATATCCGCCGCCGCGGTGCCGGGCCGGACGGAGTACGGGAAGGCGTGTACATAGGTGAAGGCGCACGTCTCCAAAAACGCCAGGGTCGCGGCGAAATCCGCCTTGCTCTCCCCCGGAAAGCCGCAGATCAGGTCCGCCGTCAGGGAGCAGCCGGGGAAATACCGCCGCAGCCGCTGGCACACCGCGAGAAACGCGGCCGTGTCGTACTTGCGGCGCATCCGCCGGAGGGTGTCGTCGCAGCCGGACTGGAGGGACAGATGGAAGTGAGGGCATATGTTCCCCAGGGCTGCAAGACGGGCGCAGAAGTCCTCCGTCACCACTGTTGGCTCCAGTGATCCCAGGTGGATGCGCGCCCCGGGCGCGGCCTGGGCCGCCGCCTGGACCGCATCGGCCAGGCCCGGCTTGCCCGGCAGGTCCTTGCCATAGGAGGCGATCTCGATGCCCGTGATCACGATCTCGGCAAAGCCCTCCCCCGCGAGCGCCGCGGCCTGGGCCGCGCAATCCTCCGGCGGCAGGGACCGGACCCGGCCCCGGGTATAGGGGATGACGCAGTAGGCGCAGAAATTGTCGCACCCGTCCTCGATCTTCAGCATGGCCCGGGTCCGGCCCGCCACCGCCCCCGCGGGCAGCGGCTCGAACACGCGCCTTTTGAATGGATCGTCCACCGAACGGGCAGGCAGGGCCTTTACGATGGCGTCCGCCAGGGCGTGCTTGTCCCCGCTGCCAAACACGATGTCCGCCCCCAGGGCGGCCACGTCCTCCGGCTCCAGCTGGGAGTAGCAGCCGCACACCACCGTCAGCGCGCCGGGGTTCTGCCCTTGGAGCCGCCGGATGGCCTGGCGGGACTTTCGCCCGCTCTCGGCGGTGACGGCGCAGGTGTTGACGATCACCACGTCCGCGTCCCGCGCCGCCGGCTGGAACCCACGCGCCCGGAGCATGGTCTCCAGGGCCTGCGTCTCGTACTGATTCACTTTACAGCCCAGGGTGTATACGGCGTACTTCATAAATCTTGCCTTTTCCTCGCAGGCGGTTTATAATGCCCTCGGTGATTTTTCTATGATCTATCTCGACAATGCAGCCACCACCCAGGTCTGTCCCGAGGCGGCGCAGGCCGCTCTGGACGCCATGACGGGCGGCTTCGGCAATCCCAGTTCCACCCACGGCCCCGGCCGGGAGGCGCGCCAGGCGCTCACAGCGGCCCGCGAGACTGTGGCCGCCAGCCTGGGCGCACAGCCCGGGGAGGTGTTCTTCACATCCGGCGGCTCCGAGGGGGACAACTGGGCCATCCGCGGGGCCTGCCATCTTATGCGTCACAAGGGGCGGCACATCATCAGCGGCCTTACTGAACACGACGCGGTCCGCAAGTCTCTGGACGATATGCAGGCCCAGGGCTGGGAGGTGACCCGCCTGGCCCCCGGCCCCGACGGGGCGGTGTCCGCCGGCGCCGTGGCCGCGGCCCTGCGGCCGGATACGGCGCTGGTGAGCCTGATGCTGGTGAACAACGAGACGAGCGCAGTGACGGATATCCCCGCCGTGGCCCGGGCCATCAAAGCAGCCGGCTGTCCCGCCCTGCTGCACACGGACGCCATACAAGCATACATGAAGGTGCCGTTTTCTGTCAAGAGCCTGGGGGCGGACATCGTGACCGTCTCCGGCCACAAGATCCACGCCCCCAAGGGCGTGGGGGCGCAGTATGTCCGCGCCGGGGTGCGCCTGCCGCCCCTGGTGCTGGGCGGCGGCCAGGAGGCCGGCTCCCGCTCCGGCACGGAGAATATGCCCGGCATCCTGGCCCTGGCCGCAGCGGTCAGAGCCTACCAGGCGGATACGGACGCCCGGGAGCGCATGGCGGCGCTGCGGCAGCGCATCGTCGACGCCCTCTCCGCCGCCATCCCGGATCTGGTGATCATCGGCGGCGGCGCGCCCCACATTTTGAGTCTGTCCCTGCCCGGGTACAGGAGCGAAGTTCTGCTCAACTACCTGGACAGCCTGGGCGTATGCGTGTCCAAGGGCTCGGCCTGCAAGCGGGGCGCCCGCAGCCATGTGCTGGAGGCCATGGGCCTCGCGCCCAAGGTCATCGACGGGGCCGTCCGGGTGAGCCTGGGCCGCTTCACCACCGCCGATGACGCGGACGGCTTCTGCCAGGCCCTCCTCCAGGCGCGTAAGACGCTCCGCAAGGCGCTGTGACCGCAAAAAGACACGGCTCTCCGCCGCGCGCTCATAGGATATCCGTTTTTGAAAAATGGCATGGCCGCGGCCATGCCATTTTTCCTGCGCCGATCCGCATCATATCACCCCATGGTCTCTCCGGACGAGAGCAATTCTGATACCGTCACGATCTGATATCCCTTTTCCTTCAAGCTGGGGATGACCCTCGCCAGCGCCCCCGGCGTATACCTGCCCCCGTTGTTGCACCGGATGATGCCGCCTGGCCTGATCTGGGACAGGATGTTCCGGCATATCTCCTCCTCTGTTGTCTCCGCCTCCCGGTCCAGGCTGTCCACAGACCACTGGACCGCTTTCATCCCCATTTTCTTTATGTGGTCCAACACGCGCATATCATAATTCCCAAAAGGGCATCGCATGAGCGTGGGACGGCTGCCGGTGACCGCTTCGATCTTCCGGCTGCCGATCTCCAGTTCGTCCTGTAACTCTTCCTCGCGGCATCGCGACAGAGATATATAGGCGTTGGCGTGGCTCATCACCTCGCACCCGCGATCCCGCAGCACAGCCGCCATATCCGGGAACGCATCCGCCCAAATGCCGCTCACAAAATAGGTCGCTCGCACCTGGTTCTCCTCCAGGATATGCAGGATCGTCTCCGTGTTATCCGCCCCATAGGTAACGTCAAAGGTGATGGCGATCCGCTTTCCCCCGTCCCTTTGGCTCACTGTGCATACAGGCGCTTCATAGTGTTTCATGACAGAGGCGGTCTTTTCCCTCACCCACAAGGACAGGCGCACCGCTTCGCTCGCCGCCTTATACGCAGGCGGGCACATAAAGCAAAGGCGGAATGCCACCCGCTCCCGGTAGGGCAGCGTCTGAAGCAGCGGGTGTTCCTTCTCCGCCAAAAACCACTCCCGCAGCTCCTGGCATATATCCCTGCGGCGGCTCTTTTTTGCCCGCAGATAGTCCCCCCGCAGCGCCGCTAATAGCTCCCGCTCCCGTCTTAGGGCGTTGAACGCGTCTCCTCCCGCCGCGTCTATGCCGGCATACTCACAGTCCCGAAGCCTCTTTATGTGTTCCAGCTCGATGCCGATGTTGTCATGCGCCGTCGCCACAGTACCGTCCGGGCGCTGGCGGTAATAATACCAGGTGGCGTTAAAAAACAAAACACGGCCGCCCTTCATCAGCATCTGATAATTTAGAAACGCATCCTCTCCGTATCGTATCCTCTCGTCAAAGCGCAGATCGCCCATGAACCGCGAGCGGATGAATTTCCCGCCGATCCCCCGCATTCTGTCCAGGCGGAAATACAGTAAATTCTTTTGCGGCGGATAGCAGACCGGCTCCGGGACCACCGAAACGAGTTCGTCCAGCGCCAGCGGGCCCACGAACGGAAAGCAGTTGCAGAAAATAAGATCCGCCTGGCCCTCCGACGTATTCAACACATATTGCTCGATCAAGGCCGGGTGGATCAGATCGTCGCTGTCCATGAAGAAGACGTACTCGCCCGTGTGGGCGTCCAGGCCCCGGTTCCGGGCCGCGGACACGCCCTTGTGATCCTGGACAAGGAGACGTATCCGCTCGTCGCCCTTTTCCAGCTCTTCACAGAGCCTTCGGCTCCCGTCCGTGGAGCCGTCGTCCACCAGAAGGATCTCCAGGTTTTCGTATGTCTGGGCCTGCACGGACCTCACGCAGTCGGCCAGATACTTCTCCGTATTGTACACCGGGATGATAACAGACACGGTCGGTCCCCTATGTCCCCCGGCTTTTTCCTGTTCCACTTTCACGCCTTCCCCCTTTCATGCCCGCGTCCACGGAACGCGTTGCACCAAGACGGTTTTTCACGCACCGCGCCGCATGAATTATGACAGGGAACTAACCCTGACGCCCCTCCCGGTCTGCAAAACCTTTTAATCCGGCGCACAAGAAGTCCTCCGCCCGCTTGGCGGCGCGGGAGATGTTTGCCTCCACAGCGTCCCACGGGATCGGCGTCTGGGCGATGCCGGCGCCATCTCCGTTGTAGAAGCGGTCGGTAAGGCCGCTCAATTTCAGCAGTTCCTGTATGCGTATGCCGGATCGGCTGTAAGTGAACGCGGTGAACGGCTTTTTGAACTGGATGCTTATGGCGAGCCCGTGAAAGGAGTTCGATACCACGTATTCCGCCCGATGGATGTACGTCAAAAACTCGCCGGGCCCCGCTGTGAGGATCGGCTGAAAGCCTGGGATACATTCGCCTTTTCGATAGCATATCTGTATCACTTTTATTCCTCTGGCCGCCGCAAGTTCCCGCGCGTAGTCCGCCATCTCCCGTCTCGCCTCCGTGGCGTGGTAGAGGATATACCGAAAGCCATCCGGCAGCGGGCAGGGCGCCTGTGCCTCTTCCCACTGCTTTTTCGTCAGCAGAAGCGCCGGGTCCGGCATGGCATACACTTGCTTGGCGCTCATCTTCTCCACAAATGCCGCCGAATCTTCCTCCCGCACGGAAATGAGGTCCACGTTCCGGACCAGCCGGGCAAATTCATCTTGGTATTCGGGCAAAAGCTCCGGCATACCCAGGCTCGCCGCATAGGAGATCACTTTTTCCCGCTTTCCGGGGACCGCGCCAAAGTAGGCCCTCCGCAGCCCAAAGGTGATCGCCGGGTTCCATACCTGGTCGCTGCCGACGATATAAACGCGGTACTTTCTGAAGCGAAACTGCCATATCCATCGCATCGGGAGCCCGGATACATCCAGCTCCTCCCGGCGAAAGTCCCGCATCCGCTTTCTCTGCCGCAGCAGCTCCGGCAGTATCTGCATATTCCGCCACGTCTGCCCGATGCTTCCCCGAACGCGTCTGACCAGATTTTTCCCCCGCAAGTCCGGCAGCTGTATCAGCCAGTGCCGGCGTATCATATAAAACGGCGCGTAGGGCACGATCCCCGCGTCGAACCCGTGGCCCCGAAGCCACGTCTTCAGCCCGTAGGCCTGCAGCATCGCCCCGTAATTGTCCGCGCAGTGAAAGGTCAGGATCCCGATCTGCTCGTCCCTTTTCCGAATACCTGGCTTTTTTCCTTCTCTCACGCGCTACCTCCAAAACCGCCGCAGCCCTTTTCCGTTCCACAGCAAAGCGGCCAGCACGGAAAAAGGGAGATGGCGATATAGAAAATAGAATAGTTCCCGTTTCGCCGCCGGCGCGGTCGGCGTTTGCAGCCGGGGCTGCTCCTTTTGCAGGACGTCCTTTTCCTCGCAGGCGAACCAGGCGAAGCGGGAGGATATCTCCTCCCATATCCCCTTCGCCTTTTTCGAGCGGAGGATCACCATGGACACGCCCATTCCGTCGTCAAACTCCGGCCTTATATGCTCGACGCCCCAGAAGTCCCCCGCGGTGATGTCCGTGTTCCGGTCCACCGTGGTAAACGGACAGCGGTAGCAGGAGGGCCTGATGCTGTAATTGTGAAAATACAGGGCGCAGTACAGGTCCTGCCACAGCGGCCGGATATAAGTACGCCCGCCGATCTCATACCTTACAGACCGGCCGTGATCTCCCCGGCTCTTGTCCCGGAACTGGTAACTCGTCAGCTTCCCGCCGTGTTTTTTCTCCAGATAGCGGACATAGTCCTGCCACAGGCCGGGCGACGGCACGCCGTAGCATACCAGGTCCATCACCAGAAGTCTCTCCGTGGGCAGTCCCTGATGCTCCACATACCGCAGCACGCCCTCGCAGCAGCAGGGCGTACCCGCGTAGAGTACCCATTTTCCCGCCGAAAGAGCGGCCGCCAGGTCCCCGTAAACGTCCTCCTGGCTGCTCTGGATGTATTTCGTGGCCGTAAGCTCCCGCAGCCGGGAAACGGAATCTGCCGCCCGGTGCTTCAACACGAACGCCTCCCCAAAGGCCGCGCCGAACACCACCCCGCCCTGGCCGAGGATGTGGGCAGCCAGAACGGGAAAAACGCCGCCGGAGGACGACCCGCCCCGTATCTCGTCGGACAGCGCCTTCGCCCCCAGATATCGGTATCCCCTTTCAGCGGGCCTTTCCGCCGTCATGGGGCATAGCTTCTCACACAGGCCGCAATGGAGGCACTCCGCCTGCGTGACGCTGGGATAGTCAAATCCCTCTCTATCCCTCTCCATGCCCCGGGAACGGGCGGGGCACAGCGCCGCGCACAGCCCGCAGCCGCAGCAATCTTTTTTCGACATCCGATCCAGCATACGCTCACTTCCTACGGATCACGCGGCGTCCACATACCTCGTATACCATATCGCACTGTTCGGCCAGCATCTGATGGTGGGTCGCCAGCAGCACGGTCTTGCCCTTCCTCTCCCGTTTGAGCGTCTGGAATATTTCCGTCTCCACATCGGCGTCCAGCGAGGCGGTGCCTTCATCCATGACCAAGAGTTCAAAGTTTTTATACAGCGCCCTCGCCAGCCCCAGCCGCTGATACTGGCCGCCGGAGAGGCGGAGGCCCTGGGAGCCGATGACCGTGTCGATGCCCTGGGGCATCTGCTTTACGTCCTCGTACAGCATGGCGCTCTTCAGACACACCACGATCTTGCTCTCGCTGACCTGATCCGGGGCCGCCATGAACGCCACGCAGTCCCGCACGGTCCCCTCGAAGACGGCGGGCGACTGGGGCATATAGCTGACCGCATCCCCTATATTGGCCCTGCACCTGCCGAGGCTGTCCTCGTTCTTCACGATGTCGTGATCATCGTAGAGGATCGCGCCGCCGTCCGGTTTTAGAAGGCCCACGATCAGGTCCAGAAGCGTCGTCTTCCCCATGCCGGACGATCCGATGAGTGCGACCGTCTTCCCCGCCGGGATCTCCATATCCACATGATCCAATATGGTGGGGCCGCCCGGATAGGCAAAGCTGACATCCCGCACCACCAGCGCCTTTTTCAGCGTGAGGGTATGGGTCCTGCCCATTTCGGCCGAACGCTGTTTTTCCAAAACTGTCTCGTAGTAACGGCAGTTGTCGATGGTGTCCTCATAGGACTTCTCCGCAAAATTGATGCGGTTGCGGTCCATCAGGATGCCTCTCGCAACGGAGACCATTTTCGTCAAAACCGTCGTCAGAAGGACGATGGCGGAGATCAAGCCGCTGATATCGACGCCCGCCAGCAACACGATCGCCAGCATCACAAAGATAACGGTATTGATAAAAGTCTGGAGCATGACCGACGTGACCGACTGCTGCATCAGGTAGTCCTTTGTGATCGTCTCTTTTTGCAGGGCCTCCTCGGAAAACCGCTCGGTCAGCCGCTCCTTCTTATCGTCTATGGCGAACTCCTTATAGGCATGGTATGTGCCGACAGTCATGCCCGCCAGTTCGATCTCCCTGCGCCTGACCTCATTTCCATAGTACAGGGTCTTTTTTTCCTGCACCTTCCTAAGCAGCCCCAGCGCGACCCCCAAAACCAGCACGCAGGCGATCCCGCTGATCCCGGTCTGGACGATGACGAGCCCGGCGTATCCGGCCAGCAGGATGCCGTTGAGCAGCGTCCCCTTGAAAAGAGCCAGGATCATGACCGTCTCGCCCACATCGCGCCGCACGTTATGCAGGACCTGGCTCTCGTTCTTCGCGTTATGGCGCGGCAGCTCCTCCTTGACGGCCAGATCGTACATCTTGACCGCCAGCAGCCAGTTGCTGTCGCACTGCCAGGACGCCTGGAGCTTCGCCAGCACCAATTCATACGCGCCCTTAAAGACCATCAGCAGGCCCAGGAACAGCAGTTCCATCGCCGCCGTTTTTTCCGGCCCGCCGGACGCCACCCCATCCAGGATGGGGAACAGCATGGAGAGGCTGACCAGATCCAGCACCGGGCTGAGCAGGCTCATGACCAAAATGATGTGAAAACGTGTGCAAAGTCTTTTATCTAAAACGGATAGGATATTCTTTACTTGCCGAAACATTCGATTCTACCCCTTCCGAAGAGACACAAAGATTGCATTTTTTCCTGGTGATATAAGGATGCAAAGCCACACATGCTTCCTTTTTTACCACCTTATGCCCTCAAATGCAATATAAAACCGCAAATTTATGGGAACGGACCGTAAATTTCGGCATTTCACATAATAGAGCGGCTGGCACGTTCCGCGCCAGCCGCTGTCTGCTCTGTTTTTTGCCGGGTCCTTACTGGGCCAGGTACTTGGTCACGTCCGGGCCGAAGCTGCTCGGGTCGGCGGAGACGGTCACGGTGAAGGTGATGCTCTCCGACTGGCCGAATCTCTCCAGCCAGGACAGGAACCCCGCCAGCTCCTCCTCGGAGGCGGGCCGGATGATCTTGAACAGATTGTCGATGAACACATGGGTGATGTCGAAGTTCCCGGCGGCCAGGCCGCTGATGAAGCCGCGCATCAGGTCGATGGAGTTGATCCCGTACTGGGAGGCGTGGATCAGCCGCGCCTGATAGGGGATGTCGTATGTAAGGACCTTGTCCTTCTCTATGCAGATCACGTCGCCGTGTTCCTCGTCCACTGCCTTACGCACCAGTTCTACCAGCTGTTTCGTTTTGCCGGTCCCTTTAAGACCCATGATCAATCTTATCAAGAGATCATCACGCTCCCTTCATGAGTTTCTCTTATTGTAGCATTTTTCCCGCTGCATAGCAACGGGAAAAATGTTATTTTAATGGGAATTTTTCCTGGGAGCGACCTGGCCTGTGTCAAGTGCCGGGCTTTCCCAGCATACGGAACATATTCTTCTTATAGGCCTCCACGCCGGGCTGGTCGAATGGGTTGACGCCCAGCATATACCCGCTGATGGCGCAGGCCATCTCGAAGAAGCACACCAGTTCGGCGAAGCCCTCCTCGTCCCGCAGCGGTACGCTCACGCCCATATTGGGCACCCCGCCGGCCACATGGGCGGCCTTCACCGCCTCCATGGCCACCCGGGATATCTCCCCCAGGCCGCGGCCGGCCAGGTAGTTGAGCCCGTCAGCGTCGCCCATCACGAAGGGCATCTCATAGTCCCGCCGGGGCCGCTCGAAGCTGACCACCGTCTCCATGAGGGTCCGCGGACCGTCCTGGATGTACTGGCCCATGGAGTGCAGGTCGGCGTTATACTCCACGCTGGCGGGGTAGATGCCCACGCCGTTCTTGCCCTCGCTCTCGCCGTACAGCTGCTTCCACCACTCGGCCATATACCGGAACGACGGCTCGTAGCTGGCCAGGATCTCGATGGTCTTGCCCTTGGAATAGAGGGCGTTGCGGGTGGCGGCATACTGCCAGGCGGGGTTATCGGGGCTGCGCCGGTCCAGTTCGTACAGCGCCTCCGCCGCCGCGCCCACCAGGGTACGCACGTCGCACCCGGCCGCCGCCAGGGGCAGCAGCCCCACCGCGGACAACACGCTGAACCGGCCGCCCACGTCGTCGGGGACCACGAAGGACTCGTACCCCTCCCCGTCTGCGATGGTCTTCAGCACGCCCCGGGCCTTGTCGGTGGTGGCATAGATGCGCTTGCGGGCCGCCGCGCCGTATTTCTTCTCCAGCAGGCCCCGGAAGATGCGGAACGCCGCGGCCGGCTCCAGGGTGGTGCCGGACTTGGACACCACGTTGATGGAGAACTCCCGGTCCCCCAGCCGCTCCAGCTTATCGTTCAGGTCGTCTGGGGACAGGCCGGTCCCGGCGAAGATGACCTCCGGCCCGTTCTTGGGCTTGATCAGCTCGATGCCCGCCCGGGCGCCCAGGTAGCTGCCGCCGATACCCACCACCACCAGCACCTCGCTGGTGTCGCGGATGCGCTCCGCGGCGGCGGTGATGCGCTTGAGTTCCTCGCCCTGCACCCGGCGGGGCAGTTGCAGCCAGCCGGTGAAATCGGCGCCCTTGCCGCTCCCCTCCGCCAGGGCGCGATGGGCCTGGCCCGCCGCGCCGTAATCCGGCCCGGTGCTGTCCAGGAAACTAAGTGCGCCCGAAAGATCGACTTTTACCATATCCAGCAGACCTCCTGCTTCATTCGTTGCGGCAGGCTCCCCCGCCGTTCGTGTCGATTATAACATACGTTGGAAGTTTTTTCAAGTCCGCCTTTTCCTGCAAAGTGGGGCGAATTTTCTGAAATAACAGCTATTTTTTATGCAAAATGGGGAATTTAGTCCATTTTTCGCCCGATCAGCGCCCCCAAGAGCCTTCCGTAGATGCGCCAGAACGACAGCCGCTCCACGCTGTCCGCCGCCACGATCTGCACCTCGGCCAGCACCTGGTCCCCGCTGCGGACGGTCATGGACCCCAACGGCTGCCCCTTGGCCACCGGGGCGGTCACGGTCTCGGAGAGGGTCACGTCGTAGTCCAGCGCGCCCAGGGCGCCCTTTTTGCTCAATATCTGCTCCGCCCCGGTGAACAGGGGCTGGACGCTGTCGGCCGCGCCCAGCTTCACCGGCACCGGCGGCAGGGCCTGGCCCGGCCGGAGCGGCGCGAGCGCGTAGTTGGCGAAGCCGTAATTGAGCAGCGTCCGGGCGTCGTCGAACCGCAGCGCAGAGGTCTCCCCGTGCAGGACGACGGCGATGAACTCGATCCCCTCCCGCTCCGCCGTGGCGGCGAGGCAGTACATGGCCTTGGAGGTGAAGCCAGTCTTGAGCCCTGTGGCCCCCTCGTAGCCAAAGATCAGCCGGTTGGTGTTGGAGAGGCTGAACTGCCCGCCCCGGATGGTGTCCATCCACACCGTTGTGTACTGCTTGATCATGTCGTGGCGTATCAGCTCCCGGCTCATGACCGCGATGTCGTAGGCGGAGGTATAGTGGTCGTCATCGTCGGCAAGGCCGGTGCAGTTGGTGAAGTTGGTGTCCTTCATGCCCAGTTCCCCCGCCCGCTGGTTCATCCGCTGCACGAACGCCTCCTCCGTGCCGCTGATCAGTTCCGCCAGTGCCACGGCGCAGTCGTTGGCGCTGACCACCGCCACGCATTTGAGCATCTCCGAGACGGTCATCTGCTCCCCCGGCTCCAGCCATATCTGGCTGCCGCCCATGGAAGAGGCCGTCTCCGAGGCGGTGACGATCTGGTCCAGGGAGATGACGCCGGACTCCACCGCCTCCACCACCAGCAGCATGGTCATCACCTTGGTCACGCTGGCGGGCGGACAGTGTTCATGGCTGGCCTTTTCATAGATGACCGTGCCTGTGGACTTCTCCATCAGCACCGCGTAGGGCGCGTGGATGGTGATATCGTCGCCGGTGAGCGGCTCCGCGGCCAGCGCGGGCGTGGCCAGCACCGTCAGGGCCAGCAGGAACGACAACAGTTTTTTCATAGAAACACCCCCATATCCACATGGATATGGGGGCATGGCCACAATTATGAGCGTTCCGCCGAAAAAGGGGCCGTTTCAAACAGTGTCAACAGTCCTTTACACAAAACGCGCCGCCGGGCCGTCGAAGCGGGTCGAAGGCCGTCGTCACAACTCCCGGTACATGGCGGTGGCGTCCGCCTTGGACACGGTCTCCGCCACGCTCAACACCTCCACCCGCACGGTGCGGGCGCCGAAGGCCAACTCGATCACGTCGCCCACCTTCACGTCCCGGGACGCCTTGGCGGGGGCGCCGTTGACCTGGACCCGGCCGCCGTCGCAGGCCTCGTTTGCCACGGTGCGCCGCTTTATCAGGCGGGATACCTTCAAATACTTATCAAGCCGCATTGCCTCTCCTGATACCTAAGCGGCGCGGGATGACCCGCGCCGCTTGGCTTCTCTTGATGACGAAAATTACTTTGCCACAGCGTCCTTCAGAGCCTTGCCGGCCTTGAACTGGGGGACCTTGGAAGCGGGGATCTTGATCTCCTTCTTGGTCTGGGGGTTGCGGCCGACGCGGGCAGCGCGCTCCTTCACATCGAAAGCGCCGAAGCCGACGATCTGCACCTTGTCGCCCTTCTTCAGAGCCGCGGTAACAGCCTCGATAGCCGCGTTGACAGCGGCCTCCGCCTGCTTCTTGGTCAGATCGGCCTTCTCCGCCACAGCCGCGATCAGTTCTGCTTTGTTCATAGTTTACCTCCTAATTTTTGGCGGTCTTCCGCCTCTTTTGTTTATTTAAAACCCGCCCCGCAGGGGGAGGTTTTTACGCTTTCTCTTCGCGCTTGGCCTGCTGCCAGAGCGCCTCCTGGCCGTCCAGGTCCAGGTCCGCCAGGACCTCGCCTTTCTCGGCCGCCAGCGCCTCCATCCGGCCGTACCGCGCCACAAAGCGGTCCGTAGAGCCGGTGAGCGCCTTTTCCGGGTCTATCTTCAAAAGCCGCGCCAGATTCACCGCGGCGGCCAGCACGTCGCCCAGTTCCTCTTCCACCCGCTCCCCCGCGGCGATGGCCTCGTCCAGCTCGGCCAGTTCCTCGGTGAGCTTGTCCCTGGCGCCGTGCCAGTCGGGCCAGTCAAAGCCCTCCTTGGCGGCCTTCTTCTGGACCTTCTCCGCCCGCCACAGCGCCGGCATGGCCCGGGCCACGCTCTCCATAGCCTCGGCGGTGGAACGCTGGTCCTTCTCCTGGCGCTTTACCTCGTCCCAGGTGGCCAGCACCTCGTCGGGGGTGTCCAACTCCAGCTTCCCGAACACATGGGGGTGACGGCGGATCAGCTTCTTGCAGGACTCGTCGCACACGTCGTCGAAGGTGAAGCCGCCCTTTTCCGTCTCGATCTGGGCGTGAAACAAGACCTGCATCAGCAGGTCGCCCAACTCCTCCCGCAGATTGTCCATGTCCCCGGAGTCGATGGCGTCGGCCGTCTCATAGGCCTCCTCCAGCAGGTCCCGGCGGATGGACTGGTGCGTCTGCACCTTGTCCCACGGACAGCCATCCTCGCTCCTTAGGAGCGCCATGATGGCGCGGTAGTCCTCCAGACCGTATTTTTCCTTATACTGAAAATTTACCATATATTCTTGCCCTCTGCAATAGGAAAATTCAAAAAAAAGCGCCATTTGCAAGGGTTTTTTTGCGATTTTCACCGGATATGGAGCAGCTTTGCCAGCTTTTCGCCCTTGGGGAACAGCATCATATCCTCCAAAGTGATGGCCCGCAGCGCGATGATCAGCACCAGATACACCACCACGCCCACGACCACCGCCGCCATGAACGGCAGCAGCACGTTCAGCTCCCGGCCGGCCACCACGCCCAGCACGCCGCCCATCAGCCCGTGGAGCAGGCTCCACACGGACCAGGCCGCGATGCCCATCACCAGTACGCTCACGCCGCTGCGGCCCAAGATCTTGCCGATGTTCATGGGCCGGGCCATGTGTTTTCCCATGAAATACAGGTTCATGCCCAGCATGACGAGATAGCAGCACAGCGTACCCAGCGGCGCGCCGTAGATGTTCACGTTGGGATTGCCCACCAGCAGGAAGGTGACGATCACCTTCACCGTGCCGCCGCACAGGATGGAGATCAGCGGCAGCCGCTCGTTGCCGTAGGCGGGCAGGATAGAGTTGGTCATCAGCCCCATGGTCATGAAGTAGCAGGTGATGCCCAGTTCAAACAGGAGCAGCGCGCCCTGGCTGGCGCTCTGGGGGTAGAGGACCTTCATGCAGGGCTCGGCCAGCACCGCCATGCCCACGGCCATGGGCAGGCACAGCAGCGTGGACATCCGCATCCCGCTCTCCGCCAGGTCTGTGGCCGCCTCCGCGCCCTTCCGCATCCGGGCCGCGGCCACGGCGGGCACGATGCTGGACAGAAACGGCACCACGAAGGCCGACGGGACGTTATACACCGTCATGGCCTTGCCGTACACACCGTACAGGATATCGGCCGCGTCGCTGGCATAGCCGGCGGTGTTTTTCAGCTGGCTCATGGTGATGCCCGCGTCCAG
>CANRIF010000016.1 GCA_947630645.1 uncultured Oscillospiraceae bacterium | reverse complement strand
GACCTGGTCCTCCCGGTAAATGTCCTCCCACACAGCGTCGAAGGCCAGGGCGTTGACGAGATAGGCCATGGCGCTCTTCGGCACCTGGTCGATGATCTTGTCGATGCGCCCGGCGGTGTTGTCGGACACCCAGGCGTTGATCTCCTCCGCCAGGGACGGCTCGAACGCCTGCTGGCGCAGGGCCGCGCCGTAGTAGTCGGCGTTGGTCTGCAAAAACGTCTGCTCCGGCCGGAAGCCGCCCGCCGCGTTCAGCCACACGCCGTTTGCCAGGTGTACGCGCCCGCCCTCGCTATCGGGCAGGCCCTGGACGTAGAGATACAGCGCGTCGTTCAGTTCCTCTGCGGTGAAGCCCAGGGCCTTCTCCATCTGGGCCAGGGTATCGCCCGCCGCGCCGTTGGCGGTCATGCCCAGGGCCTCCAGCACCGACAGCGGCGAGACGAGGGTGCTGTCCTCCCCCAGGCTTGATTGCAGGAGCCGCACCCCCAGGTCGGTGAGCTTGGCCGCCGCCTCGTCGGTGAGCGCCCCGTCCGCCGCCGGCGCGTGGGCGGCGACGCCCTCCATAAGGTCCCCCGTCTGCGCCGCGGCGGCCTCTTCCTCCCCCGCAGGTTCCTCGTTCCGGTTCCCGGCCCCGCAGCCGGACAGCAGCGCCAATATCAGCAAGATGGCAAAAATGCGTTTCATAAGAGATACGCCCCCTTTTTCCTATTCTGCCCCATTGGACGGCAAAACCGCAAAAAAGTTCCCCATTGAATGAGCGTATGTCCCTAAGCCTCCCCTGTGCAAGGAAGTGACTACCAACCCCAAGCCTCCCCTGTGCAAGGGGAGGTGGCGCGGCAAAGCCGCGACGGAGGGGTTGTCCGTTATTCACCCTTACAATCCCTCAGTCTCCGGCTGACGCCGGAGCCAGCTCCCTTTACACAAGGGAGCCTTCGATATCGTGTCGCTATCAGCCATGGTGGTCACATATTGATGCGATCCCCTTGATGTGTTATAATTCCAGCGCGGCTCAACGGTATTTATCAAAAGGATGGAAAAGCTTATGCGGCGATATACAAAGAGAAATGGAAAGTATGTGTTTTGCTTTGGGCTGTCCAATTTGCTTGCCGCCATTTCGTCCGTCCTTTTGGCCTACTTACTGGGGGCGTTTACGGACGCAGCCATGGGCGGTCTGCAAACCGGTCTTCTGACACTGTCGGTCATCACCCTGCTCTATATCCTCCTGGATACGTTTTTGAATTTCCTTATGGACTATACGAGGGATCGGGCGGTCCATCAGATCGGCAGATCGCTGCGCTCTGACGTGATCCGGCGGATCGAGAGCCTCTCCAACGAGGAGAAGCGGCAGAAGGAGGACAGCTACTATCTGTCGCTGATCAACCATGACATCCCCACCGTAGAGCAGGATTATTTCGGTGCGCTGGGCGCTATCTATTTTCAGATCTGCTGTTTTGGTATCGCGGTATTTTCCGCCATACGGATCCAGCCGATCATGACGGTCATCATGCTCGCCATCAGCGTCATCCCCGTCCTATTTCCCAAATTATCGGAAAAACCGCTGCAAAAGGCGAAAACGGAAGAACAGGAGGCCAAGAAGACCCACCTGCATATCGTCACGCAGATACTAAACGGGTATTCATTTTTGCGGGTATTCAACAGTTTTTCCGGGATCGATCGAAAATACGATCAGGAGAACGATCGGCTTCTCCAGAAGAAAAAACAGTTCAGCAAGATGAACGCGCTTCTTTACGCGGGGGCGTTCGGCGCCGGGAATCTGGTGTTTTTATGCACATGGGTCGTCGGCATTTTCTTTATCGCAAAACACTTTATCACCTTGCCGGAACTGGTGATATTTTCGCAGCTCATGACGTTTGTGGCAGGCCCGATACAGATCATCAGCGAGCGGTATGCCTCCGTCGTCGCGGCGTCCGCCGTGTGCGATAAACTCACGGCGTTTTTGGATGATACCGCGCAAGAGGAAAGCGCCTGGGGCGAAAACAGGATGGAGGATGTGCATCAGATCACGCTGCGGGATGTCTCCGTCCGAAACAATGAAAAGACAGTATTGAGCGGCGTGGACCTGACGCTCCGGAAAGGCGACCGGGTCGCGGTCCTGGGAGAGAGCGGTTCGGGAAAATCCACATTGATACGTTATCTCGCCGCCCTGACCAGCGGCAGCGGCGCGTATTTGATAAATGGACTGCCCGTCCATTCATATACTTACCAGGACTTCAGAGAGAACATCTCGCTGTTGGAGCAGCGGTCCTTTGTCTTTGACGCGACGATCAGGGACAACTTGACGATGTTCGACGACCGATACGCGGATCAGGAAAAACTCACGCAGGTCCTGTCTGATGTGGGGCTCGGTCCGTGGTACAGCGGGCAGAAGGACAAGCTGGATACGCGCATCGGAACCGAGGAGGCGGGAATGTCCGGCGGTGAGGAGCGGCGCCTGAACCTGGGCCGCGCCCTGGTGAGAAATGCCGGGGTCTTGATCCTGGACGAGCCTACCACAGGCTTGGACATGGAGACAAGACGCTTTGTCGAGAAGAAGATCGCGGATATGCAGTGCGGCATTTTGATCGCGGCCATCCATGAGTACTCCCCGGCGTTTTTGGAGACCTTTGACCGGGTGTTCATCGTAAAAGACGGCAAGGTCCTTGAAAAAGCCGCGGAATGAGTTTACCGGACCTCATAGAATGATCTGACAAAACAGGGACATGGCAGCCCATCGGTGTGCCATGTCCCTGTTTTTTTGCGCTTGCTCTCCTTCCGTCTGTCCCCGTCAGCAGTCCAGGACGATCTTGAACACCCCGGGGGGATCGTCCAGGGCCAGGCGGATGGCCTTTTTGTACTCGTCCAGGGGGAAGTGGTGGCTCACGAAGCCGTCCACGGTGTACTTGCCGTCCCGTATCCACTCCTGGGCCAGGTCGAAGGTATAGAGGGTCCGGCCGTCCCAGGTCTCCATGCCGTGAGAGTCGATGCCCAGCACGGTCAGCTCCTGCCACCACACCGGCGTCTCGTCGTACCGGATGGCGTTCATGTGGTGGCCCAGCTTCACGAAGGTGCCCCGGGCCTTCAGCAGCCGCACCCCCAAGGTGTTGGCCCAGTCCCCGCCGATGCAGTCGTAGGCCCGGTCGAAGCCGCCGAAGAAAAAGCGGTTTTTCCGGCTCATGCCCTGATAGACCGGGCTGCCGCCGCAGGCCTTGCTGGCCGCCTCCAGCGCGTCGCCGGACAGGATGTGGTCCGCGCCCAGGCGCAGGGCGAAGTCCAGCTTCTCCTTTGTGCGGCTCATGGCCCAGACCTCGCACGCCGGCTGGATGACCTTCAGCGCCTGGACGACGGCCAGGCCGATGACCCCGCAGCCCATGACCAGCACCTTCTCCCCCGCCTGGGGGACGCTGCGAAGCACCGCGTGGATGGCCACGCTGGCCGGCTCCACCATCACCGCCTGGTCCACGGTCAGTTCCGGCAGGACCTTATATAGCTGCTGCTGGGGGGCGATGAAGCTGTCCGACCACCCCGCGCCGGTCCAGGCCAGGTCGAACCGGGGCTTGGCGCCGTAATTCTCACAGATGCTGTAATTGCCCGCGGCGCAGTTGGGACACCGGGGCAGGTCCTTGTTGTCACACCCGGCCATGTAGGCCCGGATGCCCACCCGGTCCCCCACCCGCACGTCCGTGACGGCGGGGCCGGCCTCCACCACCACGCCCACGTTCTCGTGGCCCAGGAAGGTCTTGCGGCTGGCGGGGATGGGCTCCAGGGCGGAGTCGGTGCCGGTGGTGGCCTTGAAAAAGCTCACGTCTGTGCCGCACACGCCGCAGGCGATATTCTTCACCCGCACCCAGTTGTCCGCCGGAAGAGGCGGGTCGGGGATATCCTTTTTGTACTTAACCGCGTTGATGCCGGTGAAGAGCAGGCCCCGGGTGGCCTTGAAGCGGGCCGCGCCCTTGGTGGCCAGCACCCGGGGGATGTCCTTGTCGAAATAGATGGTCTTCATGTACGCTCTCCTCCCGCTCTTTTTTCATGATGATACCAGATTTTCCCCGGGAAGTAAACAGGCAAGCGGCCCCCTCGGGTGAGGGGGCCGCCGCCGGTATATTCATTTTATCGTGATCTCCACAGTCCCGGTGAAGCTCTCCAGCTCCAGGTTGAAGTAGTTGCTGCCGGGGGCGAGGTAGGCGGTCTGGGTGAACTCCCCCGCCCCGTCAGCCAGGGTCACCGGGTCGTCCGCGCCGCACATCCAGATGAATCTGACGCCGCCTTTGCCCTCAATGGTGACGGTCACCTTCACATACTCCCTTGTCCGCTTCTCCAGCATGGTGCCGCCGAACAGGTGTTCCGTGCCGGTGAAGTCCTCGTAGGACGCGGTATAGGTCCCGGTGTATTTGTCCTCGCCGAATTCCCGGTCCCCCTCCAAAAACAGTTCCGCGTCCAGGCCGATGTTCCCCGCGAAGGACACCGCCGAGCCGTACACGTCCAGCATCTCCTCCTTGCTGCACCCGGGCAGCAGCGCCCCGGCCAGCAGCAGGATCACGAACAGAAAAGCCGTTATCTTCGCCATTTTCCCGCTCCTTTCACATACTCACCAGCTTGTAATAGGTCCGGGCGGTGAGGGAATACACCACCGCGTACAGCGCCGCGAAGGTCCCGAAGGCGCCCAGCACGCACCAGAGGAACGTCCCCGTCTGATACATGGACATCATCCGCAGCACCCGGTAGAGGATGGGGAAGGCGAACGCCATGTGTACCCCCGCCGCCGCCAGAGGCAGGAAGAACACCGTCAGCACCTGGGAGCGGATGGTGCGCCTGACCTCCAGGCGGCTCATGCCCACCTTCTGCATGATCTGGAACCGCTCCCGGTCGTCCCGGCCCTCCGACATCTGCTTGTAGTAGATGATCAGGATAGCCGCCATGGTGAACAGCAGTCCCAGGAACATCCCCAGGAAGAACAGCCCGCCGTAGAGCTGCACGAAAAACTGCCGCTCCCAGCCCCGGATGTTATAGCTCCCCGCCAGGCGCACGCCGCTGCCCTCCTGGGCCGCGTCCGACCAGGCCCGCTCGATCACCTCATGGGCCCGCAGCTCCTCGTCCAGGCCCCCGGCGATATCAAAACCCGAATACATCTCGATCTCGCTGTACGCTGGCTGGTAGGGCTCCATATCCGTATTCATGCCGTACAGCTGCTCATAGCGCGCCCTGTCCAGCGCCCGCAGTTCGTCCATGTCCGCCACCACCAAGCAGTAGGCATTGTTGATGTTGGTCAGCATCCCCGAGTAGGGGATGGTGAGGTCCGTCTGCTTTTGGATGGTATAGGTCCGGCCGAAGAGGGTGATGGCGTCGGTCTGGATGGCGCCGCCCCGCTCTATGTGCAGCAGTATCTCCCCCGGCGCCAGGCTCTCGCTCTGGCCCAGCACCGCGTTATAGTCCTCCAGGTCCACGATGAACAGTTCGCAGAACTCCTCCCAGCTGGTGATGTTCTCCGGCATATACATCGAAAAGTCGTCGCCGGTGCGGTAGGCGGCGGCATCCATGTAGGTATAGCGCGCCTCGTTCTCGATGGTGAAGCCGGCGTCCGTCAGCGCCCGGCGCATCATGTCCCCGGTCTCGGCGTTGCCGTAATCGTTGGCCACGTCGTAGGGATAGGCCGACCGCAGCGTCCCCTCCATCCCCAGCATCAGGCAGGCCGTGCCGGACACCATCACCAGCACCATGGTGGACAAAATGCAGATATTGGCCAGACCCACCGCGTTTTGCTTCATGCGGTAGATCATGCCGCTGACCGCGGTGAAATGGCGGGTCTTGTAGTAATAGCGCCTGTTCTTCTTCAGCAGCTTCAGCATCGCCACGCTGCCGGCGGTGAACAGCAGATAGGTCCCCACGATCACTAGCACCACTGCCACGAAAAACAGGAACATGGCCTGCAGCACGTCCGTGGTGGTGATGGAGATATAGTATCCCGCCCCCAGGCAGGCCAGGCCGATCAGCGCCAGCAGCCACTTGGCCTTCGGCTCCCGCTCCCCGGCGTGTTCGGCTTGCAGCAGCTCCACCGGCCGGGCCACATACACCTGGCGCAGGCTGTTGAGGTAAATGAGCGCGAAGATGGCCGCGAACAGCCCCGCCGTCGCCAGCATCACCTTCCAGGACAGGAAGAAGCCCAGGCTGACAGGCACCCCGATCAGCCGGGACACCAGCAGATACATGGCCTTGTCCAGCGCCATCCCCGTCCCCAGGCCCAGCAGGATGCTGATAAGGGCGGCGTACAGCGTCTCCAGGCCGATGACTTTCGCCAGATGGCGCTTCTCCATGCCCAGCACGTTGAAAAGGCCGAACTCCCGCTTGCGCTGCTTGACCAGGAAGCTGTTGGTATAAAAGAGGAACACCACCGCGAACAGGCCCACCACACAGGTCCCCAGGGCCAGCACCACGCCCAGCGTCCCGCCGCCGAAGGTCCCCTCCAGCCCGGGGTTCACCGACAGGGAGCAGAGGATGTAGAACATCGCCACCGTGAGTATGCTGGCCAGCAGGAACGGGCCATAGCTGCGGAAGTTCTTTCGCAGGTTCTGCCGGGCCAGGCGGCCGTAAAGGTGCTTATTCATGCCCGTCCCCTCCCGTGGCCAGGAGCGTGAGGGTGTCCGCGATCTTCTGGTACATCTGCTCGTTGGTGTTGCCGCCCCGGTAGATCTGGTGGAACAGTTCCCCGTCCTTGATGAAGATGACCCGCCCGGCGTGGCTGGCGGCCTTGGTGGAGTGGCTGACCATGAGGATGGTCTGGCCGGAGGCGTTCAGGGCGGTGAACAGGTCCATCAGCCCGTCGGCGGACTTGGAGTCCAGCGCCCCGGTCGGCTCGTCCGCCAGCAGCAGCTTCGGGCCGGTGATCACCGCCCGGGCCACCGCCGCCCGCTGTTTCTGGCCGCCGGAGACTTCGTAGGGGAACTTATTGAGGATGTCCGTGATGCCCATGCGCTGGGCGATGGGTTGCAGCCGCTCCGCCATCTCCACATACCCCTTGCCCGCCAGCACCAGGGGCAGGAAGATGTTGTCCCGCAGATTGAAGGTGTCCAGCAGGTTGAAGTCCTGGAACACGAAGCCCAGGCTGTCCCGCCGGAACGCCGCCAGCTCGCTCTCCTGGATGGAGGCCAGGTCCTTGCCCTCCAGCAGCACCCGGCCCGTCGTGGGCCGGTCGAAGGCCGCCAGGATGTTCAAGAGCGTCGTCTTGCCGGAGCCGGACTCGCCCATGATGGCCACATACTCCCCCTGCTCCACGGAAAAGGACACGTTGGTGAGGGCCTTCACCTGGTTGGCCCCGAAGCGGCCTGTGTAGGTCTTTCCCAGGCCCTCCACTTGCAGTATCGTCATAGCATGATACCTCCTTTATGTGTCCTCATTCTAGCAGAAGCCTCCGGAGCCCGAAATCGAATCAAGTGACATTTCGGCCCCCGGAGGTGACAGTTTTGTAAGATTGTCGCCCAAAGCCTCCCCTGTGCGGTCCATTGCCAGCCCAAAGCCTCCCCTGTGTAAGGGGAGGTGGGCCGCCGAAGGCGGCTCGGAGGGGTTGTCCGTTATCCTCCGTTACAATCCCTCAGTCAGCGCCAGAGGCGCTGACAGCCCCCTTTGCACAAGGGGGCCATTTTGCGGGGAGAGATCGTTTCTATTTCTCACTCCACTTCCAGCTTGTCGCTGTGCAGGTCCAGGAAGAAGGTGCTGCCCCGGCCCGGCTCCGACTGGACCCACAGCCGGTGGTGCAGCATCTCCGCCGCCCGGCGGCACAGATACAGCCCCAGCCCGGTGGCCGCCTTGTCGGTCCGGCCGTTATAGCCCGTGTAGCCCTTTTCAAACACCCGGGGCAGGTCCTCCGCCGCGATGCCGATGCCCGTGTCCGCGATGGCGAGGACCTTGTCCTCCGCCGACACCGCGATGGTCACGCCCCCGGAGGCGGTGTATTTCACGGCGTTGGACAGCAGCTGCTCCAGGATGAACGCGAGCCATTTCTCGTCGGTGAGGGCCGACACGTCCGTGCCGTCGTAGCGCAGCGCCAGCCGCTTTCGCACGAAAAGCGGCGCGTATTTTCGCACCGTCTGGCGGATGACGCCGTCCAGCGCCACGGAGCGGATCACCAGGTCCGACCCGCCCTCGTCCAGCCGCAGGTAGCTCAAGGCCAGGTCCGCGTACTGCCGGACCCGGAACAGCTCCGCCTCCAGCGCCCGGTGTTCCGGGGTGTCCTCGGCCTGGAGGGTCATCTGCATGACGGCGATGGGGGTCTTGATCTGGTGGACCCAGGCGGTGAACCAGTCCAACGTCTCCCGCCGCTCGGCCTCCCGCGCCGCCGCCAGATCCGCGTACTGCCGCCGCACCCGCTGGGCCATGTCCCGGAACTCCGCCTCGCCCGGCGTGTCCGCCGGCGGCAGCGCCCCGTCGGACACCGTCAGGTTCTCTTTCGCCGCCTGCCGCGCCCGGCGCTTGCGGAGATACCGGACGAAGTGGACGATGAGCAGCCCCAGCCCCGCCAGGGCGCACAGCCCCGCGGCGTACAGCGCCGCCTCCGCGGGCGCACCATAGAGGGAAAGCACCGCCCAGAAGATCGCCGCGAACAGGGCCTGCACCAGCGCGAATCGCCAGTAGGTCCGCAGATAGGCCCCCACCAGGGCGTACCACTTCTCGTTCATACCCTCACCCCACGATATACCCCGCGCCCACGCGGGTGGCGATGAAGTCCCGCAGGCCCGCCTCCTCCAGCTTCCGGCGCAGGCGGGTCACGTTCACGGTCAGGGTGTTCTCCTCCACGTAGGAGTCCATCTGCCACAGCCGGGTCATCAGCGCGTCCCGGCTGACCACCCGGCCCTTGTTCTCCATCAGGGTCTGGAGGATGCGAAACTCGTTTTTTGTAAGCTCCACCCGCTTCCCCTCGTAGCTAAGGCTGGCGTCATTCAGATTCAGCACCGCGCCCCGATGCTCCAGCACCGGGGTCTTGCCGCCCAGGTCGTAAGCCCGGCGCAGCACCGCCTGCAGCTTGGCGGTCATCACGTCCAGGTCCACCGGCTTGGGCAGAAAGTCGTCCCCGCCCATGGTCATGGCCATGACGATGTTCATGTTGTCCGACGCCGAGGAGATGAACACCACCGGCACGGCGGACACCGCCCGGATGCGCTCGCACCAGTGGTAGCCGTTGAAAAAGGGCAGCGCGATATCCAGCAGCACCAGATGGGGGTCGAAGTCGGCGAACTCCCCCATCACGTTCTGAAAGTCCCGGGCGCAGCGGACGCTGTGGCCCCAGCTCTCGATCTGCCGGGCCATGGCCTCCGCCAGCGCCGCGTCGTCCTCCACGATGAATATCCTGTACATGACCCCACCGCCTTTCCGCTGCTTACTTTACCACGGATGGCCCTCCGCCGTCAAATCCGCAAAAAAGCGCCCCGCCGGTCTGTCCGGCGGGGCGTCGGTCCAATGCTCTTACAGCCCGTAGAGCTGGGTGTACTTTTTCGTCAGGTAATCGGTGTAATAGGTGGGGTCGAACACGCCGCAGGCGTTGGCCACCACCTGGGCCGGGGTGAGCAGGCCGCCGAAGCGGTGTACCTTCTCCCGCAGCCATCCGGTGACATGGGAGAGGTCCCCCTTCGCCACCGGTCCCCACACGTCCATGTCCTTCTCCATGTTGGCCAGCATCTGGGCGCCATAGGCGCTGCCCAGGGCGTAGGACGGGAAGTAGCCGAAACTGCCGCCGGACCAGTGGGAATCCTGCAGGCAGCCCCGCCGGTCGTCCGGCACGTCCACGCCCAGATATTCCTTGTAAAGCCGGTTCCACTCCCCCGGCACGTCCTTCACCGCCAGGTCCCCGGCGATCAGGGCCTTCTCGATCTCGTAGCGCACCATCACATGCAGGCAGTAGGTCAGCTCGTCCGCCTCCGTGCGGATCAGGGACGGCTCGGCCTTGTTCACCGCCCGCCAGAACGCCTCTGCCGTCACGTCGGCCAGCTGCTCCGGGAATATCTGCCGCATCCGGGGCCAGATGGCCTCCACGAAGGGCCGGGACCGGCCGATGATGTTCTCATAAAAACGGCTCTGGCTCTCATGCACCCCCATGGACACCCCGCCGGCCAGCACGGTGTACTCCAGCGCCGGGTCCACGTCCAGCTCGTACCGGGCATGGCCGCCCTCATGGATGACCGAGTACATGGAGGAGGACACATCGTCCTCGTGGTAGTGGGTAGTGATACGCACGTCCTGGCTGTTGAAATTCAAGGTGAAGGGATGCTCCGTCTCCCCGATGGCACAGTGGGCCCGGTCCAGGTCCATCACCTGCATCAGGTAGTCGGAGAATTCCTTCTGCTGCGCCACGGGATAGTGCCGGTGCAGGAAGGACACGTCCGGCATGGGCCTCTCGCCCACGGCCTGGATCAGCGGCACCAGCCGCTGGCGCAGGACGCCGAAGAAGTTGTCCAGATATGCCATATCCACGCCCCGCTCATACTCGTTCAAAAGCGCGTCGTAGGGCGCCTTGGCGGGGTCGTAGTACCCGGCGAAACGGCGGTTGAACGCCACCAGCTTCTCCAGACAGGGCCGGAACAGCTCAAAATCGCTCTGCTCCTTGGCCCGGTGCCACACGTCGTCCGCCTCGTTGGTGAGCTGGGCGTAGGCCATGAATTCCTCCGCCGGGATGCGGGTCAGCTGCCGCAGTTCCCGGCGCAGCTCCTCCACCTGGCGGGACTGGCTCCGGTCCAGTTCCTCCCTGTGGGCCTCCAGCGTGTCCAGCGTCTCGGCCAGCTCCGGCCCGGTCATGACCCGGTGCCGCTCCCCGGCCAGGATGCCCAGGGCCACGCCCCGGCCCGCCGCCGTGTCCTTGGGCGCCACGGTCACCCCGTCCAGGTAGAGGGACGAGCTGGCCGTGCCGAAGGCGTAGAGTTTCTTCTGGATGGCGTCCAGGCTCTCCAGTGCTTGTTTCAGTTCCATGATCGTTCTCCTTTCACGCGCCCAGGTAGACCCGGGCGTTGTCACAGTCCGCTCCCTCCGGCAGCCACGCGGTGAAGCCGCCCTCGTTGGGGATGGCCTCGTAGACCTTCTCCCCCGCCGCCACATACACCGGCGCGTCGGCCGACGGCGCCTCCGGCAGGGTCCCGGTGAGTTTCCGGTACCCCTCCATGGTGACGCCCGGCTCCTCCGCCGTCAGCTGGCTCTCCGCCGCCGCGGCACCGTCCAGCACCGAGGCGTCCCGCTCCGGGGCGGGATACACCGCCGGGTACTCCAAGAGGTAGGGCAGCGTCCGCTCGGCCAGCTCCACCACCACCAGAGAGGCGTCCTGTTGGTTTACATAATCTATCCTATAATTGTTCAGCCGGGAGAAATACGCCCGCCCGAAGCTCTGGGCCATATAGGGGTACAGGCTCCGGCCGGAGGAGTCCCGGAACATGAGCAGGCTCCCGCTCTGGCCGGGGGTCTCCGTCTCGATGGTGTTGTCGTCCGCCGAGCGGAAATTGCTAAGATAGTCAAAGGTGAACCCCGGGTCCCAGCTGTAATCGGCCTCCACCGCGGTCCCCGTGGGATAGAGCATCTCGTATAGGTCCCCGGTGTGGTCCCACACCGGCGTGAACGGCCCGGCAAAGTAGTCCGTATCCTGCCCCGCAGCGGTCAGGATGGTGTCCGCCGCCAGAGCCGCGCCCCGGCCGGTCCAGTGGCTGTCCCACTGGTAGTAAAGTTCCTCGTCCACCGCCGTGAAGGCGTCGTATAGGTTAACATAATTTACGCCCTGCTCCGCCAGCGCGTCCGCCAGCCGCTCCCGGTTGCTCCCCTCGGCCACGGTCACATAGGCCGGGGCGTGCTGGGGGTAGAGGGTGTACTTGCCGCAGGGGACGGTGAAGAGGAATTCCGCGCCCTGGCTCTCGGCGTACTCCTGCATCAGCGCCAGGCTCCGGGCGGCGCACCATATCTGGCGGTCTGTCATCTGCTCGGCGCCTGTGATGTCGTTCACCGCCCCGCCGAAGAAGAGCCACCCGTCCGGGCCGATGAGGACGCTGTCGTTGGCGGAGGTGGCGAACCCGTCAGCGCACAGCCTGTCCCAGGCGGTGATGCACTCCAGGCGCAGGAAGAAGCTGTTGGCCATATACTTCTGCGTCTGGGACAGCACCTCCGGATTGAAACTGCCGTCCCGCTGGGTCAGCTTTGGCTTGACCGCGGGGATCTCGTTGGCGGCCGCAGGGGCCGGGCCTTTCACCAGCATCCCCACGGACGGCACCAGACAGGCCAGGAAGAACACGGCCGTGAACAGGATGTACCAGGCTTTTTTCATGCTCTCCCCTCCTTAGAATTGCAGGTAGATGAACGGCGCAAAGCCGCTCTGGGCCATGTTCATGACGCAAAGGGCCAGCAGCCCCAGCGCCGCGAGATAGGACAGTGGCTCTGCCCACTTTTTCCGCCGCAGGCCGTCCCACGCCCCGGGGAACAGGGTCAGCGCCAGCCCCAGCGCCAGCATCGCCAGCGCCAGGGGCGTGAAAAGCCGCTGCAATGCCAGCGTCCCCGGGGCGGTGAAGCGCCAGCCGGTGAACATGGCCGCCAGCATGGACCCCGCCGCGGACAGGCTCCCGGCCCGGAACAGCACGTTGCCCACAGTGATCACCAGGGCCGTATAGACCCGCAGCGCCAGCCGCCCCGCCCGGGTCTTTTTCAGCCCGTCGGTGCGGATGATGCCCACGCCCTCCAGCGCGCAGAACATCCCGTGCCACAGCCCCCACAGCACGAACGTCCAGGCCGCCCCGTGCCACAGCCCCGTCAGCAGCCACACCACCGCCATGGGGATCAGGATGGACAGCTTATTGGCCTTCGGCCGGCCGTATTTGGCGGCCCATTTTTTGTAGAGCCTCTGCTGGGGCCGGCTCATGACGATGGGCATATAGAGGTAGTTGCGGAACCAGGTGGTGAGGCTGATGTGCCAGCGCCGCCAGAAGTCGCTCAAACCCAGGGCCGTGTAGGGCCGGTCGAAGTTCTCCGGCAGGGTGAAGCCGAAGGTCTGGCCGATGCCCAGGGCCATATCGGTGTAGCCGGAGAAATCGAAGTAGATCTGCACGGCGTAGCCCACCGCGCCCAGCCACGCCAGCCGCGCGTCCATCACGCTCCCGGCGAACACGCCGTCCACCGCCTTGCCGATGATGTCCGCCACCAGCAGCTTTTTCGCCATGCCCACGATGAAGCGCCGGATGCCCCGGGCGGTCCCCTGGGCGGTACAGGTCCGCTCCCGCAGCTGGGGCGCGGCCGCCTTCCAGCCCAGGATGGGGCCGGACAGGATGGTGGGGAACAGGGAGATATACACCGCCGCGTCCAGCAGGCTCTGCGCCGCGTTGGCGGGCTTGCGGTAGGCCTCGATCACATAACTCATGGCGGTGAAGGTGAAAAAGGAGATGCCCAGCGGCAGGGGCAGCCCCGGCAGGGGGATGGACAGGCCCAGCAGGGCGTTGAGGTTGGCCAGGATGAAATCCAGGTACTTGAACGCCGCCACCAGCGCCACGTCGAACGCCACCGCCGCCGTCACCGCCGCCCGGCGCTTTTTCTTCCCCTCCAGCCGGCCCAGCGCACGGCCCGCCAGGGCGTTGACAAGCACGGACGCCGCCAGCAGCGGCACATACCGCAGCCCGCCGAAGCAGTAAAACACCAGGCTGGCCGCCAGCAGGACGATATTCCTGCCCTTGATCCCAGGCACGATATGGTACACGGCGAACACCGCCGGAAAAAACGCGAACAGGAACATCGCGCTGGAAAAAACCATGCCGTTCCCTCCTTACATAAAGCGGACGCGGGGCAGCCGGGGCCGCCCCACGTCATCAAAAGCTTGCGGAGCCCGCGCGCACGGCGGGACGCCTCCCCACGCCGGAAAAGGCGTCAGCCCTTCTCGACGGGATTCAGCACCACTCCTTGTAGCCCTTGTCCTCCTCTTTCTTCGCCTCCGCCTTCACATAGGAGACGACGACACGGCGGTTGGGCTCGGTGCCGATGGAGCTGGTGGTCACGCCCTCGTAGTCCTGGAGGGCGGTGTGGATCACATGGCGCTCATAGGAGTTCATGGGCTCCAACGCCATGGAACGCTTGTACTTGATGGCCTTGGCGGCCATCTTCTCCGCCAGGCGCACCAGGGAATCCTCCCGCTTGGCCCGGTAGTTCTCCGCGTCCACGTTGATGTGGGCGTGGCGGTCGCTGCCCCGGTTCACCGCGTAGTTGGTCAGGTGCTGGATGGCGTCCAAAGTCTCGCCCCGGCGGCCGATGACCGCGCCGATATGCTCGCCGGTCAGCTGCACGTCCAGACCGCCGCCCTGCCGGGGGGCGATCTCCATGTCGGCCTCCACGCCCATATGCTCCAGCAGGCCGCGCAAGAACGCCTCGGTCTGCTCCGCCTGGGTCCCCTCCGCCTTCCGGGGCGCGGGGGCGGCGGGCTTGGGAGCCTCCGGTTTGGGCGGCTCGGGCTTACGGGGCGCCGGCTTGGGCGCTTCCGGCTTCGGTGGCTCGGGCCGGCGCGGCTCCGGCTTGGGTGCTTCCGGCTTCGGCTCCGGTCCGGGATGCCGGACAGGCTCCGGTCCCTCGGGGGCCTCGAAACTCAACCGCACCACCGCCTCCACGGCGCCGATGCCGAATACGCCCTTCTTCCCCCGCTCTACGATCTCAACAGATACATCGTCCCGCTCCAGGCCCAGCTCCGCCAGGCCCTTCTCCACGGCCTCGTCCGCGGTCTTGCCCCGGACTTCTATCGACTTTTGCATGGTATGAAATTTCCTCCGTTACTCTTCGCCGCCGGTGGACTTCTCCTCCGGCTCCTCGGCGGCCTGCTCCGGCTGCTCTGCTGGCTCGGCAGCGGCAGGCTCCTCGGCCGCCGCCACAGCGGTGTCCTCCGCCAGGGCGGGCGTCTCCACGCTCTCCGGCTGGGCTTCCGGCGCGTCAGTCTCCTCGTGCGCGGCGCTCTCCTCCGCAGCGGCCATGGTCTTGGCCTCGGCCTCGGCGGGGTTGGTGTACCGGTCCGGCACATAGGCACGGCCCCGGGCATAGCGCCTCTCGCCCACCTGGGACGCGGGCGCTTCTTCCTCCGCCACGCCCTTCTTGGCCAGCTTCGCGGCCCGGGCCTCGGCGGCCTTGCGCTCCACTTCCTTCTGGGCGGCGACGGCGCGCTTGTTCTTCTTGGATGTGTTCTTGTTCTCCACGGTGGCGCCCTCCGCCTTGAGACGCTCCGTCTCCTGGCGTTTGGCCTCCAGCTCGGCCTCCTTGGCCTTCTCCCGCTCGATACGCACCGCGTCCTCCGCGTCCAGCTGCTTGGTGTAGACCTTGTTCAAGATCATGTCCTGGGCCATGGCGAACACGCTCTGGGCGATCCAGTACACGCCCATCACCGCGGGCATACTGAAGCAGATCCACAGGCTCATCAGCGGCATGAGCATATTCATGAACTTCATGGAGCCCTGCTGCTGTTCGGTCTGGGGGTTGGCGGCGTTGGCGGCCTTCATGGACAGCCAGCTGAGCAGCGCGCTCAACACCGGGATCAGGAACAGCCCGAAAGCGGGCAGCCAGTTGGGGTCGTTCCAGAAGGTGAGCGACGGGGTCTTGCTCAAGTCCAGACCCAGGAAGCTGTAATTGAGCCTTTGCAGCTGGGGGATGTTCAGGCTGGCGAACTGGTCGAAATGCTCGGTGATCCACGTGGACTGGGACACCTGATCGTAAAACTGGTTGCCGGAACTGACCCAGCCCGTGGCCGTCAGCCGCTGGAGCAGGGCGCCGCCCTGGACCAGCAGATCCTCTCCCACGCCCATCATGATGGTCAGCGGGTAGCGGATGGCGTTA
Source organism: uncultured Oscillospiraceae bacterium (assembly GCA_947630645.1). Lineage (GTDB taxonomy): Bacteria > Bacillota > Clostridia > Oscillospirales > Oscillospiraceae > CAJOIG01. Next base: position 17,424 of record CANRIF010000016.1, on the reverse strand, counting down.
TACAGCGCGATCAGGATGGGGAACGGGAGCAGGCTCCACAGGCACCCGGACATGGGGTTGGCGCCTTCCTCCTTGTAGAGCTTGGCCATCTCCTGCTGGTACTTCTGCTGATCGTGGCCAAACTTCTTCTCCAGCTCCTTCAGCTTGGGCGTGAGGCGGCTGACCCGCATCATGCTCTTCTTGCTCTTGAGCTGGAACGGCAGCATGATCAACTTCACAGCCAGGGCGAACAGGATCACGGCCACGCCGTAGTTGCCCACCAGGTTGTAAAGGAAGAGCATCAGCTTGCCGAACGGCTTCGCAATCGCATTTAACATAGGCTATCTCCTAAAATCTACGGTACAGGGTCGTAAAAATCGTGTTCCCCTTTGTGGAAGGGGTGGCAGCGGCAGATGCGCTTGAGCGCCAGCCACCCGCCCTTCCAGGCCCCGTAACGCTCGATGGCGATCAGGGCGTACTCGCTGCAGGTGGGGATGAACCGGCAGCTGGGCTTCGTGCAGGGGGAGATATACTTCCGGTAAAAACGCACCAAAGCCAGCAGCAGACGCTTCATCGCGCCGCCCCCAGCTCTTGGCTTGCGGACAAAAACTCCCGTTCCAGCCGCCAGTAATCGGCCGCCGCGGCCCTGGTGCGGGCCACCACCACCATATCGAAGCCCGGCCGGAGGCCGTCCTCATGCAGGCGGTAGATCTCCCGCAGCCGGCGGCGCACCAGGTTCCGGGTATGGGCCTTGCCCACCTTGGCCGTCACCGTCAGGCCCAGGCGGTTGGTCCTCCCGTTCGTCCGGCGGGCATACACCACGAGGCACGGACGCACGGCGCTCGTCCCCTTGCGGTAGACGCGGTGGAAGTCCCGGTTCTGTTTCAGAGAGGAAGTGAATCTCACGGCTGCCCGCGGAACCGTCCCGCTCTCAGTAACTCAGTCTCTTGCGTCCCTTGGCGCGGCGGGCGGAAAGCACCTTCCGGCCGTTGCGGGTGGACATGCGCTTGCGGAAGCCATGCTCCTTCTGTGCGTGGAGCTTCTTGGGCTGATAAGTCCTCAGCATTTTCGTATCGTCCTTTCTGTTCGTATTACTCATCGGCGGCAATGCCGCCGTCAGTTGGCAACTGCACCATTATATAAAAAATATGAATCCCTGTCAACCAAAAATTCTCACCGCCGCCCTGGCTTGCTTTTCCCGTCCCTTTCGTGTAAAATAATAAGTACACACAAAGGCCCACAGTTACGGAAAGGAGACGCATCATGACAGAACTGGAATATTTGGAACAGATCCGCGCCCAGGCGGCCGCCGCCACAGAGGAACTGGTGGCCAAGGCCAACCTGCGCCGGGGCCAGATCGTGGTGGTGGGATGCAGCACCAGCGCCGTCAGCGGCAGCCGGATCGGCAGCGCCCCCGCCCCGGAGGTGGGCCAGGTCATCTTTGAGGGCATCCGCTATGTGCTGTACGCCAAGGGCATCTACCTGGCCGCCCAGTGCTGCGAACACCTGAACCGCGCCATCATCACCGAGGCCAAGGCCGTGCCGGAGGCGGAGATCGTCAACGTGGTCCCCCAGCCCAAGGCCGGCGGCAGCTTCGCCACGGCGGTATATAAGTCCCTGCCGAACCCGGTGGCGGTGGAGCATATCCTGGCCGACGCCGGGCTGGACATCGGCGGCGTGCTGATCGGGATGCACCTGCGCCAGGTGGCCGTGCCCGTGGCCCTGGAGCAGAACACCATCGGCAAGGCCATGGTCCTGGCCGCCCGCACCCGGCCCAAGTTCATCGGCGGCGACCGGGCCGTTTACGACGACGCCCTGCGTTGAACGCCAGGGCAAAAAACATCCCCTGTCCGGCGGACAGGGGATGTTTTTTTGCTTTTCAGAAGCGGTCTTCCCGCATACGGCGGTCGCTCTGGGGCCGGCCCCACTTGACCTTGGGCTCCCGGCGCTCGATGATGCGGAAGATGTTGCCCCGGTGCCGCCAGATGATGACCAACGCCGTCAGCAGCGCCAGCGTGCCGCACACGCTCTTCAGCTCCTCGCCGGGGATCACGATCCACGCCGCCACCGCGCCCGTGAGGCAGGCGCACATACCGGCCAGGGAGACGTACTGGGAGAAGGCCACCACGATGACGAACACGCCCGTGGCCAGGATGCCCATGCGCCAGTCGGTGAGCCACAAGGCGGTCATGCAGCACACCACGCCCTTGCCGCCCCGGAACCGGTACTGGACGGGATAGATCTGACCCAGCACCAGGCAGAACCCGGCGAACAGCTTGCCCACGGACACATACGCGCCCTCCCGGTTCACGGTCAGCATCAGCAGGCCGCCGGCCATGACGGCAATGGCGCTCTTGAGGATGTCCACCGCGATGACCGCGGGGCCCCACTTGCTGCCGAACACACGGACGAAGTTGGTGTACCCGGCGTTGCCGGAGCCGTACTTACGCAGGTCCTTGTGAAAGACGAAACGGCTCAGGAGCATCGACCCGTTCAAGGCGCCCAGGCCATAGGACAGGACCGCGACGAGAATAAGGATCAGAGGTATCATTCGTTTTCTCCTTTCTGACGTATCGTCAGTCTGATGGGGGTACCCTCCAGTCCGAAGGACGCCCGGATGCGGTTCTCGATATACCGCTGGTAAGAGAAGTGGAACAGTTCCCGGCTGTTGCAGAACACCACGAAATGAGGCGGCTTCACGCCGGTCTGGGTCATGTAGTAGACCTTCAGACGGCGGCCCTTGTCGGTGGGCGGCTGCTGCCGGGCCTGGGCGTCGGCCAGCAGGTCGTTGAGCCGGCCGGTGGAGATACGTAGGCACGCCTGCTCATAGGCGGCGTTTATCATATTAAATATACGCCCAGTTCGCTGTCCCGTCAAGCAGGAGATGAAAATGACGGGGGCATAATCCATGAAGCTGAGGGCCTGTTTCACCTGCCGGCGCATCTCGGCCATGGTGTTCGTCTCTTTCTCGACCAGGTCCCACTTGTTCACCACGATGATGCTGGCCTTGCCGGCCTCGTGGGCCAGGCCAGCGATCTTGGTGTCCTGTTCGGTGACCCCCTCCCGGGCGTCGATCATGATAAGGCACACGTCGCTGCGCTCCACCGCCAGCTGCGCCCGCATGACGGAGAACCGCTCCACCCGGTCGTTGACCTTGGACTTGCGCCGGATGCCGGCGGTGTCGATGAAGAGGTAATGGCCGTCGGCGTTGTCCACCGGGGTGTCCACCGCGTCCCGGGTGGTGCCGGGCATATCCGCCACGATCACCCGCTTCTCGCCCAGGATGGTGTTGACGAGGGAACTCTTGCCCACGTTGGGCTTGCCGATGACCGCCACATGGACGCGGCCGTCGTCGGCCTCGTCCTCCGCCGCCGGCGGAAAGTGGGCCACGCAGGCGTCCAGCAGGTCCCCCGTGCCGTGGCCGTGGACCGCGGACACGGCGATGGGGTCGCCCAGGCCCAGGTTATAAAACTCATAGATGCCCGGATCGTCCGGGCCGATGGCGTCCATCTTGTTCACCGCCAGCACCACGGGCTTGCCGCTGCGCTGGAGCATCCCGGCCACGTCCTGGTCCGCGGCGGTGATCCCGGTGCCGATCTCCGTCACCATCACGATCACGTCCGCGCTGTCGATGGCCAGCATGGCCTGTTCCCGCATGAACAGCAATATCTCGTTGGCGGTATTTGGCTCGATGCCGCCGGTATCCACGATGTCGAACCGCCGTCCCGCCCACTCGCAGGGGGCGTACAGCCGGTCGCGGGTGACGCCGGGGGTGTCCTCCACGATGGCGAGCCGCCGCCCCGCCAGGCGGTTGAAGAGCATACTTTTGCCCACGTTGGGCCGGCCAACGATGGCCACCAGCGGTCTTGCCATACCGTACCGCCTCCTTCCCTTTCCGTGTGCGGCCGCGGAGACGGCTTTGCACCGTCCCGGCAGCGCAGCAAAAAAGGGGGGCCGCAGCCCCCCTTATCTGCAATTACTTCTCCTCGCCCACAGTGACAACGGTGCGTCCGTCATACTGGCCGCAGGCCGGGCAGACGCGGTGAGGCATATGGTACTCGCCGCAGTTGGGGCAGGCAACCAGCTTGGGGAGACGCAGCTTCCAGACGCTGGAGCGCCGTTTGCTCTTTCTGGCATGGGAGACTTTTCTTTTAGGGACCGCCATGATTCACACCTCCTGATCATCCTCCAACAGCCGCCGCAGGACCGCCATTCTCGGATCGATTTGTTTTTTACATTGACAGGGACCGTCGTTGAGGTCCTTCCCGCACGTGGGACACAGCCCCTTGCAATCCTCCCGGCACAGATACTTCTGGTCCGTGTCCAGGATGAAGCAAGTCTCCAGCACGTCCGACACGTCCACGCCGTCGCCGTCCAGGGGGAATATCTCCTCGCTGTCGGCGTCCTCCGGGTCCGCCTGGAGCATGGCCGTGTACCGGGGCTCCAGATGCCGCGCCAGCCGCTTTCCGCACCGGGCGCAGCGCACCGTCATGTCCGCCTGAACGTCCGCCGTCAGCTCCAGGATGCCGGCGGTATTCCGCACCGTCCCCCGGGCCGTCACAGGGCCGTCGAACGCCTCCAGCGCGGGGAAGCTGAGCCTGTCCCGGTCCAGCTGGCACTGGAACGCGACGCTCTTTCCCGGCGTCCCGATGATCTCATGCAGGTCGATAACCATTGGAATAACCTCACATAGTCGCCAAAGTATTATAAATGAAGACAGGGTCGTTGTCAATCTCTTTTTTTCAGGATATTTTCGTGCTATGATGGCCCCATGAGACAGTTCACCGTCACGAAAAACGACGCCGGCCAGCGTCTGGACCGCTTCGCGGCCAAGCTGGTCCCGTCCATGCCCTCCTCCCTGCTGCAAAAGTACTTCCGCCGCAAGGAGATCAAGCTCAACGGCCGCTGGGCCAGGCCCGATGTCCGGCTGGCGGTGGGGGACGAGGTGCGCCTGTTCCTGCCGGAGGAGTTCTTCGGCCAGGCGCCTCGGGAGGATGGCTGGCTGGCCACGGTCCGGCCGGAGCTGGACATCGTATACGAGGACGAGAACGTGCTGCTGGTGTCCAAGCGCCCCGGGGTGCTGTGCCACAGCGCGTCCGGCTGGAGCGCGGACACGCTGCTGGCCCGCATCCAGGCCCACGCCTACCAGTCCGGCCAGTGGGACCCCGCCGCGGAGAACAGCTTCGCCCCGGCCCTGTGCAACCGCATCGACCGGGGCACCGGCGGCATCGTCATCGCCGCCAAGACCGCCGAGGCCCTGCGGGTACTGGACGAGAAGATCCGCGCCAGGGAGGTCACCAAGGAGTACCTGTGCGTCTGCCTGGGCAAGCCCTCCCCCGCCCAGGGGCGGCTGGAGGGGTGGCTTTTCAAGGACGCGGTGAAAAACCAGGTCTACGTCAAGCCCCGGCAGGAGCCGGGGACCAGCTTCGCCGCCACCGATTACCGGCTGCTGGCCCACCGGGACGGGTTGAGCCTGGTGACCTGCCGGCTGCACACCGGCCGCACCCACCAGATCCGGGTCCAGATGGCCCACGCCGGCTGGCCCCTGCTGGGGGACGGCAAGTACGGCCGGGAGCGGGTCAACCGGCAGTACGGCGAGGACCGGCAGCTGCTGTGGAGCTGGCGGGTCGGCTTCGACTTCACCTCCGGCGCCGGGCCGCTGGATTACCTGGCCGGCCGGCGCTTTACCGTGGAGCGGGTGCCATTCGCGGAAAAATACTTCCCTGGGCTATAAACGGTCCGCCGCTAAATTTTCGTCTGCGGCGGACCTTTTCTTGCGGTCCGGGAACAAACGCGCTATAATATAGTCTAAAGAGGTAGAGAAAGCACCCTGCGACCGAAAAAGAAAGGATGGGCACACGATGAAAACGCGCGTATTCAGTCTGCTTTTGGCCCTGGCCGTGCTGTTCGGCCTGGGCGTGCCGTCCCTGGCCGACGGCATCCCCACCGCGCCCTCCGCGGAGGACGCCAAGCTCAACGGCGAATACGACCAGGACGCCGCCCGGGGGATGCTGGATATGCTCAACAGCTTCCGTTCCAGCGGCGCCGAGATCAATACGCTGGAGGGCGTCCCGTCTGTCGTGGTGGGCCAGCCGCTGACCTACGACTACGCCCTGGAGCAGATCGCCATGGAGCGGGCCGCGGAGATCGTGGCCAAGTTCGACCACGAGCGGCCGGACGGTACGCCCTGGAGCGACGTTACATACGAGGGCGTCTCCAGCAACGCGGAGAACATCGCCCTGGGCGGCGGCGACCTGGGCACTGCCGAGAGCATCTTCAACTCCTGGCGGGAGGACGACCTGCCCTATGAGCAGCAGGGCCACCGCCGCAATATGCTGGACCCGGAGTACACCGCCGTGGGCATCGCCTGCATCGAGTACCAGGGCTATTATTTCTGGGTCCAGGAATTCGGCATGGAGGTCTCCGAGTATGTGGAGCCCATCCCCACCCCGGAACCGACGCCGGAGCCTACTCCGGAACCGACCCCGGAACCCACGCCCGAGCCGACACCCGAACCCACGCCCGAACCCACGCCCGAGCCTACTCCCGAGCCCACACCGGAACCCACGCCCGAGCCGACACCCGAACCTACACCCGAACCTACACCGGAACCTACACCGGAACCTACACCGGAACCCACACCCGAACCCACGCCCGAGCCTACTCCCGAGCCCACACCGGAACCCACGCCCGAGCCGACACCGGAGCCGACCCCGGAGCCTACGCCAGAACCCACACCGGAGCCCACTCCGGAACCCACGCCCGAGCCCACGCCCGAGCCGACACCCGAACCTACGCCGGAACCGACCCCGGAGCCGACTCCGGAACCCACACCCGAGCCCACGCCCGAGCCTACACCGGAGCCGACGCCGGAACCCACACCGGAACCCACGCCCGAGCCTACACCGGAGCCTACACCCGAGCCGACGCCGGAACCCACACCCGAGCCGACGCCGGAACCCACACCCGAGCCGACACCGGAACCTACTCCGGAACCCACTCCGGAGCCGACTCCGGAACCGACACCGGAGCCTACTCCGGAGCCTACGCCCGAGCCTACGCCCGAGCCTACGCCCGAGCCTACACCGGAGCCTACGCCGGAGCCTACGCCGGCACCCACTCCGGCACCTACGCCCGAACCCACGCCCGAGCCTACTCCGGAACCCACTCCGGCGCCTACGCCCGAACCCACACCCGAACCCACGCCCGAACCTACGGTCACTCCGGAACCCTCTCCCTCCGTTTCGCCGGAACCCACCCCCGAACCAACCGTGGCGCCCACGCCGGAGCCAACGCCTGTGGTCCGGGCCACCAGTTCCAACGTGTCCGGCTGGGACGAGGTGGGCAAGCTGGTGGACACCATGTCCGACATCGTGCAGAAGGTCTCCGCCGGCGAGACGGTCACCGGCGTGTCCCCCGGCACCGTGGAGGCGCTTCAAGCCGCCATCGACCGGGCCAACGCCGGCCAGGTGGTCACCATCACCGCCTCGCTGCGGGCGGACGCCGTATCCCAGCCTGCCTCCGCCCCGTCTGTGGTGAGCGCGCTGGGCAGCGGCTACGACGTGCTGGCCTACTACGACATCGGCATCGCCGTCAACGTGGACGGCGCGCAGGTCGGCTCCATCACCCAGACCGGGGAGCCTGTGGAGCTGGCGGTGCCCCTGCCCGCGGGGGTGGACGGCAGCATGGTCTACGCCGCCCGGTGGCATGACGGCGTGCTGACCACCCTGCCCACCACCGTGCGGGACGGCAGCGTGTTCTTCTCCTCCGACCAGTTCTCCCTGTTCGCCCTAGTCTCGCCCCACACCGTGCCCACGGTGGACGTGGACGCCATCCCGGACCAGCTGTACACCGGCCAGCCTCTGCTCCCGGCCGTCACGGTCCGGTCCGGCGACACGGTGCTGACGGAGGGGACGGACTACACCCTGTCCGCCACAGCCAACGTGGAGCCGGGCACGGCCACCCTCTACGTCACCGGCGTCAATCAGTACGTCGGCGTCTACAAGCAGGTCACCTTCCGCATCATCTCGCCCGCCACGGCCACCCCCGCGCCCACGGCCGTACCCACGGCCGCGCCCACGTCGGCGCCCACCTCCGCCCCCACCGGCGACGGGACGCCGCTGGCGCTGTGGGCCGCGATGCTGGCGCTGTGCGCCGGCGGCCTGGCCGCCGCGGTGCTGGCCGGCCGGAAGCGGACCGGAAAGTAACGCATTGGAAAAATCACCCAACGGAGGGCGGCGCCCAGGCGCCGCCCTCCATATTTTTCCCATAATTCGATTTATCCCTTGACAACGGCGGGCGGCGTTGTTACAATATCACCGTCTCAATTGGAAACGACCGATCGTTTTCCAAAGCAAGATGCGACCGCCGCCCTCCGGGACGGCCAAGGCCACACGGACAGCCGGGTCGAATGCCGATCGCCGCGATGAGCGGCTGGCAGCGAGAGCTGCCTTATTGATTGAGTTAAAAGCTCAAGTTTTATAAGTTGGTTACTTTATAACCAGTGCCGGGCGGCACACAAACTTGTAAAATGGTCAGTAAGAGTAGGGCAAGGCATTTTGCTTTCGGAAAACTCTCAAATCCATTGGGACGGCCAGCCGTGAGGGCTTCGGACCCCCGGCCGAGCAGCAGACCGTGATACAAGTGGAACGTGCCTGGCACGTTCCACCTTTATTTTATCCGACAGGAGTGGCCGCCATGGACAAGATCATCGAGCTGCGTAACATCACCAAATCCTTCGACGGCGAGGTGGTGCTGGACGACATCAGCCTGACCATCTACGACAACGAGTTCATCACCCTCCTGGGTCCCTCCGGCTGCGGCAAGACAACCACCCTGCGGCTGATCGGCGGCTTCGAGACCCCGGACAGCGGCGACATCCTGTTCATGGGCGAGCGCATCAACGACGTGCCGCCCCACAAGCGCAACGTGAACACCGTGTTCCAGCGTTACGCCCTGTTCCCCCATCTGAACGTGTTCGAGAACGTGGCCTTCCCCCTGCGGGAGCGGAAGGTGCCCCGGGACGAGATCGAGGTCCGGGTGAACGAGATGCTCGCTATGGTGGCCCTCAAGGGCTTTGAGCGCCGGGCCGTCACCAGCCTCTCCGGCGGGCAGCAGCAGCGGGTGGCCATCGCCAGGGCGCTGGTGGGCCGGCCCCGGGTGCTGCTGCTGGACGAGCCGCTGGCGGCCCTGGACTTGAAGCTGCGTAAGGATATGCAGCAGGAGCTGAAGAAGATCCAAAAGGCCACCGGGGTCACCTTCGTGTTCGTCACCCACGACCAGGAGGAGGCCCTGTCCATGTCCGACACCATCGTGGTCATGTCGGAGGGCCGCATCCAGCAGATCGGCTCCAGCCAGGACGTGTACAACGAGCCGAAAAACGCCTTCGTGGCGGACTTCATCGGCGAGAGCAACATCGTGGACGGGGTGATGCTGGCGGACCAATCCGTCAGCTTCTCCGGCCACACCTTCCCCTGCGTGGACGGGGGCTTCGCGCCCAACGAGGCGGTGGACGTGGTGGTGCGGCCGGAGGACGTGGACATCGTGCCGGAGGACAAGGGGATGCTCCGGGGCGTGGTCACCTCCGTCACCTTCATGGGCGTCCACTATGAGGTCATCGTGGACATCGGCGGCTTCAAGTGGATGATCCAGACCACCGACTTCGTGGACGTGGACGAGCGCATCGGCCTGGTCATCGAGCCTGACGCCATCCACATCATGAAAAAGAGCGAGTACTCCGGCCTTTACGGGGACTACGCCTCCTTCTCCAACGAGTTCGACGAGCTGGCCGACGCGGAAAGCGAGGGGACGGAATGAGCGAGAAGAAAGTCCGCCGCCGCTCCCTGGTGACGGGACTGACCGCCGCGCCCTACGAGTTGTGGGCGCTGGTGTTCATCCTGGTGCCCCTGGCTTTCGTGGCCTACTACGCCTTCACGGACGACGCCTTTCGCTTCACCACGGCCAACATCACCCGCTTTTTCACCGCCACCTCCCCGGTGGTGAACGCCGACGGCACCCTGGGCCAGACCCACACCTACCTTCTTATCACCTGGCGGAGCCTGAAGCTGGCGGTGATCTCCACGGTGGTGTGTCTGCTGCTGGGCTACCCCCTGGCCTACTTCATCTCCCGGTCCTCCCCCAAGGCGCAGAAGACCATGATGACCCTTATCATGATCCCCATGTGGATGAACTTTCTGATCCGCACCTACGCCTGGATGACGATACTGTGGGACAAGGGCATCCTCAACAACCTGCTGGGCCAGCTGGGCCTGGGGCCGGTGCATATCATCGGCACGGAGGCGGCGGTCATCATCGGCATGGTGTACGACTACCTGCCCTATATGATCCTGCCGTTGTACTCCGTCATGGCGAAGATGGACGTAAAGCTGCTGGAGGCGGCCCGTGACCTGGGCTGCGCGCCGGCGGGGGTGCTGCGGCGGGTGATCCTGCCCTTGAGCCTGCCCGGCATCGTCAACGGCGTTACCATGGTCCTGATCCCCTCCATCAGCACCTTCTACATCTCCCAAAAGCTGGGCAAGGGCCTGTTCTTCCTGCTGGGCGACGCCATCGAGGGCCAGTACACCGCCGGCAACCTCCACTTCGCCGCGGCCATCGCCTTCATCCTCATGGTGGCGCTGCTGGCGGCCATGGCGGTCATGCGCCGGCTCACCAACAAATACACATACGGGGAGAGTGCGGCATGAAAACAGCGTCAAAGGTCTTCACGGGGCTGATGTTCCTGTTCCTGTTCGCCCCCATCGTCATCCTGCTGGTGTTCTCCTTCAACGAGGCCAAAAGCACGTCCGTGTTCTCCGGCTTCTCTCTGCGGTGGTACCGGGAACTTTTCCGGGACACGGACACCCTCAAGACCGTGCGTAACACCCTTGTCCTGGCGGTCAGCGCCGCGGGGGTGTCCACCGTCATGGGCACCGCCGCCGCCGTGGGCATCGACCGGATGCGTTCAAGGTATCTGCGCTCGGCCCTGGACACGGTCACCAACATCCCCATGATCAACCCGGACATCATCACCGGCATCTCCATGATGCTGATGTTCGTGTTCACCGGGCGGCTGTTCGGCCTGGCCAACAGTTTGAGTTTCTCCACCCTGCTGATCGCCCACATCACCTTCTGCCTGCCCTATGTGATATTGCAGGTGCTGCCGAAGCTGCGGCAGATGGACGCCTCCCTGCCGGAGGCCGCCATGGACCTGGGCTGCACCCCCTGGCGGGCCTTCTGGAAGGTGGAACTGCCGGAGCTGCTGCCCGGCGTGGTCACGGGCATGATCATGGCCTTCACCCTCTCCCTGGACGACTTCGTCATCAGCTACTTCACCACCGGCACGGGGTTCCAGACCCTGCCCATCCGCATCTACAACATGACGAAAAAGGCCGTCACGCCCAAGATGTACGCCCTGGCGACCATCATCTTCTTCGTCATCCTGGCGCTGCTGCTCGTCTCCAACCTGACCGGCCGCAGCGACAGCCAGGCGCTCCACAGCGCCAAACGGGAAAAGAAAGCGAAAAATTGATCTATATTCGGAGGTACCCATCATGAAAAAAGGACTTCTCATGCTTCTCGCGGCCGCTCTTATGTGCGCGCTGCTGGCCGGGTGCGGCTCTTCCGGCACGACTGACGCCAAGCCCACCGAGGCTCCTGTGGCGGAGGAAGAAGAGACCCCTACCGAGGCCCCCGCGGCGGAGGGCGGCTCCTCCGGGTCGCTGACGCTGAACGTCTACAACTGGGGCGAGTACATCTCCGACGGCTCCGATGACAGCTTCGACACCATCCGGGAATTCGAGAGCTGGTACGAGGAAAATTACGGCCAGCCCATCCACGTCAACTATGACACCTATCCCAGCAACGAGGATATGTACAACAAGCTTTCCATCGGCGCGGTCAGCTACGACGTGGTCATCCCCTCCGATTACATGATCGAGCGCATGATCAGCGAGGATATGCTCCTGCCCCTGGACTTTGAAAACATCCCCAACTACGCCAACATCGACGAGAGCTTCCACGGCCTCTACTACGACCCGGAGGACACCTACTCCGTCCCCTACACCTACGGCGTGGTGGGCGTGATCTACGACGCCAACGTGGTGGACGAGGCGGACACCGGCTCCTGGGACCTGCTGTGGAATGAGGCCTACGCCGGGCAGATATTGCAGTTCAACAACCCCCGGGACGCCTTCGGCACCGCCATGTACCGGGCGGGCATCGACGTGAACACCACCGATCGAACCCAATGGGACGCGGCGCTGGCGGACCTGCTGGTCCAGCGGCCGCTGGTGCAGAGTTACGTCATGGACGAGATCTACAACATGATGGAGGTGGGCGAGGCCGCCATCGGCACCTATTACGCCGGCGATTACTTCACCATGCTGGATAACCAGGCCGAGGACGTGGACCTGCGCTTCTACTACCCCGAAAGCACCAACTACTTCGTGGACGCCATGTGCATCCCCTCATCCTGCCAGCACAAGGAGCTGGCGGAGATATTCATCAACTATATGCTCTCCCCCGAGCCGGCCATCGCCAACGCGGAGTACATCTGGTACGCCTCCCCCAACCGGGTGGTGTACGAGGACCAGGACTACATCGACGAGATGGGCGAGGACGCCATGGCCATCCTCTACCCCGACTGGGGCGACTTTGCCGAGAAGTACAACGCCTACGCCTACCGCAACCTGGACCCGGACCTGTTGGACTACATCAACACCCTCTGGGAGACCTTGAAGATCAACTGACGATATACGCCCAGCGGCTCCCGCCAAAAATGGCGGGAGCCGCTGTTTTATTTCATCGCCGGACGGCGCTCACAGCTCCTCCGGCAGGGAGAGCAGGTACTGCCCGTAATCGGTCATGGCCAGCTCCTGGCCGATGGCCGCCAGCTGCCGGGTGTCTATCCAGCCCTGCCGCCAGGCGATCTCCTCCAGGCAGGCTATGTAAAAGCCCTGGCGCTCCTGCACCGTCTGGACGAACTGGGCGGCGCTCAACAGTCCCTCCGGCGAGCCGGTGTCCAGCCAGGCCATGCCCCGGCCCACCCGGATCACGCTCAACCGGTCCCGGCGCAGATACTCGCTGTTGACGGAGGTGATCTCCATCTCCCCCCGCTCCGAGGGGCGGACGGACTTGGCGATGGACACCACCTCGTTGTCGTAGAAGTACAGCCCCGGCACGGCATAGCGGCTCTTGGGCTTGGCGGGCTTCTCCTCCAGGGACACGGCCCGGCCTCCCGGGCCGAACTCCACCACGCCAAACTGCCGCGGGTCCTTCACCGGGTAGCCGAACACCATGGCCCCCTGCCGGATGGCCGCGCCCCGGGCCAGGTAGTCGGACAGGGCCTGGCCGTAGAACACGTTGTCCCCCAAAATGAGGCACACCGTGTCCCCGCCGATGAAGTCCTCCCCCAGGATGAACGCCTCCGCTAGGCCCCGGGGCCGGGTCTGGACCCGGTACTGGATCTCCATGCCCAGGCGGCTGCCGTCGCCCAGCAGCTGCTCGTACCGGGGCAGGTCCTCCCCGGTGGAGATCACCAGGACTTCCCGGATGCCGGCCAGCATCAGCACGCTCATGGGGTAGTACACCATGGGCTTATCGTACACCGGGAGCAGCTGCTTGCTGGTCACCCGCGTCATGGGATACAGCCGCGTACCCATGCCGCCGGCCAGAATGATGCCTTTCATCCTCACTCACCGGCCTTGTAGACGTTCTTGCGCGCCACATACCCGGCGGCGTTGGCCAGGTTCGTCTCCTTCTGGCCGAAGCGGTCCGTCCGCACCACCTTGGCCGGCGCGCCCACCGCCAGGGAATAGGCCGGGATGACCATCCCCGCCGGGACAACGGCGCCGGCGCCCACGATGGCGTACTCGCCCACCACCGCGTTGTCCAGCACCACTGCGCCCATGCCGACGAGCGCCCCGTCTTTCACCGTGCAGCCATGCACCACGGCGTTGTGGCCCACGGTCACGTTCGCGCCGATGGTGAGGGGGTTGCCGGGGTCGGCGTGGAGGGTGACGTTGTCCTGCACGTTGGAGCCGCGGCCCACCACGATGGGCTCGTTGTCCCCCCGCAGCACCGCCCCGAACCAGACGGAGGCGTCCTGCTCCAGGGTCACATCTCCGACCAGGGTGGCGTTGTCCGCCACGAAGGCGCTCTCGTCCACCTGGGGCAGCTTGCCCTTGAATCTCACGATCATAGGTCTTATTCTCCTTGCTTTTCCCGTTCGATGCGCGTATAGTATACGCGCACGTCGTATCATGTAAAATTATACTGAAATCGACAGTCTCTGTCAACCGCGTTCGAGGAGTTCCCATGGCCAGCTGGACACAATACCTTATCGTCTGCCCGCTCATTTTTCTGGGCGGTTTCGTGGACGCCATCGCCGGCGGCGGCGGGCTGATCACCCTGCCCGCCTACCTGATCGCCGGCCTGCCCGTACACATGAGCATCGGCACCAACAAGATCAGCGCCTTCATGGGCACCAGCGTCGCCACCTTCAAATTCTGGCAGGAGGGCTATATCCGGCCCCGGCTGTGCCTGCCCTGCGTGGCGTTCGCCCTGGCCGGGTCCGCCGCCGGCGCCAACCTGGCCCTGCTGGTGGACGACGGCGCGTTCCGCATCCTCCTGCTCGTCGTCCTGCCGCTGACGGCGGTGTATGTGTTCCGCAGCAAGAGCCTGGACGCCGCCAAGCCGCCCCTCTCCCCCCGGCGGACCCTGGCGGTCTGCTGCGCCCTGGCCCTGGTCTTCGGGGTGTACGACGGCTTTTACGGCCCCGGCACCGGCACCTTTTTGCTCCTGCTGCTCACGGGCCTGGCCCACCTCTCCCTGCACGACGCCGCCGGCACCACCAAGGCCATCAACCTGTCCACCAGCGTCGCCGCCCTGGTCACCTATCTGGTCAACGGCCAGGTCCGGCTGTCCCTGGGCCTCGCGGCGGGCCTTTTCGGCATCGCGGGCAACTATCTGGGCGCCCGCTGCTTCACCGACCGGGGCGCCAAGATCGTCAAGCCCCTGATCGCCCTGGTCCTGGCCATCTTTTTCGTCAAGGTGATATACGACACCTTCCTCTGACACACGCCTCCAACCGCCCCGCTCCCCTCCCGGGAGCGGGCGCTTTTTTGCAAAACGGTTACAAATTAAACAAATCTTAAGGCTTTTGATGCCGTTTTGCGGCCGGGCGGGTCTACCATGGCGTCAGCGGCGGGAGAGGACCGCCGCGAGAGAACGCACAAGGAGGTCGGCGTCATGCGATACGCGACGGACGAGGCGTCGAAGCGCCAATACACGGAATTTCTTGCCCGCCATGGGCGGTGCAGCTTTATGCAGTCGGCGGAGTGGGCCGCCGTCAAGTCCAACTGGAAAAACGAGATCATCCTGGCGGAGGACGCCCAGGGCAACATCACCGGCGGCATGAGCGTGCTGATCCGGAAGCTGCCCCTATTCGGCAGCCTGATGTACTGTCCCCGGGGGCCGGTGTGCGACACGGGCGACGGGGAGAGCCTCCGGCAGCTGACCGAGGGCGCGGAACTGTTGGCCTGGCGGTACAACGCCGTGGCCCTGCGGATGGAGCCGGACGTACCGGCCGGGGACCGGGCCTTCCGGGAGGCGATGGAGCGGCTGGGCTACCGTTTGCACACCGGCCCGGTCACCGCCCGGGACGTGATCCAGCCCCGGCAGGTATACCGGCTGGACCTGCGGGGAAAGACCGAGGAGCAGGTGATGGCGGGTTTTCGCCAGAAGCTGCGCTACAACATCCGCCTGGCCCAGCGCCGGGGCGTCGTCATCCGGGAGGGGACCCGGGAGGACCTGGCGATCTTCCATGCGCTGATGACGGAGACGAGCCTGCGGGACGGCTTTCTCGTCCGGCCGCTGGCCTACTTCCAGCGCATATGGGACGCCATGGGCCAGGAGCATACGACGCTTCTGCTGGCCTGGTACGCCGGAAAGCCCATCGCCGGGGCCATCCCCATCTTTTACGGGCGCAAGGCCTGGTACGCCTTCGGCGCCAGCGCCGGGGAACACCGCAACCTCATGCCCTGCCATCTGCTCCAGTGGGAGATGATCCGCCGGGCCATCGCCCGAGGCTGCGAGGTGTACGATCTGCGGGGCGTGCTGGAGATCACCGACGCCAACGACCCCCGCGGCGGTCTGTACCGCTTCAAGCGGCAGTTCGGCGCGGCGCTGACGGACCTCATGGGCGAGGCGGACATGGTGTACCGGCCGGTGGCGTGGCGGCTCTACCGCCGGGCGGAGCGGCTCTACATCCGCCTGCGGGACCGCTCCGCCCGCCGGCGGCAGGGGCAGGCGCCCCGGCCGGCGCCCCTGGCCCTGCCCGCCCACACCGAGGACGGGTCCGGCCACCGGCCCATGTCCGCGTGAGACACGGCCCTTTTTTGCGCTTTTGTCCGTTAAAACGATTGACAACCGGGCCAGGACGCTATATAATGTGGAAAAATCAGAGGGAGATACGTCATGGATCGCTTCTTTTTCGGCCGCTATTATTCCTATTACTTTTTCGTGAAGTAATAGCGTTGTGTGCTGCCGAAAAGACCTGACGAAATAGATCGCGCTGTGCGGCACAAAAAGCTGCACAGCTTTTTTGTATGTAAAGGAGAGCCACCCTATGATCACCGTTCTGAAACCCAATACCACCGACGAGCAGCGGGACCACCTGATCCACTGGCTGGAGGGACAGCACGTCCAGGTCCACGTCTCCGAGGGCGCCGAGTACACCATCCTGGGCCTGGTGGGCGACACCGCCCACATCGACATGGAGCTTCTGGAGAGCCTGGAGATCGTCCAGTCCGTCAAGCGGGTGAGTGAGCCGTTCAAGAAGTGCAACCGGAAATTCCACCCGGAGGACACGGTGGTGAACGCCGGCGGCGTGGCCATCGGCGGCGGCCACTTCGCCGTCATCGCCGGCCCCTGCTCCGTGGAGACCCACGACCAGATCATCGGCATCGCCGAGGCCGTGAAGGCCAGCGGGGCGAAGCTGCTGCGGGGCGGCGCGTTCAAGCCCCGGACCAGCCCCTACGACTTCCAGGGCCTGCACGCCACCGGCCTGGAGCTTTTGAGCGAGGCGAAAAAGGCCACCGGCCTGCCCATCGTGTCGGAGATCATGGATATGCGGGACCTGGACCTGTTCGCGGACGTGGACGTGATCCAGGTGGGCGCCCGGAATATGCAGAACTTTGAACTTTTAAAGGGCCTGGGCCGCACCGACAAGACCATCCTCTTGAAGCGGGGCCTGGCCAACACCCTGAAGGAGCTGCTCATGAGCGCCGAGTACATCATGGCCGGCGGCAACGAGAACGTGATCCTCTGCGAGCGCGGCATCCGCACCTATGAGACTTATACCCGCAACACCCTGGACCTGTCCGCCGTGCCGGTGCTGCACGAGTTGAGCCACCTGCCCGTGGTGGTGGACCCCAGCCACGCCACCGG
>CANRIF010000015.1 GCA_947630645.1 uncultured Oscillospiraceae bacterium | reverse complement strand
GCCGGCGCCGGCGGCTTCATCGACATCACCCAGAACGCCAAGAAGGTGGTCTACTGCGGCACCTTCACCGCCAAGGGACTGAAGACCGAGTGCCGGGACGGAAAATTGGTCATCACCCAGGAGGGCGCGAAGAAGAAGTTCGTCAAGGAAGTGGAACACATCACCTTCTCTGGCGTGTACGCCAACAAGGTCCACCAGCCGGTACTGTACGTCACCGAGCGGGCGGTGTTCCAGCTGCGGCCCGAGGGCGTGACCCTTATCGAGATCGCGCCAGGCGTGGACCTGCAAAAGGACGTTCTGGACCAGATGGACTTCAAGCCCCAGATCGCCGACGACCTGAAGCTGATGGACGAGCGCATCTTCCGGGACGAGCTGATGGGTCTGGCAAACGACTGAGGAGGACGGACTTATGGCGTTAAAGACAGCGAAGGAATACATCGACAGCCTGCGCCAGCTGAAGACGCGGGTGTATATGTTCGGCGAGAAGATCGACAACTGGGTGGACCACCCCATGATCCGCCCCAGCATCAACTGCGTGGCCATGACCTACGCCCTGGCCCAGGAGCCGGAGTACGAGGACCTTATGACCGCCACCAGCAGCCTGACGGGCCAC
Organism: uncultured Oscillospiraceae bacterium; assembly: GCA_947630645.1. GTDB lineage: Bacteria > Bacillota > Clostridia > Oscillospirales > Oscillospiraceae > CAJOIG01. The sequence continues at coordinate 33,975 of CANRIF010000015.1, read as the reverse complement.
AAGATCAACCGCTTCACCCACCTGCACCAGTCCACCGAGGACCTGATCAAGAAGGTGAAGATGCAGCGCCTGCTGGGCCAGAAGACGGCCAGCTGCTTCCAGCGGTGCGTGGGGATGGACGCTTTCAACGCGGTGTTCTCCAGCACCTATGAGATCGACCAGGCCCACGGCACCCACTACCATGAGAACTTCAAGAAGTTCCTCACCTACGTCCAGGACAATGACCTGACGGTGGACGGGGCCATGACCGACCCCAAGGGCGACCGGTCCAAGGCACCCCACCAGCAGGCCGACCCGGATATGTACGTCCATGTGGTAGAGCGCCGGCCGGATGGCATCGTGGTGTGCGGCGCCAAGTGCCACCAGACCGGGTCCGTCAACAGCCACTGGCACATCTTCATGCCCACCATCAGCATGGGTCCGGAGGACAAGGACTGGGCGGTGAGTTTCGCCTGCCCCACCGACGCCGAGGGCCTGTACATGATCTACGGCCGGCAGAGCTGCGACACCCGCAAGATGGAACAGGGCTGTCATATCGACGTGGGCAACGCCAAGTTCGGCGGCCAAGAGGCCCTGGTGGTGCTGGACCATGTGTTCATCCCCAACGAGTACATCTTCCTCAACGGCGAGACGGAGTTCGCGGGCATGATCGTAGAGCGGTTCGCGGGCTACCACCGGCAGAGCTACGGCGGCTGCAAGGTAGGCGTGGGCGACGTGGTGATCGGCGCGGCGGCGCTGGCGGCGGAGTACAACGGCGTGGAGAAGGCGTCGGCGGTGAAGGATAAGCTGATCGAGATGACCCATCTGAACGAGACGCTCTACTCCTGCGGCATCGCCTGCTCCTGCGAGGGCTGCCCCACCAAGGCGGGCAACTACCAGATCGACCTGCTGCTGGCCAACGTGTGCAAGCAGAACGTGACCCGCTTCCCCTATGAGATCGTCCGCCTGGCGGAGGACATCGCCGGCGGCCTGATGGTGACCATGCCCAGCCAGAAGGACTTCGAGTCCGACCTGCCTGTGGGCCGGGAGGGCGAGACCATCGGCGAGATATGCCAGAAGTACTTCGCCGGCCGGGAGGGCGTCAGCACCGAGGACCGGCAGCGCGTGATGCGGTTTCTGGAGAATATGTGCCTGGGCGCGGCGGCGGTGGGCTACCGCACCGAGTCCATGCACGGCGCCGGTTCCCCCCAGGCGCAGCGGATCATGATCGCCCGTCAGGGCAACATCCAGGGCAAGAAACAGCTCGCAAAGGACATCGCGGGCATCAAGGATTGATAAAGGAGACATTATCATGGACTTTGCATTGAGTCGGGAACACAAAATGCTCCAGAAGATGATGGCGGACTTCACGGAGCATGAGGTCAAGCCCATCGCGGCGGAGACCGACAAGACCAGCACCTACCCCGCCCAGACCATCGAGAAGCTGTTCGATCTGGGCGTGATGGGGCTGTGCGTGCCGAAGCAGTACGGCGGCGCCGGCGTGGACGCGCTGGCCAGCGCCATCTGCGTGGAGGAACTTTCCAAACAGTGCGCCTCCACCGGCGACATCGTGGCCACCCACAACGGCCTGTGCTGCGCCCCCATCCTGGAGCATGGCACCGAGGAGCAGAAGGCCAAGTATCTGCCCATGCTCACCACCGGCCGGCATGTGGGCGCCTTCGCCCTGACCGAGCCCAACGCCGGTTCCGACGCCTCCAAGGGCCAGACCGAGGCCCGTCTGGAGGGGGACCATTATGTGATGAACGGCAGCAAGATCTTCATCACCAACGGCTATGTGGCGGACGTGTTCGTGGTGTTCGCCATGACCGACAAGACCAAGGGCACCCGGGGCATCAGCGCCTTCATCGTGGAGAAGGACTTCCCCGGCTTCTCCATCGGCAAGCATGAGGAGAAGATGGGCCTGCACGGCTCCCCCACGGCGGAGATCGTGTTCCAGGACTGCATCGTGCCCAAGGAGAATCTGCTGGGCCAGGAGGGCAAGGGCTTCAAGATCGCCATGATGACCCTGGACGGCGGCCGTATCGGCATCGCGGCCCAGTCCCTTGGCATCGCGGAGGGCGCGCTGGCCGAGGCGGTCAACTACACCAAGGGCCGCGTCCAGTTCGGCAAGCCCATCAGCAAGTTCCAGAACACCCAGTTCACCCTGGCCGATATGCAGCTGGGCTGCGAGGCCGGTAAGCTGCTCACCTACAAGGCGGCGGTGAAGAAGCAGAACGGCGAGCGTTACACCGTGGACGCGGCCATGGCGAAGCTGTTCTGCTCCGAACACGCCATGAAGGTCACCACCAAGGCGCTGCAAATGTTCGGCGGGTACGGGTACACCAAGGACTACCCCATGGAGCGCATGATGCGCGACGCCAAGATCACGGAGATCTACGAGGGCACCAGCGAGGTGCAGCGCATGGTCATCTCCGGCAATATGGGTCTGTAAGGAGGAACACTGGAAATGAAAGTCATCGTATGTGTGAAACAGGTGCCGGACACGTCGGGCAAGGTCGCGGTGAACGACGACGGAACCCTGAACCGCGCTAGCATGGAGACCATCACCAACCCGGACGACATGAACGCCGTGGAGGCGGCCCTGAAGCTGAAGGACGAGACGGGCTGCAAGGTGATCGTGGTGACCATGGGACCTCCTCCCGCGGAGGGGATGCTGCGCGAGCTGCTGGCCATGGGCGCGGACGAGGCGTACCTGATCTCCGGCCGTGAGTTTGGCGGCAGTGATACTTACGCCACCAGCCAGATCGTGGCGGCGGGCGTGAACAAGATCGGCGTGGAGAAGGACGACATCGTGATGTGCGGCCGCCAGGCCATCGACGGCGACACGGCGCAGGTGGGTCCGCAGATCGCGGAGAAGCTGCACCTGCCCCAGGTGACCTACGCCGCGGACATCCACAAGGAGGGTGAGAACATCACCGTCAAGCGGATGCTGGAGGACGGGTACATGACCATCAAGGTGAAGACGCCGTGCCTGCTGACCTGCATCAAGGAGCTGAACCAGCCGCGTTACATGAGCGTGGGCGGCATCTTCGAGGCGTATGACAAGCCTGTGACGGTGCTGGACTACGAGGCGCTGAAGAACGACCCGCTGATCGACGCAAGCACCATCGGCCTGAAGGGCTCCCCGACGAACATCCTGGTATCGTTCACGCCGCCGCAGAAGGGCGCCGGCATGATGCTGGAGGGGGCCGACATGGGCACCTGCGAGAAGCTGGCGGGCATTCTGGCCGGCAAGCACATCATCTGAGAGAGGAGTAAGAAGAAATGGCTTTTAACAATACGGATCTGGCTGCTTTCAAGGATGTGTGGGTATTCTGCGAGCAGCGCGACGGGAAACTGATGCCGACGGACTTTGAGCTTATCAGCGAGGGTCGCCGGCTGGCGGACGAGCTGGGGGTGGACCTGTGCGGTCTGCTGCTGGGCGACAAGGTAGAGGGCCTGGCGAAGGAACTGGGCGGCTACGGCGCGGACAAGGTGTATGTGTGCGAGCATCCTCTGCTGAAGGTGTACACCACGGACGCTTATGCGAAGGTGATCTGCCAGGTGATCGAGGAGCTGAAGCCGGAGGCATTCCTGATCGGCGCGACGAACATCGGCCGTGACCTGGGCCCCCGGTGCGCGGCGCGGCTGCACACGGGTCTGTGCGCGGACTGCACGCACCTGGACGTGGACATGGGGATCTACAAGGACTTCCTGCATGAGGCGTCCACGCTGGACGACGCCCGGATCGACGGGCTGAACACGGCGATGGTGCTGGGCGAGAAGCACGACGTGAGCCGTGACCTGAAGATGACCCGTCCGGCGTTTGGCGGACACCTGATGGCGAGCATCATCTGCCCGCGGTTCCGTCCGACGATGGCGACGGTGCGTCCGGGCGTGATGAAGAAGCGCCCCTACGACGAGGCGAAGGCGGCAGAGTGCCAGATCGTGAAGCCCAGCTTTGAGCTGAGCGAGGCGGACATGCAGACCGAGGTCACCGAGGTCGTCAAGGCCGCGAAGAAGCTGGTGGACCTGATCGGCGCGGACTTCATCGTGAGCGTTGGCCGCGGCATCAGCAAGGACGTGGAGCAGGGCATCAAGCTGGCGGAGGAGCTGGCGGCAGAGCTGGGCGGCGTCGTCGGCGGCAGCCGCGCGGTGATCGACTCTGGTTGGCTCTCCGCTGACCACCAGGTAGGCCAGACGGGCAAGACGGTGCATCCGAAGGTATACGTGGCGCTGGGCATCAGCGGTGCCATCCAGCACAAGGCCGGTATGCAGGACAGCGAGTGCATCATCGCGGTGAACAAGAACGAGACGGCGCCGATCTTCGAGATCGCGGACTACGGCATCTGCGGCGACCTGTTCAAGGTCACCCCGATGCTGACCGAGGCCATCCGCGCCGCCAAGGCCGCTAAGTAAGTTTAAAGATCGAACATCCGCAAGGCGGCCCTCTCCCACGGGAGAGGGCCGTTTTTTGCGAAAAAATTGCCATGCTATTTTCTTCGCCGCCGGACACCATATAAAATGCTGCGGCGCGCCGATGGCCTGTCGGAAAAAGTTTGCTTTTCCCGCGGACCGGCGGCGGGCCGGGCGTTTTCGGCGCGGTGGAAGCAAAGAGATATTTTAGCGCGGTTGCAAAGCCCGCTTTCTCGCATACTGAATGGGCCGGCAGAAAGACGGGAGGAAAAATTATGGCAAAGCGATGGTTGCGGCCGCTGTGCGGGCTGGCCGCGGGATGGATCATAGCGGCCGTCTGTACGGCGACGGCCCTGGCCAGCGGCTCGCTCATCCCCGTGGGCGAGACGGTGGGCATACAGATGAAGATGGACGGGGTGCTGGTGGCGGGCGTCACCGATGTGCAGACGGCGGACGGGGCGGTGTGTCCGGCCCGGGAGGCCGGGCTGCGGGCCGGGGACGTGATCGTGGCGGTGGACGGCCGGGCGGTGCATACCTCCGCGGAACTTATCGAGGCGGTGGAGGATATGGCCGCCGACGCGTCGGTGACGGTCACCCGGGGCGGCCAGCGGCGGGATGTCCGCGTCCACCCAGCCCGGGAGGCCGGCGGCGGCCTGCGCCTGGGGCTGTGGCTGCGGGACGGCGTGTCCGGCGTGGGCACGGTGACCTATATCGACCCCCAGACTGGGGCCTTCGGCGCCCTGGGCCATGGGGTGAACGACACGGAGACGGGCGTGCTGCTCCCGGTGGCGGATGGCGACGTGTGCCGGGCGCGGATCGTGGACGTGCGGCGGGGCGTGTCCGGGGCGCCGGGGGAACTGGCCGGCTCCTTTGACCCGAGCGACGTGGTGGGGTGCATCAACGCCAACACCCCCTGCGGCATCTTCGGCGTCATCAGCGGCAGCCTGGGGGCGCTGCGCCCGGCGGTGCCGGTGGGGTCGCCGGAGGACGTGGAGAAGGGTCCCGCCACCATCCTGGCCTGCGTGGCCGGCCGGGACACGGAGGAGTACGACGTGGAGATCAGCCGCACCGGGATGGCTGCCGGCTCCGGCCGGGACCTGATGGTGCGGGTGACGGACCCGGAGCTGCTGGAGCGCACCGGGGGCATCGTCCAGGGCATGAGCGGCAGCCCCATCCTGCAAAACGGCCGCCTGGTTGGCGCGGTGACACACGTGCTGGTGAACGACCCCACCCGGGGATACGGCATCTTCATCGACACCATGCTGGACGCCGCGGCGTAGGGGCTTCACAGGTAGCAGAATGAAACGGGACCTGCCGCGTATACGGCAGGCCCCGCTTATTTGTTGTCAGTCCCGGCGCTCCCAGTCATTGGCATAGCACTCCCGGAAGCGGGCGGAGAAGGACGGCGCCTCCCCGTGGGCGTAGAGGTGGGAGGTGTCCCCGAAGGCGGTCATGCGAAACAGGGCCACGCCCGGCCGGCGCTCCTCGGTGACCAGGGTGGTGACGGAGCTGGGTGCGGCGCACATCCCGTTCCACAGCACCGGGGCGGCCGCGCCAAGCAGGTGGCTCAATAGCACGCACTCCACCCCGAAGTGGCAGAAGAGGATCACCGTGCCGTTGTGGGCCGCCTCCGCCCGGTAGAGGTTTCCCTCCCGGCGGTAGCCATGGGCCGCCAGCACCTCGTCCAGCCCGGCCCATACCCAGCGGGCCTCGGTATCCACGCCGCCTTCGGCCATGACCGGGTGGGTGTACCAGCGGTCCCGGTCGTAGAACCGGCTGTCCGCCGTCCAGTCCTGGGGCAGCCAGTCCCAAGCGATGTTCCGGCGGTCCGGCGCGTCGGGCCGGAGGATGTAGGCGGCGAACTCCCGCAGCCAGGGCCTCTCCTCGCAGGGCCACCCGGTCCGCGCCAGGGTGGGGGCGGCGGTGGCCTTGGCCCGGCCCAGGGGCGAGACGTAGCAGCCCCGCACATCCGGCAGCTTCTCCAGCCTCTCGGCCAGATATTCCGCCTCCCGGAAGCCCTTTTCCGTCAGGCTGTCATGTTCATAGTCCGGCTCGCCGTGCCGCACGATCAGCAGTTTCATGGAAAACGCCCTCCGTCACCGGCCCGCCACGCTCACGCCTTCCAGGCGCACCGCCAGGGGGCCGTCGTAGCTGGCGGAGCGGTAGCGTTCGGCGGAGAAGGTCATGTTCCCCTGGCAATCCAGGATGCTTCCGTTGACGGACCCGCCGGTCACCGGGATCACCTGCCCGTTCTCATGCAGGAACCCCAGGCGCAGCTCCCCGCCAAAGTGGCCGGAGAGGGGGTCCATCTGGAAGTCCGAAAAACTCACCGCGTGCAGGCAGGGCTGGGCGGTCAGCGTCTCCAGCGGCGCGGCGCCGGCGTCCACCCGGATGGCCCGGTACTGGCCGGTGGGCTCCACGCCCAGGTAATGGGCGAACCGTGGCCCGCCGTGGATGGTCCGCAGCACCCCCGCCTCCAGCAGCGGCCGGTCGGCCATGGGGGCGCCGAAGTCGGTGTAGGGCTCGGTGGCCGCGAGGCTGACGGTCAGCTTATCGCCGGAGATAGCCTCCCCCTGGACGTTCTCGCCCAGCCGGAAGGGGGAGTATTTCTGGTAGATCATGCCGGCGCCGGCCCGGTCCACATAGTAGCCGAGAAGCACCCGCATCTGCTCCCGGTCCAGCACCAGAGCGTATGTCCCGGTCACCGGGGCAGCCGACGCCCGGGCCCGGGCTTTCGTCATCTCCAGCGCGTGGGCCGCGTCGGCGGTCAGGGACGCCGTGTCTGGGTCCCGGTAGTTGAACTGGTGGTAAGTCTCCACGTCCACCGGCGCGGGGCACTGGCAGACGTACTCGCCCCACACGTCGGCCTTCTCCCAGGCCACGTCCGCGCCCGCAGACGTGACGATATGGGTCCGGGTGCGGCGCATGAACACCTCCGCGGAGTTGAGAAACACGTCCCCCGCCCTGTCGGCGGCGAACAGGGCCTGGGTCATCTGCTTCATGCTCTCGTCCAGGCTCTTGCCGGCAAAGCCGCCCCCGTCCGGCCGCGGAGGCTCTTTTATACCCGCGGGCAGGGGGTACCAGGGGTTCGCCACGGACCCGGCCGCGTACCAGGCCCGCTCCACGGCCCGGCGGACCTCCGCCTCCGACATACCCGGGCGCACCGTGGCCTCCGAGTCGCCCAGCATCCGCTGTCTGTCCTGCTCAAAGGGGCGGAACACCCGCACCGTGGTGACGGCGGTATCCGCCCGGCGGGTCAGGTCCAGGTTTTTCTTCACGTAGAAGCACTCCAGCGAGTCGGTGTGCTTTTCCGTGACGATATACTGCTCCACGCCCAGCGCACCCAGGGCGGACAATATCTTTTCCATATGCGCTCCCTCCTTCATCCCAGCCGGATGGTGGCCTTGATGCAGGGCCCGCCGTCGGACACCTTCACCCACTCCTTGTGGCCCTTGCCGCAAAAGCCGGTGCCGGACAGCTCCACGGCCTCCGACATGGCGGTGATGGACTTCAAAAGGTCCGGCACGTACCCGGTAAGCACCACCGGGGAGAAGATGCGGCCGGTGAGCTTGCCGTCCTTGATCTCCCGGGCGATGTTCACCATGCACTGAATGCCCCAGTTCTTGGGGTCCTCCATGCCGCTGGAGGGGCATTCCAGGTACATGCCGTACTTCACCGAGGCGATCATGTCCTCCAGCTTATCTGTCCCCGGCTCGAACCAGGTGTTGGTCATGCGGGTGTACGCCTTGCGGGCGTAACTCTCCCGGCGGCCGTTGCCGGTGGGCTCCGTGCCCAGGGTCAGGGCGGACTGCAGGTCGCTGATGCCCGTTTTCAGCACGCCCTTGTCGATGACCACGGTGTCATGGGCCAGGACGCCCTCGTCGTCGAAGAAATAGGTGGCGGTCTGCTGGGCGGAGCAGGCCCCGTCGTGCATGGTCACCAGGGGGGATGCCACGTACTTGCCCAGGAACTGGGGCGCCTGTGCCCGGTCCTTGACGAACATATCCATCTCAACTCCGTGGCCGAAGGCCTCGTGGACGATCATACCGGTAGTCTCCGGATCGCAGATGCACTCGTACTCCCCCGGTATCATGCTCTCGCTGTGGGTGAGGTCCAGCACCGTCTGCACGCAGGGGGCCACGTTGTCTTCCATCCTGGCCAGCAGTTCCATGCCCCCCAGGCCGGAGCAGGGCAGGTACGCCTGCTTCACCTGCTGGTCCTGCATGGCCGCGGCCGTCACGCCGCCGGTGAGGTACATCACGCTCTGGGTCATGTCCTTGGCCCGGGAGAGGAACAGCTTGGTGTACCGCTGCCAGTCCGTCCAGGCGACGAAGTCCAGCACCGCCTCGTCCATGGCCAAACCCTTGTCCCGCAGGGCGGTGAGCCGGGCCAGAACGTCCCCGTCCTCCACGCTCTCCGGGTCGATCTCATATTCCGTGGCGCCGGAAAAAACAGTGGGCTCCTCCTCCGGCGGGGCGTAGGCGCTGGCCCCCAGGCCCGCCGGGCGCACGTCCGCCGCCAGAAGCGCCCGCACCGCGTCCACTACACCGGGGATGGACCCCGCCTCCAGCTGGTTAAAGGAATACTCCGCGTACCGGCCCCCGTCCAGGACCTTCACCACGAAGCCCCGCACGTTGTCGCCCTCGCCCACGCTCACGCTGTGGCGGCTGACGCGATAGCTGCGGCCCACGGTGTCCTCCGCCAGGACGGAGGCGTATGCAAACTGGGCGCACAGCGCGTCCCGCAGCTGCAAAAGCAGGGGCCGCTTTTCCAAAATGAACGCGCTCGGCTGTACTTTCAATTCATAACTCCTTTCCGCTTTGGCCCCCTTGTGCAAAGGGGGCTGGCTCCGGCGTCAGCCGGAGACTGAGGGATTGTGACAACCCCTCCGCCTCGCTGACGCTCGGCACCTCCCCTTGCACAGGGGAGGCTTTCAATAAGGTGGGCGCGGCGAAAGCCGCGCCCCTCCGTTGTTAGATATGCCAGATGTTTTCCGCGTACTCCTTTACGGCCCGGTCCGCGGCGAACACGCCGGACTCGGCGATGTTCACCAGGCTCATCCGCGCCGAGGCCATGGGGTCGGCCATCAGCTTGTAGAGTGCCTCGTGTGCCCGGCGGTAGTCGGCGAAGTCGGCCAGCAGCATATACTGGTCGCCGCCGTACAGCAGGCCGCTGACCAGGTCGGAGTAGCTCTTGCCGTCGGCAAAGCCGGTGCGGAACTTCTCCAGCACCGCCCGGGTCACCGGGTCGGCGTCGAAGTAGGTCTGGGGCTGATAGCCCCGGCGCAGCAGGTCCTCCACCTGCTCGGCGTGCAGGCCGAACAGGAACATATTCTCGTCCCCCAGATGCTCGTGCATCTCCACGTTGGCCCCGTCCAGGGTGCCGATGGTGATGGCGCCGTTCATCATCAGCTTCATGTTCCCGGTGCCGCTGGCCTCCTTGCCCGCGGTGGAGATCTGCTCGGACACCTGGGCGGCGGGCATGAGCATCTCGGCCATGGACACCCGGTAGTTGGCGGCGAAGTGGACCTGCAGCTTGCCCTTGCAGGCCGGGTCCGCGTTCACGTCGGCGGCCAGGGAGTTGATCAGTTCGATGATGCGCTTGGCGGTGACGTAGCTGCCGGCGGCCTTGGCCGCGAACACGAAGGTGCGGGGCACGAAGTCCTGCCCGGGGTCGTCCCGCAGGCGCTGCTGCAAGCTGGTGATCAGCATGGCGGCCAGCAGCTGGCGCTTATACTCATGCAGGCGCTTTACCTGCACATCCATCACCGCAACCGGGTCCAGGACGGCGTTCTGGTCCTGGTGCAGCCACTTGGCGAAGCGGACCTTGTTATCCATCTTGATGGCGTTGAGCCGGGCCAGGACGGAGGCGTCCGTCTCGAACCGGCGCAGTTCGCGCAGCTGCTCCGGCTGGGTGATGAACCCCGGCCCGATCAGCTCCCGCACCAGGGCGGACAGCTCCGGGTTGATCTGGTCCAGCCAGCGCCGGTGGTCGATGCCGTTGGTGACGAAGGTGTACCGCTCCGGGCGCATGGAGCAAACGTCCTTGAAAAGCCTGGTCTTGAGGATCTGCCCGTGGAGGGCGGACACGCCGTTGATCTTGTAGCACACCGCCTGGCACAGGTTGGCCATATGGACCTGTCCGCCGGAGAGGATCAGGCTGTACTCCACCTTCTTCTCGTCCCCGGGGAACCACTCGTTGAGCTGCTTCATCCAGCGGATGTTCAGCTCCCGGATGATCTGCCAGACACGGGGCATCAGGTTCTGCACCAGTTTCTGGGGCCACTTCTCCAGCGCCTCGGAGAGAACGGTGTGGTTGGTGTAGGCCACCGTGCGGCGCACGCAGTCCAGCGCCTCGTCCCAGCCCAGGCCGTCCTCGTCCATGAAGATACGCATCAGTTCCGGGATGATCAGGGTGGGGTGGGTGTCGTTGATCTGGATGACGTGGTGGTCGGGGAAGGAGCGCACGTCGCCCCAGTCCCGGCGGTGCTTTTTCACCAGGTCCTGGGCGGTGGCGGAGACGAAGAAGTACTGCTGCTTCAGGCGCAGTTCCTTGCCCTCCATGTGGTCGTCGGCGGGGTACAGCACCTTGGTGATGACCTCCGCCATGGTCCGCTGCTCCATGGCCTGCACATACTTGCCGCCGGAGAACAGGTACATATCCAGGTCCTGGTTGCTCCGGGCCTCCCACAGCCGCAGGATGTTCACCCGCTTGCCCTCGTACCCGGCGATCAGCATATCCCGGGGCACGGCCAGTACGCTCTTGTAGCCGGTAAGTTTGGTGCGGCACACGCCGGTGTGGTCCCATATCTCCTCCACCTGGCCGCCGAAGCGCACCTCGCAGGTGTCCTCCTCCCGGGGGACCAGCCAGCCGGTAGCGCCCAGGCGCCAGCTGTCCGAGACCTCCGTCTGGGCGCCGTCCTTGATGACCTGCTTGAAAAGCCCCAGCTCATAGCACAGGCTGTAACCGGAGGCGGGGATGTTCAAGGTGGCCATGCTGTCGGAATAACAGGCGGCCAGCCGTCCCAGTCCGCCGTTACCCAGGCCCGCGTCCGGCTCCATCTCGAAGATGTCCGCCGCGCTGCGGCCCATGTCCTTCAGCGCGCCCACCAACTCGTCGCCGATGCCCAGGTTGTAGGCGTTTTTCATGAGGCTCCTGCCCAGCAGGAACTCCATGGACAGGTAATGCACCTGCTTTTCGTCCTTCTGCTCCCGCTGCACGGCGACCAGGCGGCTCATGATCTCGCGGATGACCTGGGCCGAGGCCAGGAACACCTGCTCGTCGGTGGCGTTGGCGCCGGTGGTGCCGAAGTGGGCGCAGAGCTTATCCTCGATGGCCGCGCACAGTTCGTCGCGGGTGATCTCTGACATGATCTCTGACATATATAGAACTCCTTATGAAGTATTGAGTACGAAGGCAAAAGATGCCCCCGTCCGGCGGGCCGTCCCGCAGGGCGGGGGCAGAGATTTGGTAGGAGGTTTTAGACCTTTTCGCCTTTGGGAATAACGAGCGGGAGCCGTTCGCTGCCCGCCAGGAAGCAGTTTTCCGTGACCACGCAGTCCTTGTCCGCGATGACGCAGCGCAGCTCGGCGCCGGCCTCCACCACGGTGTCCTGCATCAGCACGCAGTTTTTCAGCTTGGCGCCCTTGGCTACCCGTACCCCGCGGAACAGGATGCAGCTGTCTAGTTCGCCCTCGATATAGCAGCCGTCGGCCACCAGGGAACTACGCACCACGGCGGTGTCGCTGTAATAGGTGCTGGCCTCGGCCCGCTCCTTGGTGCGGATGGGCAGGCCGTCGGCGGGGAACAGTTCCGCCATGACCTGGGGCTGGATCAGCTCCATGCTGGCGTCGAAGTAGTCCCGCACGGAGGTGATGCGCCGGGCGTACTGGTTGTGTTCGCACACGGCGATCCGGCCGCCCTCGGCCAGGTAGTGGGCCAGGGCGTCCCGGTGGAAGTGGCTGTGGTCGGAGTCGGAGCAGTAGTCCATCAGCTCCAGCAGCAGGTCCCGCTTGATGATGTAGATCTCCCGGGAGAACAGGCCGGGGCCGGGGCCGCCCTCGGAGAACACCAGCCGCCGGGCGAAGCCGTCGTCATCCACCACCAGCCGGTGATGGGCGAAGTCGCCGTAGCCCTCGGAGCAGACGGCGGTGATCTCCGCGCCGGTCCGGCGGTGCAGCTCCACCGCCCTGTTCAGGTCGATGTTGCCCGCCCAGTCGGCGGCGCACAGCACGATGTCGGCCCCCTGGGGGATGTCGTCCTGGATGTAGGAGCGGACGGAGCGCAGCGCCTCCATGCAGCCGGAGAAGTGGCCGGAGTGGGCGTCGGGCAGGCCGAAGGGCGGCAGCAGCCGCAATCCGCCGCTGCGCCGGGCCAGGCCCCAGTCCGCGCCGTTGGACAGGTGGTCCAGCAGGCTCTGGTAGTCCCGCTCCATGATCACGCCCACGTCCCGGATGCCCGCGTTGACCATGGCGGACAGGGCGAAGTCGATAAGGCGGTAGCGCCCGCCAAAGGGGATGGAGGCGCTGTTCCGATGCTCCACCAGTTCCCGGAGCGCCGTCTCGGAGTGGAGCGTATAGATGATACCATGCAGATCGTTTCTCATGTCGTCGCCACCAGATCGTCATAGAGCATGGCGCCGGGCGCCACCAGGGCGCCGGGGCCAACAGTCACGTCCGGGCCGCAGGTCGCTACGCCCCAGCTCTCCGTCCCGTCCGGCGCGGTGCCGACGTGGGCGCCGGCGCACACACGGACGTTCTCGCCCAGAATGGCGAAGCGCACCTCCGCCCCGGCTTCCACCACGGCGCCGGGCATCAATACGCTGTATTCCACATGGGCGCCCTTTTCCACCGTCACCTGGTTGGACAGGACGCTGTTGAACACCGTCCCGTCCACCACGCAGCCCTCCGTCACGATGGAGTGGCGCACGGCGGCCTCCGGCCCGATCACATGGGGCGGCCGGATGGGGCTGCGGCTCATGATGGGCCAGCTCTGGTCGTAGAGGTCCAGGTCCTGGCTGAGCATATCCATGTTGGCGTCCCACAAGCTGGCGATGGTCCCCACGTCCCGCCAGTAGCCCTGGAACCGGTAGGGCCACAGCTTCTCGCCGGCGGCCAGCAGCTTGGGGATGATGTTCTTGCCGAAGTCCCGCTGGCTGTCCGGGTCGGCCTCGTCCTCGATCAGGGCCTGGCGCAGCTTGGACCAGGTGAAGATGTAGATGCCCATGGAGGCGGTGTCGCTCTTGGGATGGACGGGCTTTTCCTCGAACTCGTTTATGTACCCGTCTGCCCCGATGTTCATGATGCCGAACCGCTTGGCCTCCTCCATCCCCACCTGGATGACGGCGATGGTGCAGGCCGCGCCCCGCTCCTTGTGTTCCCGGAGCATATCGGCGTAGTCCATCTTATAGATGTGGTCGCCGGAGAGGATCAGCACATACTCCGGGTCCCGCACGTCGATGAAGTCGATGTTCTGATAGATGGCGTTGGCCGTGCCGGAGAACCAGTTGCCCTTCTCCCCCGCGGACATATAGGGGGGCAGGATGAACACGCCGCCGTCGTCGGCGCTCAGGTCCCAGGGCTGGCCGGTGCCCAGGTATGCGTTGAGTTTCATGGGCCGGTACTGGGTCAGCACGCCCACGGTGTCGATGCCGGAGTTGGCGCAGTTGGACAGGGGAAAGTCGATGATGCGGTACTTGCCCCCGAAGGGCAGGTTGGGCTTCGCCACGTTGGCCGTCAGGGCGTAGAGCCGGGAGCCCTGGCCGCCGGCCAGCAGCATGGCGATACATTCCTTTTTCACAGGCGAACCTCCTTTATATATCAGATCGCGCTCCGCCGCAGCGCGTTGGGATACAAAGTGGAATGGCCGGAGAAAGGTCAATTCTGCCGGTTGTAGACATCCATGGCCCGCTGGGGGCCTTTGCAGATGTAGTCCTCCACCGCTCTGGCCGCCAGGGCGCAGGCCGCGGAGAAGTCCTCCCAGTCCTGGTTCCTGGGCACGCCCAGCACCCAGTCGATCTGCTCGTCGCCCCCGTGGGGCGGCGCGCCCACCCCCACCCGGACGCGGGGGAAGTCCTCGCTGCCCAGATGGGCGATGATGCTCTTCAGACCGTTGTGGCCGCCGGCCGAGCCCTTTTCCCGGATACGCAGCCGGCCGCAGGGGAGGTTGATGTCGTCGCTGACCACGATCACATGGGCCGGGTCGATCTTATAGAACCGGGCCGCCTGGCCCACGGCCTGGCCGGACTCGTTCATGTAGGTCTGGGGCTTCATCAGCAGCACCCCGGTCCCGTCCGGCAGCACGCACCGGTCCGTCAGGGCCTGGAAGCGGCTGCGGGCGATGCGGACGCCTGGGTGGTCCTTTTCAAAGGCGTCCGCGGCGAGAAAGCCCGCGTTGTGGCGTGTGCCGGCGTACTTTGGCCCGGGATTGCCCAGGAACACCGCCAGCCACTGTACGGACGGGCCTTTGCCGAACATCAGTCAAAGAGGGACGACAGGGACTCGTCCTCGTAGATGCGGTGGATGGACGCGGCGAAGATGGGCGCCGCGGAGAGGTAGCGGATCTTGTCCACCTTGGGCTTATCCGCGGGATAGGGGATGGTGTCGAACAGCAGCAGCTCCTCCAGGTCGCTCTCCTCGATCCGCTCCAGGGCCGGGCCAGACAGCACCCCGTGGCTGGCGCAGGCGTAGATCTTGTTGGCGCCGCCGATCTCCTTGATGGCCCGGGCCGCGCCCACCAGGGACCCGGCGGTGTCCACCATGTCGTCCAGGATGATGATGTCCTTGCCCTCCACGCTGCCGATGATGTTCATGACCTCGGACTGGTTGGCCTTCTCCCGGCGCTTGTCCACGATGGCCAGGCCCACGCCCAGCTTCATGGCGAAGGCCCTGGCCCGGGCCACGCTGCCCACGTCGGGGGACACGACCATGTAATCGCCGCTGGCCAGGTCGAAACGCTTTTTATAGTGGTTGGCGAACAGCGCCCCGCCCGCCAGATTGTCCACGGGGATATCGAAAAAGCCCTGGATCTGGGAGGCGTGCAGGTCCATGGTCAGCACCCGGTCCGCACCGGCCTGGGTGATCAGGTTCGCCACCAGCTTGGCGGAGATGGGGTCCCGGCTCTTGGCCTTGCGGTCCTGCCGGGCGTAGCCGAAATACGGGATCACGGCGGTGATGCGGCCGGCGGAGGCCCGGCGCATGGCGTCGATCATCACCAGCAGCTCCATCAGGTTGTCGTTGACGGGACCGCAGGTGGACTGGACCAGGAACACGTCCGCGCCCCGGACCGGCTCGTACACGGAGACGGAACACTCTCCGTCGGCGAAGCGGGTGCATACCGCGTCCCCCATGGAGATGTTGAGGCAGTCGCAGATGCCCTGTGCCAGCGCGGGATTGGCGTTGCCAGTGAAGACCTTGATCTCTTTACCGTGGGAAATCATAAAGTACCCCCTACCCAAAGGCGTGTTTTTATATGCAGTATGAAATTTTAAAGAGGCTCTACTGGCATTATAGCAAACGCTCCCACCAAATGGAAGCGTTTTGTTCCGCCTTTTGAAAGAAATAATTGACAAATTTCTTCCAGTCATTTTGAGATAATTTATGAATCGTCCGCTGGGGACCCCACCGTGGCGCCCGGCGCATTGACAGACGGTCCGGAGGAGGGTATACTTGCAGGCAGCTTTTCTGACGCGGGAGGCGGAGAGACATGAGCGGTACTTCCATCGGGGACATCCCCTATTTCGACTGCCACTGTGACACGGTCAGCGCGTGTACATACAAAGGGCGGAGCCTGCGGGCCAACGAGGGCCACCTGGACCTTGTGCGGCTGGGCCGGTTCCGGAAGGCGGCCCAGGTGTTCGCCCTGTTCGCCAGCGCGGGCCGCTTCCCGGCGGGGACGCTGTGGGACCAGTGCCAGCGGGAACATGACGTATTCGTTTCGGAACTGGCGAAAAACGCCGACCTGGCGGTCCCGTGCCGCACGGGGGCGGAGATCGCCGGGGCCAACGCCGCCGGCAAGACGGCGGCGCTGCTGTCCGTGGAGGGCGGGGAGCTATTGGACTGCGATCCAGCCCGGCTGGAGACGGCGGCGGCCTGGGGCGTGAAGCTGGTGAACGTCACATGGAATTTCGCCAACGCCCTGTCCGGCTCCAATGTGGCAGAGACGGACCGGGGCCTCACCGACCAGGGCCGGGAGTTCGTCCGGGAGGCGGCGCGGCTGGGCATCCGGGCGGACGTGTCCCACCTGTCCGACCCGGGCTTCTGGGACCTGGCGGAGATGGGCCTGGGCCCCATCGTGGCCAGCCACTCCAACGCCCGGACCCTGTGCGGCCATCCCCGGAACCTGACCGACGATATGTTCCGGGCCATCCGGGACAGCGGCGGCGCGGCGGGGTTCAACCTGTGCGACGAGTTCGTGGGCGGAGCCTGCGCCCTGGACGACGCGGTGCGCCACATCGAGCATTTCATGGAGATGGACGGCGAAAAGGCCGTGGCCCTGGGCGGCGACTGGGACGGGTGCGACCTGGCCTGCGGCTGGACGGGGGTGCAGGATGTGACGGCGCTGTGGGACGCGCTGGCGGCCCGGGGCTACGGACGGGACACCCTGGAGGACATCTTTTATAACAACTGGCTGCGGGTGCTGGGGTGACAGAAAAGGTTTTCATTTTGGACAGACTATGGTAAAATAGAGAAAAAACACGGGGGGACATACATATGCTCCAGGACGGCAAGATACTCGTCGGCAAGGGGGACGAACAGGTCTTCCTGCTGCCGAATATGGCAAACCGCCACGGCCTGATCGCCGGCGCCACCGGCACCGGCAAGACCATCACCATGAAGGTGCTGGCGGAGGGCTTTTCGGACATGGGCGTGCCGGTGTTCCTGGCGGACATCAAGGGCGACGTGTCCGGCACGGCTCTGGCCGGGACCGACAACGAGAAGATGCATGAGCGTCTGCAGAACGTGGGCGCGGACCCGGCGGCGTTCAAGTACACCGGCTATCCCTGCCGGTTCTGGGACGTGTTCGGCAAGGGCGGTATCCCCGTGCGCGCCACGGTGACGGACGTGGGGCCGCTGCTTTTGAGCCGGCTGCTGGGCCTCACCGACGCCCAGGAGGGCGTGCTGAACATCGCCTTCCGCATCGCGGACGACAACGGCTGGGAGATCATCGACCTGAAGGACCTGCGGGCCATGCTGGCCTGGCTGGGCGAACACCACGCCGAGTTCGTCAACACCTACGGCAACGTGTCGAGCCAGAGCGTGGGCGGCATCCAGCGGGCGCTGCTGGCCCTGGAGAACGACGGCGCGGCGGACTTTTTCGGCGAGCCAAGCCTGGACATCGACGACTGGATGCAGTCCGCCGCCGACGGGCGGGGGACGGTGAACATCCTCCACTGCGTCCAGCTGGCCCAGCGGCCGCTGCTGTACGCCACGTTCATGCTGTGGATGCTCTCGGAGCTTTATGAGGCCCTGCCGGAGGTGGGCGACGCGGACAAGCCCAAGCTGGTGTTCTTCTTCGACGAGGCCCATATGCTGTTCTCCGACGCGCCCAAGGCGCTGGTGGACAAGGTGGTGCAGGTGGTCAAGCTGATCCGCAGCAAGGGCGTGGGCATCTTCTTCGTCACCCAAAGCCCGGCGGACATCCCCGACGAGGTGCTGGCCCAGCTGAACAACCGCATCCAGCACGCCCTGCGGGCCTACACCCCCGCCGAGCAGAAGGCGGTGCGGGTGGCGGCGTCCAGCTTCCGGGCCAATCCCAAGTTCAAGACCGAGGACGCCATTGGCGAGCTGGGTACCGGCGTGGCGCTGGTGTCCATGCTGGACGGCGACGGCGTGCCCGGCGTGGTGGAGCGGGCCTCCATCTGCCCGCCCTCCAGCGCCATGAGCGCCATGGACGACGCGGCCCGGGCCATGCTGGTGGCAAACGACGCCCTGTACGCCAAGTATAAGGAGGCGGTGGACGAGCGTTCCGCCTATGAGATCCTCAACGAGCAGGCCGAGGCCGAAGCCCAGGCCCAGGCCGAAGCCGAGGCGGAAAAGCAGGCCGAGGCCGAGGCGAAGGCCGCCGAGAAGGCCGCCCGGGAGGAGGAGCGGGAGCGCAAGGCCCAGTATAAGGCCGAGGGCCGCGACAAGTACGGCCGCAGCAAGATGGAGCAGAGCATCATCAAGGCCAGCCGCAACACCGCCAAATCCATGGGCCGGCAGCTGACCAGCTCCATCACCCGGGGCCTGTTCGGCAACAGCAGCAAGACCGTGCGTAAGGCGGCCAGCCAGTTCGCCGGGAACATGGTCAGCGACTTCATCGGCGGCTTTTTCAAATAGAAAACTGACGCGAAAAAACACGCCTGCGGCTCCCGCCGCAGGCGTGTTTTTTATCATTCAAATACCTTTTCGTAACAGACCCGGGTGGGGTCTTTTTCCGCCTTGCTGGCCAGCTGGATGACGCCGCAGGGCTCATAGCCCCGGCGCTCCAGAAGGTGCCGCATGGGGCGGTTGTCCGGGTGGGTGTCCACCCGCACGGAGCCGAAGCCCCGGCCCAGGGCCAGGTCCTCGCAAAGGGCCAGCATCTCGTCCGCCAGGCCCCGGCCTCGGTAGGCCGGCAGCGCCGCCAGCCGGTGGACGGTGGCGTAGGCCGCGCCGGGCGGCGTCTTCCAGGCGCCGTCGATGGCAGCGTAATCCGGCTCCGGCGCCGTATAGAGGCTCACGCACCCGGCCGGCGCCCCGTCGTGGGTGAACAGCCAGCAGCCCCCGGCGGCGATGTCCCGGGCGAAGACCGCCTCATTGGGGAACCCGTCCTGCCACTGGGCCACGCCCTGCTCCTTCAGATACGCCGACCCCGCCGCGCCGATGGCCAGCAGGGCGTCCATGTCCTCCGCCGTGGCCGGGCGGCAGTCGTAGGCCAGCTTTTCCCGGCCGGTGAGCCGGTCCACGATGCGCTGCTCCTCCGGGCTCTTCGGCGTGTAGGCGGCGAACATATCCGGCCGCCGGGCCTGGGTGCGGATGAGCTGCTGCTCCCGGCGCCAGGCCTCGATCTCGCGATGCTTGCCCTCCCGCAGCACCTCCGGCACGGCGAGGCCCTCCCAGGTCTCCGGCCGGGTGTACTGGGGGTACTCCAGCAGCCCGTCCCAGTGGCTCTCGCCCATGTAGCAGGCCGGGTCGGACAGCACCCCCGGCACCATGCGGCACACGCTGTCCGCGATGGCCATGGCGGGGATCTCCCCGCCGGTCAGCACGAAGTCCCCCACGCTCAGCTCCTCGTCACAGCAGGCCTCAATGAACCGCTCGTCCACGCCCTCGTAGTGGCCGCACACCAGCACCAGGTGGTCGTACTCCGATACCAGCCGCCGGGCGTGGCCCTGGTCGAACCGGGCGCCCTGGGGGGACATATAGATGACCCGGCGCCGCCGGGGGCCGGCCTGGGCCGTCACCCAGTCCAGGCAGGACTTCAAGGGCTGGGCCATCATCACGCAGCCCCAGCCGCCGCCGTAGGGGTAATCGTCCACCTGCTGCTGCTTGTTCTCGGTGAAGTCCCGTATCTGGACGCAGTGGATCTCGACCAGCCCCTTTTTCGCCGCCCGGCCCAGGATGGACGCCTCCATCATGGGCCGCACTGCCTCGGGGAACAGGGTGAGGATGTCGATACGCATAAAACCGCTCCGTTTCCGCTTGCGCGCCCGCCGATCCGGGCGCAGGACCATTTTACACCATCGGCCGCCGGGACACAACCCATAATTTCCACCCACAGAAAGGAGCGCGCCCGAAAGGGGCGCGCCCGATCTTACTTTGCGGGAGGGGCGTTGTGGGTGTAGTCCAGCAGCGTCACCCGATCGCCCAAGTCCCGCTGCACGATCTCCTTCATCTTTTTGGCGAAGGGGCAGGGGTAGCCGATAGGGGTGCCCTTCTGGATGCAGGTGGCGAAGGCGATGGTGTCCGCGCCCCGCTCCACCAGCTTTCTGGCCCGCAGCACCGCCCGCTTCCCGGGGCAGCCGCCGCAGTTGCAAAAGCCCACCAGTTCGATGGGCTCCTCCGTCCCCGCGAAGACGCCGGAACGCTCCCGTATGGTCCGGAAGTCCGCCGTCCCGGGGCAGTAGTCCTCTGTCTGCATACACCGGATGATCCCAAGCTTCATAGCGCGTGTCTCCTTTCATGAGGCGGTGGAAAAACTGGTAGCATGACGAGTCCCTAGAAGGGGCTATTACCGGCTGAGCCCCTATAAGGGGCACTGAAAATTTGTCATCGCATCACACGCCCCACTGCCCGTAAACGGGTGGTTCTATTGGGGTGCATTGGCAAATCTTAGTGCCCCACTCACAAGGTTTGCTTCCCTTCGGGAAGCCTCATGCTAAAAGCTTTTATCTTCCACAGCAGAACCGGAGGTTTATTTCCACGTCTAAAGACACCAATTAAACAGGGGGACGGAGTATACCCGCTCCGTCCCCCTGTGTCTGTCCTTACCACATCAAGACTTCTTGCTCTTCACGATCATCACGATGCCCGCCACCAACGTGATCACTGATACCGCCGCAAGCGCGATCATAGTAGTCTCATGCGATGTCAGCGGCGCAGTGTAAGTGTAACTGACATCCCACAAGCTTTGCGGGTTCATATCATTTTGTATGGTGATCAAGCTGTAAACGCTACCAACTGCCCCCAGCGCCGCCACAATCCATCCTGCCATCATTCATCACTCCTGTTCTTAAATTTTGACATTTAGTGAATGTCAACTTTGCGGTCAGTATAACATACAATTTACATATTGACAAGCACAAAATGTCAATCGGGGTGTATGTATGTTCATCAACCGTTCGTCAGACGGGACTAACAACCTTTGCGGGCGCAGAATAGCCTCACTGAGAAAAGAGAAGGGATTGTCACAGCGGGCACTGGCAGACGCGCTGCAGCTGGAGGGCCTCGACCTGGACAAGAACGCCATTCAAAGAATCGAAGCGCGCAAGCGGTTTGTGACCGACATTGAACTGGCCGTCTTTGCGCGTTACTTTGATGTGCCAATCGACACCCTTCTGCATGATGTCAGCACGCCATAGGCCCATCTGATACGAACGCTTCCGGCTTTTTCCACAGGAACCGGAAGCGTGATTTTTTGTTTTCGTCCGCCGCCAGCGGTGAGATAGATGCGGCAAGGACCCGCTGCGCGCAGCGGGTCCTTGCTTTTAAAAACACCTATTGCTCTATATACTTTTTCACCTAGGCGGGGACACCCGCAGCCAGGCAGTTGTCCCCCACGGTGATGGGCAGCGCCTTTTCCGGGCCCCGGTTCCTGTCCTCGTACCGCGGCGGTTCTTGATGCGGGAGGTGATGGCGTTGACCATCCACTCGACGCCGCCGTAGAGCCGGATCAGGCCGATCAGGCCGGAGATCAGGGCGGCCACGATGCTGATGGAGAACATATCGCTCATGCCCTCGCCCAGGCCCTGCAGCCAGCCGAAGAAGTCCACGGTGCCAAGGGCCATGCCCAGCACACCGGTCATCAGGATGCCGATGAACAGCACGATGACCACGTTCACGCCCGCCAGCGCAATGTTTTCTGTGAGGAGAAGAGGAACAGCGGAACGGACGAATTCTGGCGCTGCGCCGGGGTGAGGGATGTACAGCTTGTTCCGACGACGACCCCTCCGTCGTGGCTCTGCCGCGCCATCCCCCCTCCACAGGGAGGTTTTTCTTTTAGGAGGAAAAGCGCTTGCAATACGTCGGAAGGCATGCTATACTGACGAAAAATTGGGACTGCATTGACGGATGCGCGACCTCTGGGCAGTGCGTTTTCATGGTTTTACTTTGTATTAATTTGGGAGGGAAGAGAGATGAACAGAACATCAAAATGGGTGGAGTGGTATCGTGTTCTTGCGGTCATCGGCTGCATCGTACTTGCCGTGGTCAGCATCAAGAACGGATGGGAGATGTCGAGTTATCCAAAGTACTCCTATTCCTACGGCTACCAAGAAGGACATAATATGTCGATTTTTTTCAAATACGCGGGGATAGGCTGTGGCATCGCCGTAGTATTATGGCTCATCAGTATGATGGTGTGTGAATTCCTGGACAACGTAAGCATGATTGCCCACAAACTTTCGGATTGGAATTATACAACAGCGACCAGAGATTTTATTGAAGAGTTGGCTAACAATCCGAAGACGAGGGAGAAAACTAAAGAGATATACAATAATATGATAAAAAGCAAAGAGCAAACAGAATAGACAACGCGATTGACAAAGCATCGCCCCCGGGCCGGGAGGTCCGGGGGCGATGCTTTGAGGGGTACTTGTTGTAAGGGCTGCCGAGAGCGCAAGGGTCTGTGTCCTCGTTGAAGAAGCCCGCCTGGCCTTTCAGTCCGTTCAGATAGGAGTCATCCTCTGGTGCATTGCCATAGTAATCCTCGCCGTCGGAGGGGGCCTCCTCGTAATACTCTGACTCCTCCACTGCGGGGACTTCCTCTCCGGCATCTTTGGGTGCCTGTTCCTCTTCGTTGTCCGTAGGAGCCTGCTCATAGACGACTGTCGCTCCCCGTCGTTATCCCCTGCCGCCGGCTGGCCCGGATGTCCTTCTGGTAGGCCTGGTTCAGCCGCTGCTGGACGGCCAGATGGGCCTGCAGCTGCTCGTCGGTGAAGGCCGTGAGCATGGCGAAAGTCTGGCGCTGGCAGTACTCGTTGAAGGCGATGTGGTCCCGGTAGAGCTGGCGGCCGCTGTCCGTCAGGCGCAGGTTGTGCCGGCGCTTGTTGCTGTCGTCCTGCCGCTGCTCCACCAGCCCCTTGCTGATCAGCTTGCGGATGATCTGGGAGCAGGCGCTGGGCGTCTTTTTCAGCGCCTCGGCCAGTTCCGTAGTGGTGATGTCCGGCACGCGGCCGATCCAGTTGACGATATACGCCTCCGCCTGGTACAGCGTAAAGCTGCCGTAGCGGTGGGGCAGGCTGTCATATTCGTTCATCAGGTCGTAGGCCTCGTCCTGGGCCTGCCAGACCTGCATCAAGAGTTCGTCACGATTCATCGCTTCGCGGGACCGCCTTTGCTGTGATTTCCTTTTTATTATAATTGAACGGGGCCGGGTTGACAAGCGTTTTCACGGCCGGCGGGCCAGCGTCATCCTCACTTTATGCAGGTCCATCCCGGCAAATACATAGTCCGCCTCCGGCAGCGGCTCGTCGGGGGAGATGTCGGAGCGGATGTAGACCGTGGCCAGTCCGGCGGCCCGGCCGCCCATCACGTCGCACCGGCCGTCGTTCCCCACCATCACGGCGGAGGCCGGGTCGATGGCCCGCTCCTTCAAGAGGATGTCGAAGAAGCGGCGGTCCGGCTTTTTCACGCCGTAGTCGGAGGAGAGGTATACGCCGTCGAAGAGGTTGCCGATGTCCAGCCGGTCCAGCTCGTCCCGGGTGAAGATGGCCTGGGCGTTGGACAGAAGCCACACCCCCTGGCCCCCGGCCCGCAGGGCCTCCAGCAGCTCCCGGGCGCCGTCGTAGAGCCGCAGGTACCGGGTGGACAGGCGGCGGAACCGCCGGCCGGCCGCCGCCGCCTCGTCCGGCGCCGCCGGGACGCCCTTTTGGGTGAAGAGCGCCTGGAACACCTGCTCCAGCCGTATCTCCGGGTGGGCGTCGTCCCCGCCGAGCCGGGCCGCCGCGGCCCGCTCCAGCCGCCGGGCCTCGGCCAGATAGGCCGCACGCAGCGCCTCCGGCCGGTAGTCCGCGCCCCGGTCCCGGTAGTAGTCCGCCATGGCCGCCCACAGCGCCGGGTCCTCCTCGTCGGTGCGGATGTCCACCAGGGTGCCGTAGAGGTCGAAAATGCAGTTTTGAAACGCCATCGCTCCCGCTCCTTTCCCCGGCAGGCCGCCGGCCCTGCCCTTAGGATACCACAACCGCCGCCGTTTGCAAGGGCCGTCTCTCCGCCGGGACCAGCGGCGAAAAAAAGGGAGCCTGCCGCGGCAGGCTCCCGTTCATATATACGCAGGTATCACTTCTCCGGCGCGGGGCCTTTGTGGACGCCCCAAAGGTACAGGATCGGCAGGACCACCCCTCCGCTCGCATTGACAAGGGCCTGGTAAAACCCGCTGCCGTTGATCTGGGAGGCCTCGTAGACATCCTGCAGCGGCACGAGGATGCCCACCAGCCCGTTGAAGGCATGGATCACCAGCATGATGATGCCCACCACCTTCGCCGCGGCATACCTGCCCTTCAGACCCACGATACCGCCCGCCAGCGCCAGCACGGGCCCGGCGACGCGATACAGCCACTCCCACGGGCTTTTCGGGGATGATGCGTGCCCCGTCACGATGTCCAGGACGGCGACGGCCACCTGAACGAAAAAGAGTATGCTGATGACCTTCAAAAGCTTGTTCGGCTTATCCATACCTTGTTCTCCTCTCTTTGTGTTTCTTTTGCTATGCCGGCATTGTAACACATTACCCCCCCAGCGCAAGAGCCTTCCACACTTTTCCACAGCCCGCCAGGGGGCGGTCATTGACGGGAATCTTTTCTTATGCTATAATTCATCATTGATTTCTGTTGAGAAAGCAAGAGGTGGTTCTTCCAAATGGATGATGGCAGTTGGCTGTCTATCCTTTTCCTCATCCTTCTTTTGGGCATGGCCATGTACTTCGCCGTGGCGGAGACGGCCTTCGCCTCTGTGTCCAGGAACCGCATCAAGATCCGCCAGGAGCGGGGCGACAGCCGGGCCAAAAAGGCCATGTGGGTGCTGGACAACTTCGACCGGGCCATCACGACCATCCTGATCGGCACCAACATCGCCCATCTGGCCGCCGCCGCCGTGGTCACCATCCTGGTGAGCCACCAGTGGGGCATGTCGGCCGTGGCGTGGGGCACCGTGGCCACCACGCTGGTGCTGTTCTTCTTCGGGGAGATGCTCCCCAAGTCCATCGCGAAAAAATACAGCGAGCGGTTCAGTCTTGGCACCGCCGGTTCGCTGTGCTTTTTTATGCGCTTTTTCGCCCCG
This sequence comes from uncultured Oscillospiraceae bacterium, assembly GCA_947630645.1. Lineage (GTDB taxonomy): Bacteria > Bacillota > Clostridia > Oscillospirales > Oscillospiraceae > CAJOIG01. The sequence goes on along the minus strand of CANRIF010000015.1, from coordinate 8,626 downwards.
GTCTCGGCGGTGCTGACCGCCATCGGCCAGGCCGCCGCCAAGCTCTCCAAGGGGGAGGGCGAGGTGTCCGTGACGGAGGACGAGCTGTATGATCTCATCGAGGACATGACCGACGCGGGCAGCCTGGACGAGGACCAGGGGGACCTGGTCCAGTCGGCGCTGGAGTTCGCGGACATCACCGCCGAACACGTGCTGACCGCCCGGGTGGACATGGCGGCGGTGGACGTGTCCTGGCCGGCGGCGCAGGTGGCGGACTTCATCCGCTCCCAGCGCCACACCCGTCTGCCCGTATACGAGAACGACACGGACCACATCATCGGCATCCTGCAGATACGCAAGTTCATCAAGGCCTGGCTGGCCCAGGGGGACGGGGTGGACCTGCGGGCCCTGCTGGACCCGGCCTATTTCGTCCCGGCCACCGCCAAGGTGGACGACCTGCTGCAGGCCATGAGCCGGCGGCGGTCCAACATGGCCGTGGTCACCGACGCCTGGGGCGGCACCCTGGGCGTGGTGACCGTGGAGGACATACTGGAGGAGCTGGTGGGCGAGATATGGGACGAGGAGGACGAGGTGGAGGAACTGTTCCAGCCCGTCGGCGGCGGCCGCTATGAGGTGGACGCCCGGCTGGACGTGGACGAGGTCTTTGAAAAGCTGGACTGGAAGGACCCGGAGGACGACGAGGCCCTTATCCACAAGCCCCTGGCCGAGTGGACGCTGGAGCATTTCGACCTGATGCCCGCCCAGCGGGACAAGTTCACCTATCACGACCTGGAGTTCACTGTCTCGGACGTGCGCCAGCACCGCATCCGCAAGCTGACCGTCCGGCGGCTGCCCCAGGCGCCGGAGCTGGAAGGGGGCGGGCGGACATGATCGGCTATATCCTGGCATTGCTGGTGTGTCTGGCGCTGTCCGCGTTCTTCTCCGCCTCGGAGATGGCCCTGTCCGCGGCCAACCGGCTGCGGCTGGAGGGCGCGGCAGAGGACGGCAGCGCCTCGGCCAGCACCGCCCTGGGCCTGCTGGACGACTTCGACAAGGCCCTGGGGGCCATCCTGATCGGCAACAACCTGGTGAACGTGGCGGCCAGTTCCATCAGCTCGGTCATCGCCATCACCCTGGCGGTACGCACCGGCGTGGCGGAGGGGCTATGCTCCACCGCCGCCACCGTGGCCGTCACGGTGCTGGTCATCATCTTCGGGGAGACCATGCCGAAGATCCTGGCCAAGAAAAATGCCACCCGCCTGACCCTGGCCGTGGCGGGCGTCATCCGGGCCTTGAGCGTGGCGCTCTCGCCGCTGGTGTGGTGCGCGGTGCATCTGAACCAGCTGATCACCAAGCCCCTGCGGGGCGAGGCCCCCGAGGACGCCCAGGAGGCCGCCGTGGAGGAACTGCAGTCCATCATCGAGACGGCCCAGGACGAGGACGTGCTGGACGACGACCGGGGCGAGTTGCTGCAGGCGGCCCTGGACTTCGGGGACATCTCCGCCAGCCAGGCCATGACCGCCCGGGTGGACATGGTGGCTCTGGACATCGACGACGGCCTGGAGAGCATCCTGCGCCAGGTCAGCGACGTGCCCTACTCCCGCCTGCCCGTCTATGAGGGCGACACGGACAACATCATCGGCGTGCTGCACCTCAACGCCCTGTACCGGGCGCTGCTGGACGGGGGCGAGGTCGACATCCGCTCCCTGCTCACCGAGCCGTGCTGGGTCTACAAGACCGTGAAGCTGCCCGCCGTGCTGGAGAAGCTGCGCCAGCAGCAGACCCACCTGGCCATCGTCACCGACGAGTACGGCGGCACCGCCGGGGTCATCTCCATGGAGGACGTGCTGGAGTACCTGGTGGGCGATATATGGGACGAGACGGACGAGGTGGAGCAGGAAATCGTCCAGACCGCCGAGGACAGCTGGGAGCTGGATGGCGATCTGCCCATCGGGGACTTTCTGGAACTGGTGGAGATGGAAGAGGACGGCTTCGACTTTGAGAGCGAGACTGTGGGCGGCTGGGTGATGGAGCTGAACGAGGGCTACGCCCCGCCGGGGTGCCAGGTGCGGTACCGGGACCTGGAGATCACCGTCCTGGAGGCCGACGGCAAGCGGGTGGAGAAGGTCAAGGTCCTCCGCCGCCCGGAGGAAGAAGAATAAAGGAAAGACCCGGAGCGGCTGCTCCGGGTCTTTGGCTGAATTAGGTTCACGCCACGGACTCGTAGGCGATCTCGATCATGTTCCCGTCAGCGTCGGCGGCCTTGACGAGGCAGCCGTTGCCGTCAAATTCCATCTCCGGTTCCCCGGTCATGTCGCAGGACCAGCTCATCACCAGCTCTCCCGCGGCGTCCCTCAGGCGCAGGGACAGGGAGATCTCCTCGGAGGAGTTGCCGTCGAAGTCCGTCCATATGGCGCGGCTCCAGGTCCCCGTCAGCAGCGGCATATAGTAGTACCGCTCCTCGCCCTCGTCGTAGCTCTCTTTCGTCATCCGGCCCTGCTCGTCGTACTCGTAGGTGTACGTCCCGGAGAAGGTGCCCCAGGGCTGGGTGATGTCGTAGGTCTGGCTGACGGCCAGGCCGTCGTCGTTGTACTCGTAGGTGTAGGTGTTCACGTCCGGCTCCCCGCCGGGGGCGCTGGTGGTCTGGGTGATCACGTTCCCGTGTTCGTCGTAGACATACTCCACGACGGAGCTGAAGTCGTCGGCGGTCTGCTCCTGGCGGATCACCTGGCCCGCCTCGTCATAGGTGTAAACGGTGTGGGTGGAACTCTCGCCCTGCCAGGTGGTCTCCGCCAGGTGGCCGGCCTCGTCGAACACCCGCTGCTCGGTGTAAGTGGGCGCCGTGTAGAGCGTGACGCGCCCGGCGTCGTCGTACTCCATGGCGAAGGCGTCGCCGCCCCTCTGGACCTGGGTGGGCAGCCAGCCGCCGTTGTCGTATACGAACGTGGTCTCCGTGGCGGCCCCGTCGGCGGTGACCGTCACCTTCGCCAGCCGCCAGGCCGGCTGATCCCCGTCCGCCAGACAGGGGACCGCTGCCGCGGCCAGAAGGCACAGGACGAGAAGAAGACTGAAGCAACGTTTTTTCATAGCGATCCTCCTTGGTTTTGATACTCCGATATTACTACACCCCGCCGGGAAAAACAATATGGAAAAACGGAAAAGTCCCCGGAGCAAACGCTCCGGGGACTGGCATTTTCCGAGGATCACACGGCCCGCTGGACCTTACCGCTACGCAGGCAGCGGGTGCAGACGTACATATGCTGGGGCTTCCCGTCCACGACCGCCTTCACGCGCTTTACGTTGGGCTTCCACATGCGGTTGGAACGCCGGTGGGAGTGGCTGACCTTGATGCCGAAAGTCACGCCTTTTCCGCAAACCTCACATTTTGCCATCGTAATCAGCTCCTTCCTACTGTCCGCGAGACAGCCTCAATATAATAGCAGAGCGGGCGGGAAATTGCAAGAGTTTTTTTCATTTCCCGGAAAAAGTTGAAAAAATATGCCGCAGCGATTGCGAAAGCGCATAGATATGTTATAAAATAGGAACGGACGATACTATGGAAAACGGGGTGTGGCCCATGCGAATGAAATACAGCGTCCTTCTGACACGGATCGTGCAGGAACACGGCCTGAAGGTGATATGCGCCGCGCCGGACTACGAGCGCCTGCGCGTCACCTCCGCGGACCTGAACCGGCCCGGCATCCAGCTGATGGGCTATCTGAAGCACTTCGACGCCACCCGCATCCAGGTCATCGGCAAGAGCGAGACGACCATGATGGAGGAGCTGGACCATGAGCGGCGCCTGGCGGGCTTCCAGGCGGTCATGAGCCAGCACGTCCCGGCGGTGATCGTCGCCCACGGAGAGCCGGTGCTGCCCGAGTGCCTGGAGATGGCCCGCAAGTACGATGTCACGCTGCTGGCCACGGACATGGACACCTCCGAGTTCTACGCCCGTCTCATCGGCACCCTGCGCTACCACCTGGCCCCCCGGGAGACTATCCACGGGGTGCTGATGGAGGTCTACGGCGAGGGGATGCTGATCATCGGCGACAGCGGCGTGGGCAAGTCGGAGACGGCCCTGGGCCTCTTGAAGCAGGGCCACCGCCTGATCGCCGACGACGCGGTGGAGATCCTTCGCACGTCCAGCTTCCAGCTGGAGGGCCGCTCCCCCGCCCTGATCCAGCACTTCATGGAGTTGCGGGGCATCGGCGTCATCAACGTGCCCAGCGTGTTCGGCGTGGGCGCCATCAAAATGAGCTGCAACATCGATCTGGTGGTGCAGATGGAGCTGTGGGACGACACCAAGCACTATGACCGCCTGGGCCTGGACACCAAGACGGTGCAGTACCTGGGGGTGGACGTGCCGCTGGTGGTCATCCCGGTCCGCTCCGGCCGGAACCTGGCCGCCATCCTGGAGCTGGCCGCGCTGACCAACCGCCAGAAGAAGACGGGCTACAACGCCGCCGAGGACCTGGCCCGCCGGGTGGACCAGAGCGTAGATTTAGGATTAGAATATTAGCCTACCTTTTTGAACGCCTCCCCTGTGCAAGGGGAGGTGGGCCGCCGAAGGCGGCTCGGAGGGGTTGTCACCTCTTTGAGCGCCTCCCCTGTGTAAGGGGAGGTGGCGCGGCAAAGCCGCGCCGGAGGGGTTGTGACAATCCCCCAGTCACGCTGACGCGTGACAGCCCCCTTTACACAAGGGGGCCTGATAACGTGGTGTGAACCGATCTGCGAGGCGTTATGGACTATTCATCTCTTGTCAAGGATATACGGGCGGCGGCGCCGGGGCTGGAGGTCCTGGAAGACGAGCCTATGGCGGCCCACTGTTCCTTCCGGGTGGGCGGGCCGGCGGCGGCCATGGCGCTGCCCCGGTCGGCCGGGCAGCTGGAAGCGGTGCTGGGCCTGCTGCGCGGCGCGGGGGTGAGGCCCCTGGTCATCGGCAACGGCACCAACATCCTGCCCCCGGACGGGCCGCTGGACCGCTTCGTGGTGGTCACCTGCCCCGGGGTGGGCGCCGTGACGGTGGAGGGCAATAGCGTCACCGCCGACTGCGGGGCCACCCTGGCCAGCGCCGCCGCGGCCGCCGCGGACGCGGGCCTGGCCGGGCTGGAGTTCGCCCACGGTATCCCCGGCAGCGTGGGCGGCGGCGTGGTGATGAACGCGGGCGCCTACGGCGGCGAGTTGAAGGACGTGGTGGCGCGCACGGACTACCTGGACGAGGACCTGCTCCCCCGCTCCGTCACCGGCCCGGCCCACGATTTTTCCTACCGGCACAGCGTCTTCTCCGGCCGGAACGTGGTCATTTTGCGCGCCGTGTTCGCCCTGGCCCCCGGCGACCGGGAGGCCATCAGCGCCCGGATGCGGGAGCTGGCGGCCCGCCGCCGGGCCAGCCAGCCCCTGGACATCCCCTCCGCCGGCAGCACCTTCAAGCGGCCGGTGGGCGGCTATGCCTCCGCCCTTATCGACCAAGCCGGGCTGCGGGGCTATGCCATCGGCGGCGCCCAGGTGTCGGAAAAGCACGCCGGATTCGTGGTGAACGCCGGGGGCGCCACCGCGGCGGACATCCTGCGCCTGATGGAACACATCCAACAGACCGTCCTGGCCCACAGCGGCATCGCGCTGGAGCCGGAGGTCCTGATCCTGGGGGATCGAACATGGAATTTCTCGTCATAACCGGACTGTCCGGCGCGGGCAAGACCCGGGCGGCGGACATCTGCGAGGACCTGGGCTACTACTGCGTGGACAATCTGCCCGCGGCGCTGCTGGGCCGGTTCGCGGCCCTGTGCCTGGCCACCCGCGGCCGCTATGAGCGGGTGGCGCTGGTGATGGACGTGCGAAGCGTGGGCAGCTACGAGGAGCTGGACGCGGCCCTGGCGGAGCTGACGGGGCTGGACTGCCAGGTACGCATCCTCTATCTGGAGGCGGAGGTGTCCACCCTGCTGCGCCGGTATAAGGAGTCCCGCCGGCCCCATCCCCTTGGCAAGCGGGGCCAGAGCATCCGGCAGGCCGTGGAGCAGGAGATCGCGTTCCTGGCGCCGCTGCGGGCGCGGGCGGATTTCGTCATCCCCACCGACGAGGCATCGCTGAACCGGCTGCGGGCCAGGATATGCGAGTGCCTGCACCCGGAGGAGCGGGGCTTTTCGCTGAACATCCTCTCCTTCGGCTACAAGATGGGCCTGCCCCCGGAGGCGGACCTGGTGTTCGACGTGCGGTGCCTGCCCAACCCCTACTATGAGCCGGACCTGCAAAACCTCACCGGCCTGGACGCCCCGGTGGCGGACTATGTGTTCCGCAACGGCAACGCCCAGGCGCTGCTCACCCGGCTGACGGAGCTGCTGGGCTTTCTGCTGCCGCTGTATGCGGCGGACCGCCAGGAGCTGACCGTGGCCATCGGCTGCACCGGCGGCCACCACCGGAGCGTGGCCATGGCCCAGGCGCTGGCGCAGGCCATGGAGGACAGCTGCCGGCTGGTGACGGTCACCCACCGGGAACTGGGGACATAGACATGAGTTTTTCATCGGATGTGAAGACCGAACTGTGCCGCCTGGGGCCCAGCCGCCGGTGCTGTGCGCTGGCGGAGGCCTATGGCGTGCTGCTGTATGCGGGGGAGTTCTCCACCCGCCAGATCCGCATCATGACGGCCAACGACGCCTTCGCCGCCCGGCTGCCCCGGCTGTTCCGCCGGGCGTTCGAGCTGGACTTCGACCAGGTCTCGCCGCCGGAGGGCGGCGGGAAGCGATCCTTCCTCCTGACAGACCGGGACAAGCTGCGGGCGGTGTTCTCCGCCTTCGGCTACGACCCGGACCGGGCCGTGGCCCACCACGTCAACCTGGCGGTGGTGGAGGCCGACTGCGACCGGACGGCCTTTCTCCGGGGGGCGTTTTTGGCAGGGGGCAGCATCATGGACCCGGCCCGGGGCTACCACCTGGAACTGGCCACCGGCCACGAGAGCGTGTGCCGGGAGGTCCACGCCCTGCTGCTGGAGATGGGCTTTGAGCCGAAGGACGCCGTCCGGGGCCGCAACTGGATCACCTACTTCAAGCGCAGCGACGCCATCGAGGACTTCCTCACCACCCTGGGCGCCTCCCTGTCCGCCATGGCCGTGATGCAGGCCAAGGTGGAAAAGCACATGGCCAACGCCATGAACCGCATCACCAACTGCGATATGGCCAACGCCGACAAGATCACCGACGCGGCGGCGGAGCAGCTGGCCGCCATCCGCGCCATCGAGGCCGGCCCGGGGCTGGAGAGCCTTCCCCCCGCCCTGGAACAGACCGCCCTTCTTCGCATCGCCAATCCCTCCTGCAGCCTGGCCGACCTGGCCCAGCTGGCCTATCCCCCTGTCACCAAGAGCTGCATGAGCCACCGCATCCGCAAGCTGACAGAGCTTGCCCGGACGCTGAAATAAGGAGCAGACCATGTCCTTTGTCCACCTTCATGTGCATAGCGAATACAGCCTCCTGGACGGCGCCTGCCGCATCAAGGAACTGGCTCGGCGCGCCAAGGAGCTGGGCCAGGACGCCCTGGCGGTCACCGACCACGGGGTGATGTACGGCGTGGTGGACTTTTACCGCGCCTGCCAGGACGCGGGCGTCAAGCCCATCATCGGCTGCGAGGTCTATGTGGCCCCCCGGGACCGGACGGACAAGCAGTATGGCCTGGACAACAACTACTCCCACCTGATCCTGCTGTGCAAGAACGAGGCGGGCTACCACAACCTCTGCGCCCTGGTGTCGGAGGGGTTCGTCAACGGCTTTTACATCCGCCCCCGCATCGACTGGCCCCTGCTGCACCAGCACGCCGAGGGGCTCATCTGCCTGTCCGCCTGCCTGGCCGGGGACATCCCCCAGAAGATCGTCAGCGGCCAGTACGAGGCAGCCAAGGCCCGGGCCATGGAGCTGGACGCGCTCTTCGGCCGGGGCGGGTTCTACCTGGAGATACAGGACCACGGCATCCCCGACGAGCGCCGGGCGGCCCAGGGCCTTATCCGCATCCACAACGAGACGGGCATCCCCCTGGTGGTCACCAACGACGCCCATTACCTGCGGCGGGAGGACGCCCGCATCCAGGACGTTCTCATGTGCGTGCAGACGGGCAAGACCGTGGACGACCCGGACCGGATGAAGTTCGAGAGCGACCAGTTGTACCTCAAATCCGAGGAGGAGATGCGCCAGCTGTTCCCGGACTTGACCGAGGCATACGACAACACCGTGAAGATCGCGGATATGTGCGGCTTCGACTTCGAGTTCGGCCACTACCACCTGCCGCAGTTCCAGCTGCCGGAGGGGGAGACGGACAGCTTCGCCTATCTGAAAAAGCTGTGCTACGCCGGACTGGCCGAGCGGTACCCCGGGTACGGGAAGGACCTGGCCGACCGGCTGGACTACGAGCTGGGCGTCATAAGCCAGATGGGGTTCGTGGACTACTTCCTCATCGTCTGGGACTTCATCGCCTTCGCCAAGGGCCAGGACATCCCGGTGGGTCCGGGGCGCGGCTCTGGCGCCGGGTCCATCGTCAGCTACACCTTGCACATCACCGACGTGGACCCCATCAAATATAAGCTGTTCTTCGAGCGGTTTTTGAATCCCGAGCGGGTCACCATGCCGGACATCGACATGGACTTCTGCGTCCGCCGCCGGGGCGAGGT
>CANRIF010000014.1 GCA_947630645.1 uncultured Oscillospiraceae bacterium | reverse complement strand
AAGGCGGACACGACACTTAGCACCATCATCCTGGGCGACGGACGGGCGGACGCCCTTATACCTAAGTACTCGCAGGGGCGTTTTGTGATGGCCGACGGCGCACAGGACGTTGTTTTTCAGGGCTTCTTCTACCCCAGGTAACAAGTTCTGTCAAAGTATATTTTCTCGTCCATAGTACTATCAGCATAACTTTTAAAGCATCCACGTACACTAGAAAGGAGGTGTCCGACATGATGACCAGCGAGCAGCTTTTCAATTTTAAAATTAGGGCAACCGAGTGCATGGATAAGAATACCTTGTCGGACATTTCCGACATAACAATCAACGGAAAAACATCCGTACAACGGCTGGAAAATTTTGTCTCACAAATCGGAAATCCATATTGCTTTCGCGTCGGAAATACGCCTGTCCACATTTCATTTCAAAATGACAAAAAGCCGCTTGAAAATATACTTCGGCAGTATTTTATCGGTCTCAAGAATTGATTTGGTTTATTATATATGATATAATAAATCATCGGTCATAGCGAGGAGGAAAAGGAGGCTCCTCAAAAGAATGGCAAGAATCCGAAAATCAGCGGCAAGCAAGGACCAAGACCGGCGTATCGTTTGGAAAGTTGGTAAGTATATCCGTTTGTCCCGTGAGGATGGCAACATGGTTTCTGAATCTGTTATAAATCAAGATAAGATTTTGACAGATGAACTGCCAAACTTTTTCCCAGATGGCTTTTTTGAAGTTGTTGATACTTACATAGACGACGGCACCAGCGGCACAACGGACATTGAACGCGAGAGCTTTCAGCGGATGGTCGCAGATATTAAATCCGGGCGAATCAACTGTATTATCGTCAAAAACCTTTCAAGGGCTTTTCGCAATAGCGCAAACCAGGGCCATTTCCTGGAAGAGTTTTTGCCGTTGTATGGCGTCCGCTTCATCAGTCTGTATCAACCGCGTATGGACACATACCTTGATTCAGAGGTCGTTCATGGGCTGGAGGTCAGTATCACTGGCTTTATGAATGAGCAATACGCCTATAAAACCTCTGCAGATGTACGCAGGACATTCAAGCATAAAATGGAAAACGGCGAGTTTATCGGGGCTTTTGCCCCCTATGGGTACGAGAAAGACCCGCAGGACAAAAATTCTCTCCTCATAGATGAACAAGCCGCCCAAGTAGTGCGGGATATGTTCACCTGGTTTGTGGCCGGCATGAGCAAAGCAGGAATAGCCAAGAAACTGAATGATCTCGGTGTTCCGAACCCGACAGCGTATAAGCGTGCCAAAGGATTTCACTATGAGAATCCTCATGCTGTTACCAATGATGGTCTTTGGTGTCCAACAACGATTAGCCGAATGCTGCAAGACCCACTATATATAGGTACTATGCGGCAAGGCCGGCAAAAAGTCATCAGTTATAAAGTCCACCGCCGTACATCCGTACCAGAAAACGACTGGTATGTTGTTGAAAATGCGATACCGCCCATTGTAGACAAGGATCTGTTTGATACGGCCCAGTCTTTGCACATCAGGGACACTAGAACGGCACCGGGAAAACAAAAAGTATATTTGTTTTCCGGCCTCGTTCGCTGTCCAGATTGCGGGAAGAGCATGGTACGTCACTCCTCACGGGGGCTTGTCTATTATCACTGCCGGACGGCCAGGGAAAAAGGACGATGCAGCAAACATTCCATAAGGCTAGACGTTTTGGAACACGTGGTACTCACTACGATACAAAAGCAAATTGAACTCGTTGCATCTCTGTCAGAGATCATAGAGGAAATTAACCGTACATCAGTGGTGAATACCGAATCCAGCCGCCTTAACGCCATGTTGCAGCTACGAACGAAAGAGCTGGAAAAAGCTACCGCTCTTTTAGACGGACTTTACACGGATTGGAAGAATGGGGATATTACCCACGACCAATACCGCCGTATCAAAGCCACGACAGCAGAAAAGGTCGAGACGCTGCAAGCACAGGTGGAACACATCAAAGCAGAGCAAGAGGCATATGCCAAAGGCGTCACTACGCAAGACCCTTATTTATCAACTTTTTTAGCCCATAGGAATATTAAATCCCTGACCCGTGGACTGCTTGTGGAATTGGTCGATACAATTTATATCCATGAGGACGGCACTGTTGATATAGTCTTTAACTTTGCCGACCAATATCGCCGAATCGTGGAGTTTATAGAGAACAACAAGAACGAACTTCATGTTATCAGCGATAAAACAGCATAGTGTTGTGCTAAAATAACTGTACCCACCGGACCTGCCGGCGTCGCCGGCGCTACTGGCCCCACTGGACCTGCCGGCGCCCAGGGGCCTGTTGGCCCCACTGGACCTGCCGGCGTCGCGGGCGCCATCGGCCCGACCGGACCTGCTGGCGTCGCGGGCGCCATTGGTCCGACTGGACCTGCTGGTATCGCGGGCGCTATTGGCCCGACCGGACCTGCGGGTATCGCGGGCGCTATTGGCCCGACTGGACCTGCTGGTATCGCGGGCGCCATTGGTCCGACTGGACCTGCTGGCGTCGCGGGCGCTACTGGCCCGACCGGACCTGCGGGCGTGGACGGAGCCATTGGCCCCACCGGCCCTGCCGGCGTCGCCGGCGCTATCGGTCCCACTGGACCTGCTGGCGCAGACGGCGCTGTCGGTCCCACTGGTCCCACCGGCCCCCAGGGTCCCACTGGCCCCGCGGGAACGGTCGCCCCGGCCGCGGCGGTGGCGGACGTGGCCGACCCGGGGACGGCCACCGCGCCGGCCGTGGCCGCGCAGCTCAATGCGCTGCTGGCCAGCCTGCGGGCCGCCGGGCTCCTCGCCGGCTGAACACAGAAAAAGGGCCTGTCGCGAACGCGGCAGGCCCTTGCGTCATACGCTTCACTCACCCTCGTAATAGGGATTCTCAAACACACCGATGCTGATACCTTTCACCACATAGAAGAAATGGCCGTGGGTCCGATCCGTGTCCGTATAGACATCTCCGCAATCATCGTATTCCAGCGGGATCACTACCGCGCCCGTGGCGTCGATGTAACCGTACTTGCCGTCCTTGCAGACCGGGGCTAGACCATTTGAAAAGCCAGATGCATCATCGTATTCCAGCGGGATCACTACCGCGCCCGTGGCGTCGATGTAACCATACTTGCCGTCCTTGCAGACCGAGGCTAGACCATTTGAAAAGCCAGATGCATCATCGTATTCCAGCGGGATCACTACCGCGCCGGCGGCGTCGATGTAACCATACTTCCAGTTCCCATCCGCGTCCTTCCTGCCGACGCGGGCCAGACCTTCCGAAAAGCCAGATGCGTTATCGTATTCCAGCGGGAGAACCACCGCGCCGGCGGCGTCGATATAGCCATACTTCATGTTCACGTTCGCGTCGTACTTGACGACATTGGCCAGACCATCTGAGAAGCCAGATGTTTCACCATATTCCAGCGGGATCACCACCGCACCGGTGGCGTCGATGTAGCCATACTTCCAGTTCAAGTTCGCATCGTACTTGGCGACAGGGGCCAGACCCTCCGAAAAGCTACGTGCGTTATCGTATTCCAGCGGGATCACCATCGCGCCCGTGGCGTCGATGTAGCCATACTTCAAGTTCCCGTCCGCGTCGTACTTGCCGACAGGGGCCAGACCGTTTGAGAAATCCCGCGCACGATCATATTCCAGCGGGACGACTACCGCGCCGGTGGCGTCGATATACCCATACTTGTCGTCCTTGCAGACAGGGGCCAGGCCCTCCGAAAAATCATCTGCATCATCATATTCCAGCGGGACCACCACCGCGCCGGTGGCGTCGATATACCCATACTTATAATTCGTCCAGCTTCCGTTCACTTCGACCTTTCTGACCAAGGCCAGGCCATCCGAAAACGGATATACCAAGTCGTACTCCTCCGAGGTCACCGTCCGCCCCGTCTGCGCGTCCGCCATGGCAATTGGGGTCAAATACTCACACAGCGAGAACATATCCAGCTCCGGGATGTAATAGATCGTGAGTCGGTCAGGGTCAGCGGAGGGGGTCAGCCAAGTGATCTTTGGCGCGCCGTTCCCCGCCGCCGAGGCCGGCGCAGCCACTGTCAGCGTGAGCAGCAGCGCCAGCACCAGGGACAACATCCGCTTTTTCATATTCTTTCCTCCCGTTTCGTTTTTGTTTTACTATACCACGCCCATGCTTGGGCCGTCAACAATAAGGGCCTGCCGCGTGTGCGGCAGGCCCTTTGCCATGTCGTTTTCTTTTACACGCCCAGGTACTCCCGCTGGGCTGGGGTGAGGGTGTCGATGGCGACGCCCAGGGTGGCCAGCTTCCGGCTGGCCACGTCCACGTCGATCTGGCGGGGAACGGGTATCGCCCCCGGGGCCAGCTTGCCCCGGTTGTCCGCCAGATACCGGGCGGACAGGGCCTGGATGGCGAAGGACATATCCATGATCTCCGCCGGGTGGCCGTCGCCGGAGGCCAGGTTCACCAGCCGCCCCTCGCCGATGACGAACACGGTCCGGCCGTTGGGCAGGCGGTAGCCGTCGATGTTGTGCCGGGCCTCGTACTTGGACAGGGCGTACTCCTCCAGGCCCCGCACGTCCACCTCCACGTCGAAGTGGCCGGCGTTGGTGAGGATGGCGCCGTCCTTCATCAGGGGGAAGTGTTCGGCGGTGATGACGTTCTCGCAGCCGGTGACGGTGCAGAAGATGTCGCCGATTGACGCGGCCTCGGCCATGGGCAGGACGGTGAAGCCGTCCATCACCGCCTCGATGGCCCGGATGGGGTCCACCTCTGTGACCGTGACCCGGGCGCCCAGGCCCTTGGCCCGCATGGCCACGCCCTTGCCGCACCAGCCGTACCCGGCCACCACCACGTCCTTGCCAGCCACGATCAGGTTGGTGGTACGCATGATGCCGTCCCACACGGACTGGCCGGTGCCGTAGCGGTTGTCGAACAGGTGCTTGCAGTCGGCGTCGTTGACCAGCACCGCCGGGAAGCGGAGGGTGCCGGCCCGGTCCATCTGCTTCAGGCGGATGATGCCGGTGGTCGTCTCCTCGCAGGAGCCGATCACCCCGGGCAGCAGGTGGGTGTAGGCCGTGTGTATCCGGTGGACCATGTCGCCGCCGTCGTCGATGATGATGTTTGGCCCGGCGGAGAGGACCTTGTCGATGTTGGCCTCGTACTCCTGGGGGGAGCAGCCGTGGATGGCGTGGACCTCCAGGCCCCCGGCCGCCAGGGCCGCCACCACGTCGTCCTGGGTGGACAGGGTGTTGGCGCCGGTGATGTGCATCTCGGCGCCGCCCCGGGCCAGCACCCGGCACAGGTAGGCGGCCTTGGCCTCCAGGTGCAGGGACAGGGCGATCTTCAGCCCGGCGAAGGGCTTGGTGCTTTCAAATTCCTCCCCGATGGAGCGGCACAGGGGCATATTCTGCTCCACCCAGGCGATCTTCATCTCCCCGCTGGGGGCCAGGGCGATATCGCGGATCGTATTCATCTCTCGTTCTCCTTGTACATATTCTTTTTCAGCTTCAGCCCGCAGCCACGGCGGCCTTCAGCGCCTCGGCCCGGTCGGTGCGCTCCCAGGCCACGCCCAGGTCCTCCCGCCCCATGTGGCCGTAAGCGGCCAGCTGGCGGTAGATGGGCCGGCGCAGTTCCAGGTCCCGGATGATGGCGGCCGGGCGCAGGTCGAACACCTCCGTCACCGCCTTTTGCAGCGCCCCGTCGGACACGGTGCCGGTGCCGAAGGTGGTCACGTTCACGCTCACCGGCGTGGCCACGCCGATGGCGTAGGCCAGCTGGACCTGGCAGCGGCGGGCAAGGCCCGCGGCCACGATGTTCTTCGCCACCCAGCGGGCGGCGTAGGCGGCGGAACGGTCCACCTTGGTGGGGTCCTTGCCGGAGAAGGAGCCGCCCCCGTGGGGCGCGCTGCCGCCATAGGTGTCCACGATGATCTTCCGGCCGGTGAGGCCCGAGTCGCCCTGTGGCCCGCCCACCACGAAGCGGCCTGTGGGGTTGACGAAGTACTTGATGTCCCCCCGGTCGAAGCCGGCGGGGATGATGGGGGTGATGACCTCCCGGATGATATCTTCCCGGATCTGGCTCTGCTCCGCCTCCGGGGCGTGCTGGGTGGAGACGACCACCGTGTCCACCCGGATGGGGCGGTCATTTTCGTCATACTCCACGGTCACCTGGGTCTTGCCGTCCGGCCGCAGGTAGGGCAGGGTCCCGTCCTTGCGGACCTGGGCCAGTCGGCGGGCCATCTTCTGGGCCAGGCTGATGGGCAGGGGCATCAGCTCCGGCGTCTCGTCGCAGGCGTAGCCGAACATCATGCCCTGGTCGCCGGCGCCGTTGGCAAGCTCCGCCGCCTCGCCGCCGGACTTCTGCTCCAGGCTGGCGTTCACGCCCATGGCGATGTCCGGCGACTGCTCGTCGATGGCGGTCAGCACCGCGCAGGTGTCGCAGTCCATGCCGTACTTGGCCCGGTCGTAGCCGATGTCCCGCAGCACGCCCCGGGCGATCTTGGGGATGTCCACATAGCAGCTGGTGCTGATCTCCCCCATCACATACACCACGCCGGTGGTGGCGGTACACTCACAGGCCACGTGGCTGTTGGGGTCCTGGGCGATGATCTCGTCCAGGATGGCGTCGGCGATCTGGTCGCAGATCTTGTCGGGATGGCCCTCCGTGACCGATTCCGAGGTGAAAAGATAGTGTCCCATTGTTGTTCCTCCTTGGTAAAAAAACTCTTCACAGCCATCAAAAACGCCCGCCGGAGGCCGGCGGGCAGAGAACTCGATCGTCCCTTATCTTCCGATTTACACCGCCGGATTTGGCACCTTTTGCTCTCGCACAGGTTGCCGGGCTTCACAGGGCCGGTCCCTCCGCCACTCTTGATAAGGCTATGAACTTGTCGAAATGAACACGCCTAATATTATACCGCCGTTCCCCTTAAAGTCAATAGCATCTTGACAAAAACGCGATTTGGGCTGACAATACCGGTATGAAAAAACTCTCTCAAAAGATCCTTCTCTTCTGCGTGGCGCTCACGCTGCTGTTCATCTGGGTCAACTCCATGCTCCCGGCCGACCTGTCCGGCGAGGAGAGCGAGTGGGTGAAAAAGCTGTTGCAGCCCGTGCTGGACTTTCTGCACAGCGGCCGTATCCAGGTCCGGCTGACGGCGCTGATCGAGCATCTGCCCCCGCGGGTGGGCGCGCTGGCGGAGCGGCTGCTGGACTGGCTGGAGCGGCACGTCCTCTCCAAGGACGCCACCGTGCTGGTGCGAAAGGCGGCCCACTTTTCCGAGTACCTGCTGCTGGGCTTTCTCACGGGGCTGCTGTTCGTCCGCCGGGACGGGCGCAGCCGGTTCTTCCTGCCGGAGGCGGCCTGCCTCGTGGCGGCGGTCATCGACGAGGGGATACAGCTGTTCTCCGCCGGCCGCGCCGCCCAGGTGCGGGACGTGTGCATCGACATGAGCGGCGCCACCACAGGCCTGGTCGTGGCGCTGGTGCTGCTGTCGGTGCTGCGGCTGTTCCACCGGGAGGAAAAACCAAAATTTGGGAAAGATCCATAACTCGCTCTTGCCCCCGCGGGAAAATCGTGATACAATTTTCACAAAGGAGGTCGAGAACCATGACATTCACATTCACCGGCAAAAAGTACGAGGTGTTCGACGAGCTGCGCGCCTACGCGGAGAAGAAGATCGGCAAGATCGACAAGCTCTTCCGCACGGAGAGCGACGCCTCGGTCACCTTCAGCGCGGAGCGCGGCCGCTGCACCGCGGAGGTCACGCTGCGGAACAACGGTATGTTCTACCGGGTGACAGAGACTACCAGCGATATGTTCGCCTCCATCGACTCTGCCTGCGCCGCCCTGGTCCGCCAGGTCCGCAAGAACAAGACCCGGCTGGAAAAGCGCCTGCGGGACGGCGCCTTTGAGCGCACCTCCGCCCCGGTGTCCGTGCCCGAGGACGACGAGGAGGCCCCGGATTACAAGATCATCCGCGCCAAGCATTTCCCCATCAAGCCCATGAGCCCGGAGGAGGCCGCCATGCAGATGGACCTGCTGGGCCACACCTTCTTCGCCTTCCGCGACCAGGAGCAGGACGGCGCGTTCTCCGTGGTCTACAAGCGCAAGGACGGGGGCTACGGGATGTTCTCCGACGCGCAGGAGGACTAAAAAGCACTGACCACCTTCGGGGCGGCTCCGCCGCCCCGTTTTTTGTATTCTTGCCCGCGTTCCCTATCCGCCTCCCTCTGACGAGGGAGGTGGCTCGGCCGCGAGGCCGAGACGGAGGGAGAGAGCATAAGATCGGGCCTGCCGCGAACGCGGCAGGCCCTTGCGTCATACGCTTCACTCGCCCTGGTAATAGGGGTTTTCAAACACGCCGATGCTGGCGCCTTTTATCGCATAGCAGAAACGGCTTGGGGTCCGAAGCGTGTCCGTATAGACAACTCCGCAGTCGTCATACTCCACCGGGAGGACCTCCGCGCCGGTCGTGCTGAAAAAGCCCCACTTCGTACTTTTGTCCTCTTCGATCCTGCCGACGCGGGCCAGGCCATCCGAAATATACGCTGCATAACTGTATTCCAGCGGGATGACCACCTCGCCCGTCTCGTCGACGTAACCCCACTTTCTCCCGTTTGCCTCCGCGTCAAATTTGCCAACTCTGGCCAGGCCGCCAACGAACAAATCCGCAGAATCGTATTCCATCGGGACGACCACCGCGCCCGTCTCATCGACGTAACCATACTTGCCATCCTTCTGGACGCAGGCCAGGCCGTGCGAGAAGTCAAATGCCGAATCGTATTCCATCGGGATCACCACCGCGCCCGTGGCGTCGATGTAACCACACTTGCCGTTTTTCCTGACACTGGCCAGGCCCTCTGAAAAGTTATCTGTTTCATCGTATTCCAGCGGAACCACCACCGCGCCAGTCTTGTCGATATAACCCCACTTCGTGTTCCCGTCCCCGTCCTTCCTGACGACGCGGGCCAGGCCCGCCGAGAAGGTCCCGACAGTATCATATTCTTCCGGCGAAACGATCACCGCGCCAGTCTCGTCGACGTAACCCCAATTACCGTTCTTCTGGACACGGGCCAGGCCCTCTGAAAAGTTATCTGCTTCATCGTATTCCAGCGGGACCACCACCGCGCCAGTCTTGTCGATATAACCCCACTTCGTGTTCCCGTCCCCGTCCTTCCTGCCGACGCGGGCCAGACCCTCCGAAAAGTTATACACATCATCATATTCCAGTGGAATGACTACTGCGCCGGTCTTATCGATATAACCCCATTTCACGTTCCCGTTCCCGTCCCCGGCCATCCTACCGACACGGGCCAGACCCTCCGAGAAGGAGCCAGCGTCATCATATTCCAGCGGGATGACCACCGCGCCGGTCTCGTCGATATAGCCATACTTGCCGTTCTTACTGACATAGGCAAGGTCCTCCGAAAAGGCCCGCGCCGCTTGATCGTATTCCAACGGGATGACCACCGCGCCCGTCTCGTCGATGTAACCCCATTTCACGTTCCCGTCCCCGTCGGTCTTTTCCGCGGCAGCCAGACCATCGTGGAACGGCCACACACCGTCGTACTCCTCCGTGGCCGCCGTCCGCCCCGTCTGCGCGTCCGCCAGGGCATAGTCTTGGCCGCTCCACAAAAAGAACAGCTCCAATTCCGGGATGTAATAGATCATAAGGTTGGCCGCAGAGTTTTCAACATACGGGGTCAGCCAGGTGATCTTCGGCGCACTGTCTCCCGCCGCAGAGGCCGGGGCCGCCGCCGTCAGCGCCAGGAGCAGCGCCAGCACCAGGCACAAGAGCCGCTTTTTCATACTTCTTCCTCCCGTTTCGTTTTTGTTTTACTATACCACGCCCATGCCAGAAAGAAAAGCCCGTTTTGCGAGGGTATCTCTCCCCCAGCCTCGCAGAGTTTGCCGCCGGAGCGGCAAATAAAGTCGGATATGATCTCCCAGGATATGTGCCTGGGAGATCATACTTATCAGCTTGCAAACGTGAAGGACCCCCGTCCACCGGACGGGGGTCCTTTGCGCTGCAGCAAGCTGCATCTCTCTCGATCGCAAGGAGGGAAACTCCTTGCAATCGACTGATCATCTTTGCCCTTTGTCGTAGGGGATGCCCTCGGCCTTGGGGGCGCGGGAACTCTTGGAGGTGAACGCCAGCACCAGCAGCGTCACCAAGTAGGGCAGCAGCCGGTAGAAGTTGGAGTTCAGGCCGATGTTGGCCAGCATGAACACCCCGTCGCCGTTGATGTCCAGGCTGGTATAGGAGGCGGCGATGCACTTGAACAGGCCGAACAGCAGCGCCGCGCCGGCGATGTTCAGCGGTTTCCAGTTGCCGAAGATCATCACCGCCAACGCCAAGAAGCCGAACCCGGCCACGTCGCCGTTGGAGGAGCAGTTGGTGGTGGTCAGCGCGTACACGAACCCGCCCATACCGGCCAGGGCGCCGGAGATGGTCACGCCGGCGTAGCGCATCTTCACCACGTTGATGCCCAGGGAGTCGGAGGCCTGGGGATTCTCGCCGCAGGAGCGCAGCCGCAGGCCGAACCGGGTCTTATACAGGATGATGGACAGGACGATGAACAGCAGGATGCAGATATAGGTGCTTAAATACACCTTGTCCAGGAACGCGCTGGCGAAGAAGCCCAGCTGGGCCTTCTTGTCGAAGCCGAACATGGTCTTTTTGATCATGAACCAGCTGGCCGCGTCGCCGGTGGCCATCTGCAGAGTGTTCTGGTTGGCGATGACCCGGATCAGGAACAGCACCAGCGCCGGCGCCATCAGGTTCAGGGCGGTGCCGCCGATGGTCTGGTCGGCCTTCAGGTTGATGGCCGCGAACGCCAGCAGCAGCGAGAACACCGCGCCCAGGGCCGCCGCCGTCACCATGGCCAGCAGCATAAAGCCCTGCAGGGACACCCAGTCGCCGGCCTGCTTGGCCGCGTCGAACCAGCCCCACTGCTGCACCAGGCGCACGAACAGCACACCGATGAACGCGCCGAAGATCATGATGCCTTCCAGCGCCAGGTTGATGATACCGCTGCGCTCGGCGAACACGCCGGCCAGGGCCACGATCATCAGGGGAACGGCGTAGATCAGGGTAGAACGGACCAAAAACGCCATTACTCCTCGCCCTCCTTTCCAGCCGCCGCGTCCGGCACGGGCGCGGGGTCCTCCGCGTTGGCGTCCGGCTTGGGGCCGGCCTTTTTCTTCGCCCGGCCGCCCAGCCACAGCTTGATCACCAGGGAGAAGGCGGACAGGTACACGATCACGGCGATGATCACGTCGGTGATGTATTCGTTATAGGCCGTCAGGGCGGTGAGCTGCTGGCCGGCGATGTCCAGCATGGACATGAACATACCCGTAAAGATCACGGCGATGGGGTTGCACACCGCCAGCAGTGCCACGGGGATGCCGTTGAAGCCGGTGGCGGGCAGGGACTGGTAGGTACTCCAGAAAAACTCCGTGTTGCCCGCCAGGTAATACAGCGCCGCGCCCGCGCCGGACATGGCGCCGGCGATGGCCATGGACAGCACGATGCTGCGCTTGTCCTTGATGCCGGCGTACTTGGCGGCGTGGCGGTTGGCGCCGCAGGCCTTCAGCTCGTAGCCCAGGGTGGTCTTGGAAAACAGGATGTACATGGCCACCGCCAGGACCGCGGCGATCAGGATGCCGCCGTTGACCTGGGAGCCGGGGAAGATCTTGTCCAGGAACATCTTGGGCGTCTCCACGCCGTTGAAGGTGGTCTTGTAGATGTAGGCGGTCTTGGTGTTCTCTACGGTGTTTTTCAGATTGCTCACGTCGAACACCCAGGTGACCAGGTTGGCGGAGATCCAGTTGGTCATGATGCAGGCCAGGACCTCGTTGATGTTCAGCATGGCTTTGAGCAGGCCGGGGATGGCGCCCCACAGGGCGCCGGCGGCCATGCCGCCCAGGAACGCCAATATCCAGATGATCCATGTGGGCACCGCGCTGGAGGGGATCTCCAGGGCGATGAACAGGGTGGCGGCGGTGCCGGCCAGGTACTGGCCCGGCGCGCCGATGTTGAATAGGCCCGTCTTGTAGGCCACCGCCACGGACAGGCCGGTCATGATCAGGGGCGTGGCCCGGAACAGCATATTGCCGAAGGTCACCGGGTTGAAGCCGAAACTCAATCCGCCGGTGGCGTTGCGCCCGGTGCTGAACAGGCCCAGGAAGATGAGCCGGATGCCCTCCCAGGCGGCCTTGAGGCCCATGCCGCTGTTGAACAGGCCCACCAGCAGCACCACCAGCGACCCGGCCGCCAGGCCGATCACGATGCTGATCAGGGAGGCCAGCACCGAACGGGCGCCGTCCCGCTGCAACAGGGGAGTCTTCTCTTTCATGCGCTCGCACGCTCCTTTCCCTGACGCTTGGCGCCGGCCATATACAGGCCCAGCTCCTCCACGGTGGTCTTCTTCGGGTCAAGTTCGCCCACGATCTCGCCCTCGTACATCACCAGGATGCGGTCGGACAGGTTCATCACCTCGTCCAGCTCCAGGCTCACCAGCAGCACCGCCTTGCCCGCGTCCCGCTGGGCCACCAGCTGGCCGTGGATGTACTCGATGGCGCCCACGTCCAGGCCGCGGGTGGGCTGGACCGCCACGATCAGCGGCAGGTCCCGGTCGATCTCCCGGGCCACGATGGCCTTCTGCTGGTTGCCGCCGGACATACTCCGGGCGATGGTGACGGGCCCCTGGCCGGAGCGCACGTCGTACCGTCGGATCAGGTCCTCGGCGTAGGAGCGCACCGCGTCGAAGCGGATGAAGCCGTGGTTCTGGAACCGTGGCTCATAGTAGCGCTGGAGGACCATGTTCTGCTCCAGGGTGAAGTCCAGCACCAGCCCGTGCTTGTGCCGGTCCTCGGGGATGTGGCTCATGCCCGCCTGGCTGCGGGCGCGGATGGACTGATGGGTGATGTCGTGGCCGCACAGTTCGATATGGCCGGCGCTGGCCCGCTCCAGCCCCGTCAGGGCCTGGACGAACTCGGTCTGGCCGTTGCCGTCGATGCCGGCGATGCAAACGATCTCCCCAGCGTGGACGGTGAAACTCACGTCCTTCACCGCGTCGTGCTTGTGGATGCGGGAGGGCACGCACAGGCCCTGGACCGTCAGCACCGGCTCCTTGGGCTGGGCGGGGGACTTGTCCACCACCAGCTGCACCGGCCGGCCCACCATCATGCGGGACAGCTCCTCCTTGGTGGTGCTGGCGGTGTCCACGGTGCCCACGTACTTGCCCTTGCGAAGCACCGTCACCCGGTCGGACACCTCCATGATCTCGTTGAGCTTGTGGGAGATGAACAGGATGCTCTTGCCCTCGGCGGCAAGGTTCTTCATGATCTGCATCAGCTCCTCGATCTCCTGGGGCGTCAGCACCGCGGTGGGCTCGTCGAAGATCAGGATCTCGTTGTCCCGGTAGAGCATCTTCAGTATCTCCGTGCGCTGCTGCATACCCACGGTGATGTCCTCTACCTTGGCGTCCAGGTCCACGTGCAGGCCGTACTGCTCGCTCAATGCCTGCACCTTTTTCCGGGCGTCCTTCTTTTGCAGGAAGCCCATCCTCGTGTCCTCGGCGCCCAGGATGATGTTGTCCAGGACCGTGAACACGTCCACCAGCTTGAAGTGCTGATGCACCATGCCGATGTGCAGCGCGGTGGCGTCGTTGGGGCTGTCTATCTTCACCGGCTGGCCGTTCTTGCGGATCTCCCCCTGCTCCGGCTGGTAAAGGCCGAACAGC
Source organism: uncultured Oscillospiraceae bacterium (assembly GCA_947630645.1). Classification (GTDB taxonomy): domain Bacteria; phylum Bacillota; class Clostridia; order Oscillospirales; family Oscillospiraceae; genus CAJOIG01. The sequence continues at coordinate 21,292 of CANRIF010000014.1, read as the reverse complement.
ACGCTCATGAGGGTGCTTTTGCCGGCGCCGTTCTCGCCCAGCAGGGCGTGTATCTCGCCCTTTCGCAGCTGGAGGGTGATGTCGTCGTTGGCCTTGATGCCGGGAAATTCCTTGGTGATGTGGAGCATCTCAATGACATATTCCGGGTTCTGCTCCATTCTCGCGCCTCCTTTGCGTGGAATTGCCGGAAATCGGCTGTCTCTTAGAAAAGAAGGGGAAGAGTGGCGCTCTTCCCCTTCCCTTCGTTGCTGTGTCAGATCACTCGACGTAGTTGATGTGGACGTAATCGCTGTCAGCGTAAACGTCGACGATGTCGCCGCCCTGCAGGACGGTGGCGTCGACCACCACATCGCCGGCCTTCATGGCCTCGACCAGCTTCTCATAATCCTCGACGGAGTAGTTCGTCAGCTGCCAGGTGGCGGTGGGGATGCCCACGTAGCCGTCGTTGACGCCCAGGACGGTGCCGACGCCGCCCACTTCGTCCCACTCGCCGTCATAGAACTTGCCGATGGCCCACTCGGTGGAGCCCTTCAGGTCCTTCATGGCGGAGGTCACAACGGTATCGGACTGGAGGGACTGGTCCACGTCCACGCCGATGACCGCGCCGTCGTTGGCGCTGGCCGCAGCGGTGATGGAGTCGAAAATGGAGCCGCCGCAGGAGAAGACGATCTCGGTGTTGTTCTCATACCAGCCGTTGACCATGGTCTGCAGCTCCGGAGAGGCCTGGAAGTTGGCGCCGTAAGCCCAGGAGTAGTTGATGGCGACCTCGGTCTCCATCTCCTCGGCAGCCGCCGCAGCGCCCTGCACGAAGCCGTAGCCGTAACGGCAGCAGGCCGGGTTGGTGCCGCCGCCGCCGCCGCAGAAGCCAAGCTGGGTGTAGCCTTCCTTCACCACGGCGTAGCCGGCGAAGTAGCCGCTCTGCTCCTCCTGATAGGAGACGGCAGCCACGTTCTCCAGCGGGTTGCCGTCCGCGTCAGCCAGCGCCCAGCCGTCGATGAAGACGAAATTCACGTCGGGGTTGGCGATGGCGGTAGCGGTCAGGGCAGCCTCCTGCAGGAAGCCGGCGCACACGATGATCTCGGCGCCGCCGTCCACGGCGTCCTGCATGGCCTTGATGCGGTCGTCGTCGGTGGCCTCAGCGCCGTTGGCGGGCTGATAGTACTTGTAGGACAGCTCATGAGCGGCGGCATAGCACTTCACGCCGTTCCAGGTGCCCTCGTTGAAGCTCTTGTCCTTGAGCTGGCCCACGTCGGTGACGAACGCTACCTTGTAGACGCCGTCAGCGGCGGTCATGTTGTCCTCGATAGAATCGGGATCAACAGCCTCCTCGCCCTCGGCCGCGAACGCGACGGCGGACAGAGACAGGACCATGATCAGGGCAAGAAGAAGCGCAAGAAACTTTTTCATGGGGTTCCTCCTTAAAAATAATATGTTTCTTCTTTGCGGGTCTTTCGTTTACGTACACCATGATTATACCATGTCCACCCCCCTGGCGCAACGGAAAACACATAAAAAAACGGCAACGAGATATTGCAAAATAGTTTCAAAAATACCAATTTCTGCCAAAACAACTCCGCCTTGCCACCGGGCCGTTTTTATGGTAGAATCATTTTAAATAGGAAAAAGAGGGGGTCCGCCCGTGGGAAAGATACTCACCATCGGCATCGCCGGAGGCACCGGCAGCGGCAAGACCACCATCACTCGGCGGCTGCAGCGGCAGTTCGAGGACCGGGTCTGCACCCTGTACCACGACAACTACTACCGCGCCCATGACGACCTCACCATGGAGGAGCGTTCCAAGCTGAACTACGACGAGCCGGCCGCCTTTGAGACGGACCTGCTGGTGAAGCACCTGGCGGCGCTGCGCCGTGGTCAGGCGGTGGACGGGCCGGTGTACGACTACACCGTACACAACCGCTCCGCCCGGACCCAGCGCATCGAGCCGGCGCCGGTGGTGCTGGTGGAGGGCATCCTGATCCTGGCGGACGAGACGCTGTGCCGGAGCCTGGACATCAAGGTGTTCGTGGACGCGGACGCGGACGTGCGTATCCTGCGGCGCATCGTCCGGGACGTGCGGGACCGGGGCCGGAGCCTGGAGAGCGTGGTGAACCAGTACCTGACCACCGTCAAGCCCATGCACGAGCTGTATGTGGAGCCGTCCCGCCGCCGGGCGGACGTGATCATCCCCGAGGGCGGGTACAACGAGGTGGCCACGGAGCTGCTGATCCGGCGCATCCAGGCCCATCTGGAGGAGGAACAGAGAGATGGCTAAACTTTACTTCAAATACGGCGCCATGGGCTCCAGCAAGTCCGCCCAGGCCCTGATCGCCAAGTTCAACTACGAGGAGCAGGGTATGCGCTGCTGGCTCATAAAGCCCGCCACCGACACCCGGGACGGGGTGAGCGCGGTGCGCTCCCGCATCGGCCTGGAGGCCCAGGGGGACGTGATCGCCCCGGAGGACAACATAGGCGACCTCTACCAGTCCGCGGGCTGGTGCGACGTGATCATCGCCGACGAGGCCCAGTTCTTCACCCCCGCCCAGATCGACCAGCTGCGGGACATCGTGGACCAGGCGGACGTGCCGGTGATGTGCTTCGGGCTGCGGACCGACTTCCTCACCCACCTGTTCCCCGGCGCCCGGCGGCTGATGGAGGTGGCCGACTCCATCACGGAGATCAAGACCATCTGCACCTGCGGCCGCAAGGCGGTGGTGAACGCCCGGCTGGACGCCGAGGGCAACGTGGTCACCCAGGGCCAGCAGGTGATGCTGGGCGGCAACGACACCTACACCGCCATGTGCCACCGCTGCTGGAAGAAAAAGATCGCCGAACAGGAAGCGGCGAAAGCAGCGGAATAAAGAACATTCAGCGCCGCAGGCGCACAATAAAAAACGGCCCCCTTGTGCAAAGGGGGCTGTCTTCGGCGGCAGCCGGAGACGGGGGATTGTAACGGCGAATAACAGACAACCCCTCCGAGCCGCTTTCAGCGGCCCACCTCCCCTTGCACAGGGGAGGCTTTCCATAATGTACGGGCGCGTTTTGCAACGCGCCCGTTTCGTTTACTTCTTTCTCCGGTGTATCAGCCGCAGGGCGGCGGAGACGGCGCCGAACAGCACCCCCGCCACCGGCCAGACGATCCACGTCTCGTCCCACCGCCGGGTATAAAAACTCCAGCCCAGGTATATCGCCGTGACCGTACACCAGTACACGATCCAGACCGTCCGGTACAGAGGCGCTTTCCGCTCCGGGGCGTAGTCCCCCTCCTGGAGCAGCATCTGGCAGGCGCCCCAGGGGATAGACGCGGTGATGATGAGGTACACCCCCGCCGCCACCAGCACCAGCAGCAATCCGACGCCGCCGGCCCGAAATATGATCACGTGCAGCCATTCGGACAAAAAGGGCGGCACCGCTACGGCTGCTCCCGTCGCCACGCACAGGCTCACGCCGGCCGCCAGCCGGCGGGGCCTGGCTTCAGCCAGGGCCTCCATGCGGCTCCGGGCCAAGTCCTCCACGCCGGGGGCGGCGGAAAAGTTCTCCTTCTCAAGATACTCGTATTTCCCCAGCCGCACGCCCCAGGTCACGAACAGGGCCACCGCCGGCACCACGAAGGCGAACAGCACGGCCAGCCCCACCGTCATAACGGACCCCTGGACGGGGCGGAACGCGGACAGCCCGCCCAGCAGGATGAAGCACACCGGCGAGAGGATGCACAGCGCCACGCCCAGGGCGATGGGCCGGGCCGACGCCTCCTTCAGCGCCAGGAACGCCTCCGCCTCCGCCACCGTCACCTGCCGCAGGGGCGGACCGGCCGGCGCCGCCGGCTCCTGGGCCTCCAGTTCATCCTTTAATAAATAATCCGTGGTCACGCCGAACAGCCGGCTCATCTCCAGCAGCTTGTCCACTGTGGGGATGGCCAGGCCGCCCTCCCACTTGGACACGGACTGGCGGGACACGTCCAGCCGCTCGGACAGCTCCTCCTGGCTCCAGCCCGCCTTTCGGCGCAGCTCCACGATCTTGTCGCCCATGGTCATAAGCGCTCATCTCCTTTCATGTCTGCCGTCAGCATACCCGTTTTTCCCGTTGCAGGCAAGAAAGTTCGCTTGAAAATGCCGCAACCTGTGGTTGCAAATGCGGTCAGGGCGCGGTTTTGCCGCGCCCCTCACATTTAATTATTCCTCTTTTTTATATTCCAGGATGTCCCCCGGCTGGCAGTCCAACGCCTCGCAGATGGCCTCCAGGGTGGAGAAGCGGATGGCGCTGATCTTCCCGGTCTTGATCTTGGAGAGGTTGACGTTGGCGACGCCCACCTTTTCCGAAAGGGCGTTCAGGGACATCTTCCGGTCGGCCATGACCCGGTCCAGACGCAGTATGATAGGCATGGGCTCACCTCACAGCGTCTCGTCGGACTGCCGCTGGAGCTGTTCGCCGTACTGGAAGACGTGGGACAGCAGCAGGATCACCACCGGCGCGATCAGCCCGCCGCCCAGCGGGATATGCACCGTGTACCCGGTGACGGTCTCCGGCAGGAATATCTCCGAGAAGTCGTACAGCCGCAGCTCCAGCAGCGACACGGTCCAGGACAGGAACTTGACGCCCAGCCCGCCGAAGAGGGTCACCCAGCCCAGCTTTCGCAGCGCGCCGGACACGCTGCCGTCAAAGGGCCTGCCGTCCCGCATGGGGACGAGGACCCGGTGCAGCAGGTTCAGCCCCCAGGCGGCAAGCGACATGGCCAGCGCCGCGCACACCAGCATCAGCGTCACCGTCGTCCGCACCGGGCCCTGGAGCGACAGCGCCCGGTTGGTGTGGACCTCCACGTTCCCGAAGTCCATCATCATCTCGGACGAGTTCACGAGTTCCTCGAACTGGGCCTGGGGCAGGACCAGCTCTATCGCCAGCAGGATCACCACCGCGATCGCCACGCCGAAGCATATGCCCCGGAACACCTTGACGAAGCCGTCGATCACGCGGGTCGTTTTCATCATTCTTTCCATTTTGCAGCGCCTCCCTTTGAAGTTGGGTACAGTATAGCGCGAGTTTGCACGTTTGTCAATAAATTTTTTACGATAAACGTAAAATATTTTACGTTTCCTCTCCTTTCCGCCCCGGCGCCGCTGCCAGAGGCCCCCTGGAACGGATAACTTTGATATCTATTCTTTCGGACACGCACATATTATAATGTGAAGCGAAGGGCGGCCGGAGGGCCCGGCCCGCGGAGAAGCGAAAAAAATCCGGTTTGTTTGCACAATTTGAAGAATTAAGTTATAGACAGTTGGGCTTTTATGTGCTATTATATCAAAGTATAAAATTGCAAGAGGTGATGCTCATGCTCTTTAAGTCCCACGGCGGTGTGCATCCGAATGACATGAAGGCACCCGCCAACGAAGCGGTGATAACCACCATCCCCCAACCCCCGCAGGTGGTCATCCCCATGTCCCAGCACATCGGCGCGCCCTGTACGCCGCTGGTGGCTGTGGGCGACGAGGTGAAGCTGGGCCAGAAGATCGGCGAGGCGAAAGCCCCCGTATCCGCGCCCATCCACGCCTCCGTTTCCGGCAAGGTGGTGGCCATCGAGCCCCATCTGAACAACCTCGGCAACATGGTGACCTCTGTGGTCATCGAGAATGACTTCAAGGACACCCCTGCCGAGACCATGGTCCCCGCCCCCGCGGAGGCCCTGGAGAGCCCCGAGCAGATCGCGGACATCGTCCGCGAGGCCGGCATCGTGGGCATGGGCGGCGCCACGTTCCCCACCGCGTTCAAGATCACCAGCGGCTGGGGCAAGGTGGACACCGTCATCATCAACGGCGCCGAGTGCGAGCCGTACATAAACAGCGACTACCGCACCATGGTGGAGCACCCCGAGGAGCTTCTCAAGGGCATCGCCCTCATCATGAAGGCCTGCAAGGTGGACAAGGCCTACTTCGGCATCGAGCTGAACAAGAAGTTCGCCATCGACCTGCTCAACTTCAAGGGCGCCAAGCAGATGGGCATCGAGATCGTGCCCCTGAAGTGCCAGTACCCCCAGGGCGCTGAGAAGACGCTGATCAAGACCATCACCGGCCGCGAGGTGCCCCCCGGAGGGCTGCCGGCCGCGGTGGGCTGCAACGTGTTCAACACCTTCACCGCCTACAGCGTCTACCGCGCCTGCTACGAGGGCTGGCCCGCCATCGAGCGGGTGGTCACCGTCGCCGGCTCCGCCATCGCCGACCCGAAGAACGTGAAGGTCCGGGTGGGCACCAGCATGGAGTGGGTGTTCGAGCAGACCGGCGGCTTCGCCAAGGAGCCCTGGAAGATCATCATGGGCGGCCCGATGATGGGCATGGCCCAGTACGATCTGGAGGTCCCCTGCGGCAAGGGCACCGCGTCCCTGCTGGCCTTCGCCGGCGACGAGGACAAGACCGTCGCCGACCCCGTGTGCATCCGCTGCGGCCAGTGCGTGGACGGCTGCCCCATGAACCTGCAGCCCATCTACATGTACATGTACCAGCAGAAGGGCGACGTGGAGATGCTCCAGAAGCTGAACATCATGGACTGCGTGGAGTGCGGCTCCTGCTCCTACATCTGCCCGGGCCGGCTGCACCTGACCCACGCGTTCAAGACCGGCAAGGCCATGGTCCAGGCCCATCTGGCCGCCCTGAAGGCCAAGGAAGAGGCCGAAAAGGCCAAAGCCGAGGCCGAGGCCGCCGCCAAGGCCGAGCCTGCCAAGGAAGAAAAGAAGGAGGAAAAGTGAGATGAACGAAGAGCGTAAACTGATCGTATCCTCCTCTCCCCATATCCGCACCCCCCGCAGCACCCGGGCCATCATGCTGGACGTGATCATCGCCCTGCTGCCGGCGCTGGTGATGTCGGTGGTGATGTTCGGCGTCGACCCGCTGATCGTCACGGCCGTGTCCGTCATCAGCTGCGTGGTGTTCGAGTTCCTCTATCGCAAACTCCTCAAGAAGCCCGGCGGCGTGGGCGACCTGTCCGCCGTGGTCACCGGTATGCTGCTGGCCTTCTGCATGCCCCCCACCGCCGACAACTGGTGGCTGGCCATCATCGGCGCCTTCTTCGCCATCGTGGTGGTCAAGCAGCTGTTCGGCGGCATCGGCAAGAACATCCTCAACCCCGCTCTGGCGGGCCGTGCGTTCCTGCTGATCAGCTACGCCGTGCGGATGACCACCTGGGCCCCCGCCCGGTTCCAGCACATCGACGCCGCCACCGCCGCCACCCCGCTGTCCAGCCTGCACGCGGGCCAGCTGGTGGACGGTGAGTTCAACGCCGTGTTCGATATGCTGATCGGCAACATCGGCGGCTGCCTCGGCGAGGTCAGCGCGCTGGCGCTGCTGCTGGGCGGCGCGTGGCTGGTGTACCGCAAGGTCATCTCCCTCCGCATCCCCGTGACCTACATCGGCACCGTCGCGGTGCTGACCCTGATCTTCCCCCGGGGCAACAACGCCCTGTTCTGGATGCTCCAGAACCTGCTGTCCGGCGGCCTGATGCTGGGCGCCATCTTCATGGCGACCGACTACTGCACCAGCCCCGTGACCCCCAAGGGCCAGCTGATCTACGGCGTGGGCTGCGGCCTGCTGACCGTGCTGATCCGCTACTTCGGCTCCTACCCCGAGGGCGTCAGCTTCGCCATCCTGGTGATGAACCTGTGCGCGTGGCTGATCGACCAGCACACCGCTCCCCGCCGCTTCGGCGTGGTGGGCAAGAAGACCAAGGCCAAGAAGGAGGACGCTAAGGCATGAAAAAGGTCATTGATTTTATCAAGCCCGCCGTGATCCTTTTGCTCGTCGCGGCCGTGGTAGCCCTGGTCCTGGGCGGCGTGAACGCGCTGACCGCAGAGACCATCGAAAACAACGATAGGGTGAAGGTCGAGAACGCCATGAAGGCCGTCCTCCCCGCCGACAGCTATGAACAGTTCGCGGACGAGGACGTTCCCGAGGCCCTGGACGCCCTGTACGCCGCCGAGGGCGGCGGCTGGGTGGCCCAGGTCACCGAGTCCGGTTCCCAGGGCAACGTCACCATGATGGTGGGCGTGAGCGCGGACCTGACCTGCACCGGCGTGTCCATCACCTCCTCCAGCGAGACGGCCGGCCTGGGCGCCATCGCCTCCCAGCAGAGCGAAAAGGGCGACGCCTTCCGGTCCCAGTTTGTGGGCCTGACCAGTCCCGTGGCCGTGGATAAGGACGGCGGCCAGATCGACTCCATCTCCGGCGCCACCATCACCTCCCGGGCCGTCAGCACCGGCGTCACCGCCGCGCTGGACGCCTGTGCAGATTTGGGTTAAGGGGGTATCGTTATGAACGCAAAGAAACAGCTTACCGAGGGCCTTATCACCAATAACCCTGTGCTGGTGCAGCAGATCGGCCTGTGCGCGACCATGGCCATCTCCACGTCCCTGTTCAACGGCATCGGCATGGGCCTGTCGGTCCTTATCATCCTCACCTGCTGCAACGTGGTTATCTCCGCCATCCGGAAGATCATCCCCGAGCAGGTCCGTCTGGCCATCTTCGTGGTGGTCATCGCCGGCTTCGTCACCATCGTGGACCTGGTGCTGAAGGCATTCATCCCCGCGTTGAGCGAGTCGCTGGGCGTGTTCATCCCGCTGATCGTGGTCAACTGCATCATCATCGGCCGCGCCGAGGCCTTCTCCTCCAAGGAGAGCGTGTTCCTGTCCTTCCGTGACGGCGTGTTCCAGGGCCTGGGCTACACCTGCGTGCTGGTGCTGATGTGCCTGTTCCGTGAGCTGCTCGGCTCCGGCACCATCGGCGGCGGCCTGCTCAACGGCGCCACCAGCATGGTGACCATGGACGGCACCGGCGCCGGCTTCCGCATCATCCCCGAGGGCTTCGGCGCTGGCGCGCTGACGCTTCCCTTCGGCGGCTTCCTCACTCTGGGCGTTCTCATGGCCGTGATGCAGTACGCGCTGCGTAAGAGCAATGAGAAGAAGGCCCGGAAAGAAAAGAAGGAGGTCCAGCAATGAGTTATGAACCTGTGACTTTTTCGTCCATCGTTGCCATCTCCCTGGCGGCGATCCTGACGAACAACTTCATCTTCTCCCAGTTTTTGGGCATCTGCCCGTTCCTGGGCGTGTCCAACAAGATGAGTACCGCCACCGGCATGAGCGTGGCCGTCATCTTCGTCATGACCATGGCCTCCGCCATCTGCTGGGTCATCAACGACCTGCTGCTGATCCCCGCGGGCGTGGCCGGCTTCATGCAGACCGTGGCCTACATCCTGGTCATCGCGGTGCTGGTGCAGTTCGTGGAGATGTTCCTGAAGAAGGCCATCCCGGCGCTGTACTCCGCCATGGGCATCTTCCTGCCCCTGATCACCACCAACTGCGCGGTGCTGGGCGTGGTGCTGCTGAACACCCAGAACAACTACAACTTCCTGGAGAGCCTGGTGGACGGCTTCACCGGCGGCCTGGGCTTCACGGTGGCCATCGTCCTGTTCGCCAGCGTGCGTGAGCGGCTGCAGTTCGCCGATTACCCCAAGGCCTTCGAGGGCTTTGCCATCTGCCTCGTGTCCGCGGCTCTGTTCGCTCTGGCGTTCATGGGCTTCTCCGGCATGAAGATCCCTGTATAAGGAGGGCGCTTAGAAATGACGATTGTTTTAGCGATCCTGATCCTGGGCGCGCTGGGCCTGTTGTTCGGCATCCTGCTGGCCATCGCCAACAAGGTGTTCTATGTGGAAAAGGACCCCAAGGAAGAGGCCGTCCGGGCCGTGCTGGCCGGCGCCAACTGCGGCGCCTGCGGCTATCCCGGCTGTGACGGTTACGCCGCTGCCGTCGCCAAGGGCGAGGCGCCGGTGAACGCCTGCGTCCCCGGCGGCGCCAAAGCCGCCTCCGCCATCGGCGAGATCATGGGCGTGGCGGCCGAGGCCGGCGAGGCCAGCGTGGCGTTCGTGCGCTGCTCCGGCACCTGCGGCCACACCAAGAAGAAATTCGAGTACGAGGGCCTGAACTCCTGCCTGGCTGCCACCCGCCTGGGCGGCGGCAACGGCGCCAACATCTGCCCGGCCGGGTGCCTGGGCTTCGGCGACTGCGCCGCGGCCTGCCCCTTCGACGCCATGCACGTGGTGGACGGCATCGCCAAGGTGGACACCAGCAAGTGCGTCGGCTGCATGAAGTGCGCCGAGACCTGCCCCAAGAAGCTGATCACCAAGGTCCCCGCCAGCTACACCAACGCCGTGGGCTGCAACTCCACCGACAAGGGCGCGGCCATCACCAAGTACTGCGACTTCGGCTGCATCGGCTGCATGAAGTGCAAGAAGGAGTGCCCCGCCGACGCCATCACCATCACCAACTTCCTGGCGGTCATCGACCAGAGCAAATGCACCCACTGCGGCCATTGCGCCGAGGTCTGCCCCCGCCACGTCATCCACACCACCGTGGAGAAGTCCGAGGCCGCCGCGTCCTAAAACGGCAGCCCTTCCAAAACGCGCAAGTCCGCGCTCTCTTTCGAGAGCGCGGACTTTTTTGTTGAAAAAGCAAGTGTTATGTTGTAATATAACTGGTAGGAGGCGAACAGTCTTGGAAAAAGTTGTCATTATCGGTGCAGGTCCCGCCGGCATCACCGCCGGCTATGAACTGATGAAACCTACAAATACCCCCCCGTATGACGTCCTGATATTAGAGGCGTCTGATCAGATCGGCGGCATCTCCCGCACCGTGCGGCACAACGGCAACCGCATGGACATCGGAGGCCACCGTTTTTTCAGCAAAGATCAGCAGGTATTAGATTGGTGGGACGAGATCATGCCCAAGCAGGGCTCTCCCGCCATGGATGACCGCCTTCTGGGCCGCGATGTGAAACTGACCCCTGGCGGCCCCGACCCGGACCAGGTAGATCGGGTCATGCTTACCCGCAATCGGGTCTCCCGCATCTATTACCGGAAGAAATTCTTTGACTATCCGGTAAAGATGAATTGGAATACCATCAAGAACATGGGGTTTCTCACCACGGCGAACGCCGGCTTCAGCTATATCGCCTCCGCCGTCCATAAGCTGCCGGAGGACTCCCTGGAGAACTTCTATATCAACCGCTTTGGACGGAAACTGTACTCCATGTTCTTTGAAAGCTACACGGAGAAACTGTGGGGCCGCCAGCCCAACGCCATCTCCGCCGATTGGGGCGCCCAACGGGTGAAAGGTCTGTCCGTAGTAGCGATCATCAAGGATATCTTCCGCAAAATGCTGCCCGGCGGCGGCAGCGGCAAGGTGGAGACCTCTCTTATCGAAGAGTTCCAGTACCCGAAATACGGTCCTGGCCAACTCTGGGAGGCCGCCGCAGACGAATTCGTCCGGATGGGCGGCGTTATTCGCATGGGCTGTAACGTTGTGCAGATCCATACCAGCGGCGGCGCAGTCACCGAGTTGGTCTACGAGCAGGACGGCCAGCGCCACACCGTGAAGGCCGACCACTTCATCTCCTCCATGCCCCTGAAGGACCTGGTGGCCGGGATGAACGATGTGCCGGACAACATCCAACGCATCGCCCAGGGCCTCCCCTACCGGGATTTCGTCACGGTGGGCCTGTGCGTCAAAAAGCTGGGTTTGAAAAATGAGACGAAACTCAAGACGCTGCAAAACATCGTCCCGGACTGCTGGATCTACGTCCAGGATGTGGGCGTCAAACTGGGGCGTATCCAGATATTCAACAACTGGTCCCCCTACATGGTGGCCCGGCCGGAGGACACGGTGTGGATCGGCCTGGAGTATTTTTGCGACGAGGGCGACCAATACTGGAATATGAGCCAGGACCAGTGGGTGGACTTCGCTGTCCGGGAACTGGTGAGCATGGGCGTCTTGTCGGGTCCGGAGGACGTACTGGACAGCCACAAGGAAAGCGTCAAAAAAGCATATCCTGCATATTTTGACACCTACTATGAAATCGACAAACTCATAGATTACCTTAATACATTCAAAAACCTCTACTGCGTAGGGCGCAACGGCCAGCACCGTTACAATAACATGGACCATTCCATGGTGACCGCTTTCGAGACGGTAAAGAATATCCGAGCCGGCACATCGGACAAGCAGAACATCTGGAACGTCAACACAGAGGAAGCGTACCATGAAGAAAAGTAAGGGCATGGCGCGTTTTGTCTCATACATGGGTCTGGATACCAAGTCCGAGAGGATATGGTTCTCTGTCACTTTTGTCTTGCTCGTCCTCTATGTGGAGGCCGTCACTCTCTTTCAATTTTGCAGCCCCGGACAGCAGTTCTCCCCCCAGCGCGCAATGGTGCGTGGGGTGGTGGCATTGTTGGTCTGTTTCGGCGGAGTGCTGCTATGCAGGCGTGTTCGCCTGACCGGGAAGCGGCCCGTGCCCGGCCGGAAGCGGACGCTGGCGGTCTTTTTCGCCGCATTTGCGGCCACCTTTGCGTATAGCCTTATTTGGCAGGTAGCGTGCTGGCCGGGTTTTTTCTCTCGCGATTCTATGAACCAATTGAACCAGGCTTATACGGGTGTTTATAGTAACTGGCACCCCGTGCTGCATACATGGCTGTTTTTCTGGCTTCCCCTCCAACTGTTCCATTCATCTAACGCGATCATCACCGTGCAACTGGTCTGGTTCAGTCTCGCCGTCGCATATCTGATGGCCGTGTTGTACAAAAACCGCTGTCCCTGGGTATTCATGGTCCTGGGGGCGTTGTATATCCTGGCAAACCCCAACACCATGAAGATCATGCTATATCCCTGGAAAGACAGCGCCATGAGTATCTTCTCTTTGGTGGTCTTTACCCAGATAATTCAGATCTATGCCACGGATGGCGCCTGGTTGAAAAAATGGTATCACCTGGCCTCCTTCTCCCTCTTCCTCTTTCTCACCAACTCTGTGCGCCACAATGCCATCCTGCTGATCGTGCCGGTCTTTTTTGTGCTGTTCTTCTTCATCCGGGGCGCCCGCCGGCGTTTGACCATATCCGCCGCGTTCGTTCTGGCCGCCACCTTCCTGCTGCAAGGCCCCATCTGCAACGCGGCGCATGTGGAAGCGCCGGACCATCGGGTGGCAGAGACGATGGGCTTGCCTATGACTGTACTGTCAAACGTCTATGTGAACGACCCCGATGCCATGAGCGACGAATTTTGTGACTTCATGGCCTCGCTGGCGACACCGTTAGAGTGGGCAGTATATTCCCACAACGCCTCTGACGGCATCAGCGATTTCAATTCGATCAAGTGGTCCAGCAGTCGAGACATGGGCAACAAGCTAGACGCGGCTGGGTATAAGACGATCCTCACCTATACCGCCCAGGCGTTCCGAAACAGTCCGAAATACGCATCATGGGCAGCACTACGTCTGACCTCCATGGTCTGGAACTATACTGGAGGGAAAGGCTGGACTATCGCCCCATCCATCGCCCCCAGTTCCAACGGCATCGTCGCTGCCATCCAGACTTTCTTGAGCTGGCTGACGAACGGATGTAGTTATTTCCCTGTACGGCAGCTGTTCAACTACATTGGCATGGTGATTTTGGTCTTTTTGTTCGCGGCGGTGAGTTGTATCGGCGGAGGTGGCCTAGGTAGGGCCTTTCTCGTCTTGGCGCCACTGGCATATGATTTTGGGACAATGCTGTTGCTTTCTGGCGCAGATTTCCGCTTCTTCCACTTTAACTTTTTGGTCATCGTGCCGCTTCTGTATCTCTTTTTCTCCCGAAAAGGAGGATGCGCCCATGAAGCTTGATTCCAAACAGTTCAAGGACCTTTTCTTGTACCTGATCGTCGGCGGACTGGCGACCGTAGTGGAGTGGGCGGCGTTCTGGGTCTTTTCCAATCCGTTCCATATCCAGTATCTGCTGGCAACAGCCCTGGCATTTGCCTTGTCTACGTTTGCCAATTGGGCTTTCGGTCGAATGCTTGTATTCAAGGACCCCGGCGACCAGTCGCTGCTGCGTGAGTTGGCATCCATATACCTGGCCAGCATCGTAGGGTTGCTGCTGAACCTGGCGATCATGTACGCGCTGGTGGAGTTCCTCTCCGTGCCGGAGATGCTGGCCAAGATGGCCGCGACGGTGCTGGTGTTCGCGTACAACTTCTTGGTACGCAAGCTGCTTATCTACAAAAAATGACCGCGTGATCCCCCCTTGACATCCCGGGCAAAACGGGGTATCATAGCGGCGATATGAGACGTGGAGGGTCGATCCATGGTTTTCAGCTTTACCGCACACTTTAGCTTCTTTACCTTTTTTGCCAGGGGGTAAGGACGTTTCTCGCTGCGGTAAAATGACAGTATTTTCTGCTGTGCGGTGAGAAGGCCGCACAGCTTTTTGTTTCAGAAAGGGATATGGATATGGATCAGCAGCAGATCATGCGGCAGCTAGAGGATGTGGACGGGCAGATGAGCGCGCTGTTCGCCCGGCGGATGGACCTGGCGGCGGAGCTGGCCAAGGCACGCCAGGCCCAGGGCCTGGCGCCCACCGACCTGGCCGGCCAGCGGGAGGCCAAGCAGCGTTTCCAGCAGGGCGCGGGGGAGGCCCTTTCCGGCTACGCCGGGGTGGTGTACTCCACCCTCCTGGACGTGAGCAGCAGCTACCAGTCGGCCCTGTGCGGCCAGACCAGCGACCTGTGCGGCCGCATCGCCCAGAGCCTGGAGAACACCAGCCAGCTCTTCCCCGAGTCGGCCACCGTGGCCTGTCAGGGGGTGGAGGGGGCATACGCCCAGATCGCCGCGGACAAGCTCTTCCGGGATGCCCACATCAGCTATGTCAAGAACTTCGAGGCGGTGTTCTCCGCCATCGCCAGCGGCTTCTGCCGCTACGGGGTGCTGCCCCTGGAGAACAGCACCGCCGGCTCCGTCAACCGCATCTACGACCTGATGATGGAGTACAACTTCTCCATCGTCCGCTCCGTGCGCCTGAAGGTTGACCACAATCTGCTGGTCCGGCCCGGGGTGAAGAAGCAGGACATCAAAGAGGTCTTCTCCCACGAGCAGGCCATCGCCCAGTGCCAGGAGTTTTTGAAGACCATGCCCGGCGTGAAGGTGACGGTGTGCGAGAACACCGCCGTGGCCGCCAAGCGGGTGGCCGAATCCGACCGCGCCGACGTGGCGGCGCTCTCCTCCCACGCCTGCGGGGCGCTGTACGGCCTGGAGACCCTGGCCGCCGACGTGCAGGACAAGGGCAACAACTACACCCGCTTCATCTGCATCGGCAAGCAGCCGGAGATATTCCCCGGCGCGGACCGCACCAGCGTCATGCTCACATTGAGCCACCGGCCCGGCTCCCTGTACCGGGTCATGAGCCGCATCACCGCCCTGGGCATCAACCTGACCAAGCTGGAGAGCCGGCCCCTGCCCGACCGGGATTTTGAGTTCATGTTCTACTTCGACCTGGAGACTTCCGTCTACTCCCCCCGGTTCATCCAGCTGATGGGGGACCTGGAGCAGATGTGCGAGACGTTCCGGTATCTGGGCAGCTACTCGGAGGTCGTGTGAGGGCGCCATGGCACGCTTGATCGTCGCGTTCGGATGCCTGTTCGGGCTGCTGTCCATGTACGCCGCGCTGATCCAGGTGGGCGAGCCCCGGTTCCGGGCGCCGTGCTGGACCATGGTGGCCGGGAGCGCGGTGCTGCTGTGCGGGGTGTTCGGGCGGCTGTATAACTGGCCCTACGACTGGGCCGCCGTGCTGGCCGGGGGCGTGGTGGTGTGCGCCGCCGCCTTCTGGAACGGCCGGCGCGCCGGCGCCGTCCATCCGCTGCACCACGTCATCCGCATCGGCATCTGCGCCCTGCTGGTCCTGGGGTTTTACTTCTTCTGACGACAACCCCTCCGACGCGGCTGAAGCCGCGCCACCTCCCCTTGCACAGGGGAGGCTTTCCCTTCGCCGGAGGTGATACATCTTTGACAGGCCCCCTTGTGCAAAGGGGGCTGTCAGCGCCTTTGGCGCTGATTGAGGGATTGTAATACCTGTCCAAGCGTTTTTAGGGCGCGGGTCTGTCCCGCGCCCTGCATTTTTATCCTTTTGTCAAAATGTCGTACAGCTCCCCGGGGGAGGAGACAAGGCGCACCGCGCCGTTTTCCCGCAAAAACGCCCCGTCCCGGAAGCCCCAGGTGACGGCCAGCTCATCCATGCCTGCGTTTTTCGCCGTGGCGATGTCCACCTCCGAGTCGCCGATGTACACCGCCGCCTCCCGGGGTATGTCCAGTGCCTCCAGCACCGCCTGGACCGCGTCGGGGGCAGGCTTTTTCCGCACCCCGGGCCGCTCCCCCACCGTCACGTCGAACGTGTCCGGGAAGAAATGCTCGCACAGCGGCCCCACCGCCCCGTCCAGTTTGTTGGACACCACCGCCAGGCGCACGCCGTCCCCCTTCAGCCGGGCCAGCAGCGCCGGGACGCCGTCGTAGGGCCGGGTGGCATCCATGCTGTGGGCGGCGTAGTGGGCCTTGAAGGCGGCGAAGACCCGCTCCATGTCCGCCTCCCCCGTGCCGTCCGGCACGGCCAGCTGGATCAGCCGCCGCACCCCGTTTCCCACGAACCGGCGCACCTCGTCCACGGTCCGGGTGGGATAGCCGCAGGCGGCCAGGGCCGCGTTGGTGCTTCCGGCCAGGTCCGCCAGGGTGTCCAGGATGGTCCCGTCCAGGTCGAATATGGCAAGGTCATATCTTTTCATCCGCTCACGCCTCCTTATTCCGCCACGTCCGCCAGGTCGAAGGAGATGACCTTGGCAAGTTCCGTGAGGGAAGTCTCCACCTGGTAGCCGATCTTCCCGGCGCTGAAGAGGATGGTGCCGAACCCCGCCGCGGTCTGGTCGATCACGGTGCGGAAGGGCTTTTTCATCCCCACCGGGGAGCAGCCGCCGTGGATGTACCCGGTGAGCGGCAGCAGCTCCTTGGACTTGATCATGGCGACGCTCTTCTCCCCCACGGCGCGGGCCGCCTTTTTCAGCTCCAGCTCCCGCTCCACCGGCACCAGGAACACGTAATGCTCCCCGCTGGCGGCCACGGTGACCAGGGTCTTGAATACCCGGTCCGGGTCCTGGCCCAGCACCGCCGCCACCTCCGCGCCGGAAATGGCGTCGGTGTCGCCGTAATAGTGGGGCGTGTAGGCGGCCTTTTTCTGCTCCAGCAGCCGCATCACGTTGGTTTTTTCTTGTTTTTGCTTTCCCATCATAGGTCCTTTCTGAAACAGATGATCCGGTTCGCCTCCGCAAAGCCCGCCCGCAGATGAAAGCGCAGGCTCTCGGCGTTGTCCAGCTCACAGTCGCTGGCGAATTCCGCGCATCCCCGCTCTCTCGCCCACGCCTCGCAGGCGGCCAGCAGCCGCCCCGCGCAGCCCTTTCGGCGCCAGGCCGCCTCCACAAAAATGCCCTCCAGATAGCCCACCGGGCTGGTCTTCGTCCCCTCCACATAGTCGTGCCGGAGCTGGCACTGGGCAAAGCCCACAGCGCGCTCTTGCTCATAGGCGAGAAAGCACGCGGCGTTTTCGCTGTCTGCCAGGGCGGCGAAGTCCTCTGCCAGCGCCGCTTGCTCATGGCCGGGCCACAGCTTCGCGGCCAGCGCCGCCAGGGTCCCGGCGTCTTTTTTTGTGGCTTTATGGATGGTCATGGTCTTATTCGCTCCAAAATATAGCTCTGGTGACGCTTATGTCCTCCGCCGGGACATCGTGTCTGATCCCGGTCATTGCGGCATATACCACCAGGAATTGAAGCCGTAAAGATAGGTCCGCGCGCCCTTGGGCATCTGGGTGGCGGCGTTGAACACGTTGTAGTAGTCCCCCGCGCCCATGCCGATGCACAGCGTCCCCATGGCCAGGCAGAACAGGAGCCGGGGCCAGATCATCCCGACGACGTAGGGCACCAGACCGAACACCAGGTTCGGCAGCAGGGACATGAAGATGAACCGCGCGCGGCTCATGGTCTCCGGCCCCACCACGAACAGCAGCCCCTGGGACCAGTTGGTGTAGAGATAGGCGTCTTTTTTAAAGCATATCGCGTGCAGCAGCTCGTGGGGGAACAGCGCCAGCAGCGAGGCGATACAGCCGGCCGTCAGTTGCCACTGGTTTCCCCCAAAATAGGGCCGGCACCGCGCCGCCGCCAGCGCACCCAGCAGTACCACTAGCACGATGCACAGCCCGTTCGCGATCAGGCTCATTTGCTTGGTGCTTTTCACCTCTTTGAACGGCACCGCCCCCGGCATATGCTCCCCGTGGGGGAGGCTGGCCGGGTCCAGGTCATATTTTCCCATGTAGTGCAGCTTCATCGTTTTTCCTCACGCCGGCCGCCACTGGCAGCGGTCCATGTCCACCGTGCCGTCCGCACGGAACGCCACGCCCTCCGCCTCCAGCAAAAACCGCTGGCCGCCGGGCATATGCTCGTCAAAGGCCCGTTTGGTGCCGCCGGCCCGGTCCACCACCCGGTGGCAGGGCACGTCGCTGCCCTCCGGACAGGAGGCCATGGCCCAGCCCACCAGCCGGGCGCCCCGCGGCCGACCCGTCATCCGGGCGATCTGCCCGTAGGTGGCCACTTTCCCGACGGGTATCTGCCGCACGATGTCCCATATTTCATCAAATGTACCCATGTTTTTTCTCTCCGGCAAAGGGGAATGAATTTATCCTCTTAAATATATTTGCTTGCTTCTTTGATACTTAAAGCATCCATTTCGTCTTTATGTTTCTTTATAAATCCTTTTACAAATGCAGGATTCGTTTTTGAGTAATCCCTTAACGCCCAGCCGATCGCCTTATTCACAAAGAACTCTCTGCTGCCAAAGTTGTTTGCTATGATCTGTTCTAACAATTCCGCGTCTGTTCTGTCTTTTAATCCAAGTTGATGCTCTATTGCGGTTCTTTTGAGCCATACGTTTTCATCTTTGGACCAGTCGATCATCAAATCCTTTACCCTTGGATCTCTTGATCCAATGTCACCGATCACTTTACAAAGAAAATCTATCGTATCCCACCAGGATCTTGTCGTTATATAATATTTGATCCTTGGTATATCTTCAAAAGATACATATCGTTTTGTCGCAAGAAGATAATCATAAACTAAATATTGGTATTCCCTGTGCGTATCATCATAACACTTATCCAGAAACTCCCAATCCACCACCTTTGCTTTTTTATCGGCCCTGATAATGTCGTTATAGACTTCCTTTCTTTTTGGCGCAGGAAGGCCATAAAATCCAAACTGATCTCTCATATACTTTGACATCGCAATTGCGTTTTCTTTATCTTCTCTTGATTCAAATCGCTTTTTTATTTCTAAAAACTTGTCCATAACTCCATATCCTTTGTAAACACCGCTTCGTCGTCGCGGCGTCCGCTAAGCTGCGCCGGCGCAAGCGCCGGCATCCGCCCGCTCTTGCGCTCCTCCTCTCCCCAAAAGGCAGGTATGCCTTTTGGGGACCCTGTATGGCGCTGACAGCCCCCTTTGCACAAGGGGCCTTTGATGACGGATTTCCCCTCGCTATTTCCCTCTTCTGTAAACGCCAAAGCAGATCACGCACCAGAGCGCCGGGATCACCGCATACCCCGCGTTCACTTGCCCATGGTTGGCAAGGACATAGATACCGCCCGCAAACGTCAATATCAAAGATACGATCCATAGAATAAAAGCGATCTTTTTCATCCACGCCGCCTCCGCCTTACTTCGTCCTCCTAAATAGCCGGGCGCTCCAAAATCCCATGCCCAGCGCGTCGATGTTGTCTCTCCATCTCTCCGCTGGCGGGGTCCCTCAGCGCAGCAGCAGCGATAGTTTCTTTCCCAAAAAGATACCTGCCAGACAACAGGCAACGCTTAGAAAAACGTAGAGCCCTCCGGATAGATAGGACCTGTTCTCAAACAGCGTGAACGCCTCCAGCGAAAAGGTGGAAAACGTTGTGAATCCGCCGCACACGCCGGTTTTCCAGAAAAGGACCGCATTTGGCGATACCTCATTGTTTTCACTGACGATACCCGCAATAAAACCTATCAGCACCGCACCTATCACATTTGTCATCAGTGTCAGTATGGGAAAACCCGTCTTGACAGGCAAAAGGCTTATCGCATACCTTCCCGCCGCGCCCAACGCTCCGCCGAGAGCCACAAATGCAACCCCCATGATACCACCCCCATCTTATCAAAGCGTTTTCCTCATAAAAACGTATCCATCTTCGATCGAGTCGGAAAAGCAAAAGCCCTGTTTTTTCCAGAACGCTTGGGCGGCAGTGTGTTCCAGCTTTACAGGAGCCGAGACCATGCGGGCCGAAAACTCATTCTTTAAATAATCGATACAGCGTTTTGCCGCCTTTGTTCCCAGTCCCTTTCTTTGAAAGGCGTCATCGATCAGGAAATTGATGATCTGATAGTTTTCTTCTCCGACATACATCGAAACGAATCCGATCATTGTGCCGTCGTTGTAAATGGCAAATGGTCTTGTATCCTGATAATAGAGCCACGCCTCGGCCAAAGAATATGTAACGGCGTCAACAAAGCCGCTGTCCTGCACGCTGGCGTGCAGGCTCAAACATTGTTGAAAATTATCCTCGGTGACCGCTCTTAATTCTACCATTCGTTCTCCTCGCAGCTCCGCTCTGCTTCATCCTTGGCAAAGGGGAAGTCACCCTATACTCATAACATATACCTGACATGGATTCCCCTCATCCCACAATGTAGGAAACACCTCAAATTCCTGGAAGCCAAGGGAAAGATAGAACTTGTTTGTTCTGTCATATTCTTTATATTTGCCCATCTGGACGGTTTTGACCTGAATAAAGGAATATCCCTGTTCCACCGCTTCTTCTCTGGCCCTTCTGAACAATTCCCGGCCGATGCCTTTCCGATGAAACTCTTTCAAAACGCCCATAACGTACAATTCCACCGTAGCGCGGCCGGTCTCTTTCAAATACAGAAAACCCACAGGGCGACCACTTTCAAAAGCGCAAAAGAAAACTTTATGTTCGCTCTCCGCGATGTATGCCTCTCTTGCCTCTGGTATCCCAAACCATTCCGGAAGTGCTTCAAGAATATGTCTTGTTATGTTTTTCTTCTCCCTATCGTCTGTGATCTGCCTTATCTCCATCGTATCCGCTTCCTTCTTCAGATCCCGGTCTGTCTTGCGGACAGTATAGCACACTTGCGGGCATAAAGAAAGAACCCGAAGCCATAAGGCTTCGGGTTCTGATGTTGGCAGCGACCTATTTTTCCGGTCCGTCTCCAGACAAGTATCTTCGGCACAGGCGGGCTTAACTGCCGTGTTCGGAATGGGAACGGGTGGACCCCCGCTGTAATAGCCACCAACTTGGTTCAGGGCTTGTGTACCCTGAAGACTGAACAATGGTAATGCTTGGAGTATTAACAAAGGCGTGAGTCTGCATATCGTAG
>CANRIF010000013.1 GCA_947630645.1 uncultured Oscillospiraceae bacterium | reverse complement strand
CGGGCCATCTTGCCGCCGGAGGGCTGCTCCGACTTCTGCCACCGGATCGTGTACCACGGCCGGGCGGTGTGTACGGCCCGGTCGCCCCAATGCGAGCGGTGCTGTGTCCGCCAGTGGTGCCAGACGTATGAGAGGGAACATACATAATAGAAATGGGAGCGAAGCCCGGTCAGGGCGAGCCGCGCGGCGGGCCGCGCGTGAAGTCAAAAGCCGCAGAGCGTAGGCTTTTGACTTCCTGCCGGCGGGATTCACTTCCGCCGAGCAGTTTCAATTATGAAAAGGAACACGATACATAATGTTTTACGGATTTGACGGCATAGAGAATTTCCGGGACCTGGGCGGGCTCGCCCGGTCCGACGGGGCCAGGCTGAAGGAGGGGCTGCTGCTGCGAAGCGGCCACCTGGGCCGCGCCTCGGCGGCCGACCTGGCCCGGCTGGCGGAGATGGGCGTGGGGCTCGTCATCGACATGCGGGACCGGGGCGAACGGCGCCGGGCGCCGGACAGGGCCGTGGCGGGGGCGGAGAATCTGTGGCTGCCGCCGGCGCCGGACCTGAACGCGGTCATCCCCTTTCGGAGCGACACCCCCCAGATGGTCCACAAGATGTTCCACGAGTTTTACCGCTACCTGGCCCTGCACCCGGACGCCATAGGGGCCTACGAGGCGTTTTTCCAGCGGCTGCTGGCGGCGGAGGCAGACCGGGCGGTGCTGTGGCATTGCAGCCAGGGCAAGGACCGCACCGGGGTGGGGGCGATGCTGCTCTTGAGCGCCCTGGGCTTCGAGCGGGAGACGGTGCTGGACGAGTATATGCGTACCAACGAGTTCGCCCAAAAGCAGCTGGAGCAGCTGCGCTTCACCCGGGCGGACGAGCAGGAGTTGGCGATCATGGCGGAGGTGTTCCCGGTATTCGAGGAAAACGCCCGGTACTATTTCGACTGCGTCCAGATCGAGTACGGCTCGGTGCAAAATTACCTGGAACTGGCGCTTAACGTGGGTCCGGAGGAGATCGCCCGGCTGGAGGCGCGGTATCTTGCGTGACTGTTTTTGAGAAATTCGCGCCGCTTTTTTGGTGATTATAGATATTGACACATTCGGTCGGATTAAGGCATTATTATTTGTTGAGGATATGCGAAAAAGAACGAAACGGCTTGAGGAAACAGAATGAAGGCGTTGATATTGACGTGCAGCACGGGCGAGGGCCACAATTCCGTGGCCGCGGCGGTGCAGGACGTGTTTTTGACGCACGGAGCGCAATGTGATATCGAGGACGCGCTGTCTTTTTTGTCGAAGCGGGCGTCGGACCTGATCTGCCGGTGGCACGCCCGGATGTACCGCTATGCCCCCGGCGCCTGGCGGGTGGGTTACCGCTTTCTTGAACACCGCCCCACCGCCCGGGAGGAGCGCAACCTGGTGATCCGCATCCTGTCGCTGGGTGCGGAGCGGCTGCATGAGCGGGTGGCCGCGGAGGGGTACGAGTTGCTGATATGCCCCCATGTGTTCGCGGGGCTGATGGTCACCAAGATGCGAAGGCTCTACCCGGACGAGGATGTGAGGGCCTGCTTCATCGCCACGGACTATACCTGCAGCCCCTTCGTGGCCAACTGCGGCATGGACAGATTTTTCGCCCCGGCGGAGCAGACGGTGCCGGAGTTCACCGCCGCGGGCATCCCGGCGGAGCGGATCGGGGTCACCGGCGGGGTGCCGGTGCGCCGGGCGTTTTACGAGCGGGTGGAGAAGACCGAGGCCCGCCGCCGCATGGGCCTGCCCGAGACGGGGCGGATGCTGCTGGTCATGTGCGGCAGCATGGGCTGCGGCCACCTGGACGATCTGGCCGGGTCGATGTCGGGCCGGCTGCCGGAGGGCACCTTCTCGGTGGTGGTCTGCGGCACCAACGAGCATATGTATAAGAAGCTGGAGCGGATCTACGAGGGCCGGGACGATATACACATCCTGGGCTACTGCGACGATATGCCCCTCGTGATGGACTGCGCGGACCTGTACCTGACAAAGCCGGGCGGGATCAGCGTGTCGGAGGCGGCGGTGAAGCGGCTGCCCATGGTGCTGCTGGACGCCGTGGCTGGCTGCGAGGAGCCGAATCTGCGTTTTTTTGGCGCGATGGGCTGCGCCGTGGCGGAGGAAAAGCCGGAGGCGGCGGCCGCCGCCTGCCTGCGGCTGCTGGCCGACGGCGGGGCGCTTGCGCGCATGGGCGCGGCCTTCCCCCATTGGGGCTATGCCGCGGAGGAGATATGGGAGCAACTGACTGAAAGGGAGGAGGCGCGGCAGTGAGAAAGCTGTTGCGGAGCGCCATCTATCTGGTGGCGATCAGCCTGCTGTCCAATCTGCTGGGCGGGTGTCTGTCCCGCAACTTCCGCACGGACGTGTTCCCCTTCAAACCCTTTGCCTTCGAGCGGGACGGGAAGATATACGACAAGCTGCACATCCGCAAGTGGAAGGACAAGGTCCCCGACATGAGCAAATATCTCCGCTCCCTGCCCCGGAAGGCGCTGCTGGAGCCGTCCTGCGGCCGGGTGCAGCTGCTGGTGCAGGAGACCTGCGTGGCGGAGCTGGTCCATGTGGTGCTGATCCTCATGAGCTTCGTGGCGCTGATCTACTGGCCCGACTGGCGCACGGCGCTGCTGGTGGCGGTGTACGACCTGGTGGGGAACCTGCCCTTTATCATGATCCAGCGGTACAACCGGCCCCGGCTGCTGCATCTGGCGGCCAAGCTGGAACACAACGGCGGCCTCCCGGCGGCCGGGAAAAAGAAGGACCGGGTCCTGGACGACACGGTCCCCGTATGAACGAGATGGATGACCGGCCTGCGGCGACACCGCGGGCCGGTCTTTTTTGGGCATACAGGGGCGGGTGTCCATTGAATTTTCAAGGAAAAGGAGTATAATTAATCGGTACTAACCGGAGAGGAGGCGGGGCGAGTGCGGCGGTTCTATGGCGGCGTGGTGCGCTTTCGGGCGCTGGTGCTGATCCTGTTCGCGCTGGCCTCCCTGGTGTGCCTGGGGCTGAAGAGGCTGGTGTTCGTCAACTACGACGTGAACGACTACCTGCCCCCGGACAGCCCCTCCACCGTGTCCATCGACGTGATGGCCGAGGAATTTCCCGGCGGCATCCCCAACGCCCGGGTGATGGTCCGGGACGTGACGGTGCCCCAGGCGCTGGCGTATAAGGCCCGGCTGGCCCAGGTCCCCGGGGTGCTGGACGTGTCCTGGCTGGACGACGCCCAGGACGTGGCCGTGCCCCTGTCCGCCATGGACCAGGACACGCTGCGGACCTATTACCGGGACGGGAACGCCCTCTTCTCCGTCACGGTGTCGGAGGAGGACTATGTCCAGGCCGTGACCGGGATGCGCCAGATCATCGGCGAGGACGGGGCCATGACCGGCTCGGCCGTGTCCATGACCAATTCCGCCACCGGGACCATGGACGAGGTGCAGCTGATCGGCGCCTTCGGCGTGGCCTTCGCGCTGGTGGTGCTGGCGCTGACCACCACCTCCTGGGCCGAGCCGCTGTTGGTGCTGCTGGGGCTGGGGGTGGCGGTGGCCCTCAACGGCGGGACCAACCTGATGTTCGGCAGCGTCTCCTTCGTGACCAACGCCTCCGGCAGCATCTTGCAGATGGCGGTGAGCCTGGACTACTCCGTGTTCCTGCTGCACCGCTTCGAGGAATGCCGCGCCCCAGATAAGCCGGACGCGGACGCCATGGTGGAGGCGCTGTGCCTGTCCACCAGCTCCATCCTGTCCAGCGGGCTGACCACCGTGATCGGCTTCGCGGCGCTGGTGCTGATGCGGTTCCGGCTGGGGGCGGACCTGGGCCTGGCGCTGGCCAAGGGCATCGCCATCAGCCTTCTCACGGCGTTTTTGTTCATGCCCTGCCTGCTGCTGGCCGCCTGCCGGCTCTCCGACCGGCTGCGCCACCGGCCGCTGCTGCCCTCGTTCGGCTGGTTCGGCCGGCTGGTGCGCCGGATCACGGCGCCGCTGGCGCTGGCGTTCCTGTTGGTGATCGCGCCGGCGTATCTGGCCTCCAACGCCAACGAGTTTTATTACGGCTCCGGCCAGATGTTCGGCCCCCAGTCCCAGTACAGCCTGGACACCGCCGCCATCGAAGACGCCTTCGGCAAGAGCGACACCTACGTGCTGCTGGTGCCGGGGCGGGACACCGCGGTGCAGACGGCCCTCTCCCGGGACCTGCATGGTCTGCGGCACGTGATGAGCATCATCTCCTATGTGGACATGGCCGGGGCGGAGGTGCCGCTGGAGTATCTGGACGGGGAGACGCTCTCGCTGCTCATGAGCGACGAGTACAGCCGCATGGTCCTCTCCGTGGACGTGCCCTACGAGGGGGCGGACACCTTCGCCCTGGTGGAGGACATCCGGGCGCTGGCGGAGAAATACTACCCCGGCGAGACTTACCTGGCTGGGCAGGGCGTCAGCACCTACGACCTGATGGACACGGTCACCTCCGACCTGGCAAAGGTGAATCTGGTGGCGGTGGGGGCGGTGTTTCTGGTGCTGCTGCTGACCATGCGCTCGCTGTGGCTGCCGGTGCTGCTGGTGCTGGTGATCGAGACGGCCATCTGGCTGAATCTGGCGGTGCCCTACTTCAACGGCACGCCCCTTTTCTACATCACCTATCTGATCATCAGCTCCATCCAGCTGGGCGCCACGGTGGACTACGCCATCCTGATGACCGACCGATACCGGGAGAACCGGGCGTCCCTGGCCCGGCGGGAGGCGCTGGTGAAGACCGTGGCGGACACGGCGGTGAGCATCCTCACGTCGGGGAGCGTGCTGGCGGTGGTAGGGCTGCTGATGGGCTTCATCTCCTCCAACCGGCTGCTGGCGGAGATGGGGCTGCTGCTGGGCCGGGGGGCCATCTTCTCCCTGG
Source organism: uncultured Oscillospiraceae bacterium (assembly GCA_947630645.1). Classification (GTDB taxonomy): domain Bacteria; phylum Bacillota; class Clostridia; order Oscillospirales; family Oscillospiraceae; genus CAJOIG01. The sequence goes on along the minus strand of CANRIF010000013.1, from coordinate 30,944 downwards.
CGGCGGTGCTGTTCGTGCTGCCGGGGCTGCTGACCATGACGGACCGGCTGGTGATGGGACGGCGGCGGAAAAAGACCGTCCACAAACACGAGATGCAAAGGGGGGCTGGCCGATGAATACCGGGAAGAGAACCGCGTCGGCGCTGCTGGCCGCCGCGCTGCTGCTGGGTCCCGCCGGTGCCGGGGCTTCGGAGCCGGCCCCGCCCAAGGAGGAGGTCGTCTATGTGGGCCTCTCCGCCGGGGGCCAGGTCCAGTCGGTAGACGTGGTGAACATCTTTGAACTGGCCCAGCCGGGACAGATCGTGGACTACGGGGACTATGCCTCCGTGCGGAACATGACCACCACGGACCCGGTGACCCTGGCGGACGGCACGGTGACGGTGGACGCGGCGAAGGCGGGGCGGCTGTATTACGAGGGGAACCTGCCGGACGCCCAGCTTCCCTGGCAGATCGGGCTGCGGTACTACCTGGACGGCGCGGAGCGGATGCCGGAGGAGGTGGCCGGGGCCAGCGGCGCGCTGGAGATACGGCTCACCGTGGCGGCGAACCCCCTGTGCCGCGGCACGTTCTTCGACGACTACTCCTTGCAGATCTCCTTCACCCTGGACGGGGACAAGTGCGAGAACATCGTGGCCGAGGGGGCCACGGTGGCCAATGTGGGCGGCGACAAGCAGCTGACCTACATGGTCCTGCCCGGCCAGGGCGCGGACATCCGCATCCAGGCGGACGTGCGGGATTTTGAGATGGACGCGGTGGCCATCAACGGCGTGCCGCTGACGTTGGACGTGCAGGTGGACGACGAGGAACTGATGGCCCAGGTGACGGACCTGCTGGACGCCATCGCCGCCCTGGACGAGGGGGCGGGGACGCTGTCCGACGGGGCCGCTGCGCTGGAGGACGGGGCCGGGACCGCCTCCGAGGGCGCCAGCGCCCTATACGCCGGGGCGGCCAGCCTGGAGGACGGCGCCGACGCATTGCAGAGCGGGGGCGCCTCCGTCCAGTCCGGGGCGTACAGCGTCAGCACCGGGGCGGCGGACCTGGACGCGGGGCTCCAGTCCCTCAGCGACGGCCTGGCCCTGCTGGGGCCTGGCCTGGAGACGCTCAACAGCCAATCCGCCACGCTGACGGATGGCTCCGCCGCCGTCCTGTCGGCCCTGACCACCTTGCAGACCCAGCTGAGCGGCGTGTCGGTGAGCGAGGACGACATCACCGCGATCCAGACGGAGCTGACCAATATCAGCGCCTCGGTGCAGACGCTGGCCACGCTGGTGGGCATGGCGGACGGGCTGAAGACGGCGCTGACAAGCTATCAGACGCTGGCAAATGGCGCCGACGGCGCGGGCGGCCTGGGGGCCGCCATCGGCCAGCTGGACACGGCCCTGGGCGGACTGGACGCCGCCATCGCCGCGGTGGGCACGGCCCCGGAGCCAGACCCGGAGGCGCCGCCCGACGCCCCGGCGCCCACGGCGCCGGACACGTCGGCCCTCACCGCCGCGTCCGGGGATATCGCGGGCGTGAAGACCACCCTGGACGGCCTCTACGCGGACCTCACTGCCAACAACGAGGCCTTGAGCGGCACGATCGCCTCCCTGGAGGCGCTGGACACCGCCGCGCTGACCGAGGAGCTGACCGCCATCCAGGGGACGCTGGCCACGCTCCAGATGCTGGTGCCGCTGCTGCCGCAGATGCTGGACGGCGTGAAGTCGGGGGTGGACACGCTGGTGACGGACTACACCACCCTGGACACAGGCATCCAGGACTACACCGCCGGCGTGGCGGCGATCTACGAGGGCTACGGCACCCTGACGGAGGGCATGGCCGACCTGACCGCCGGCAGCGCCACCCTGTCCTCCGGGGCCAGCAGCCTGTATAGCGGCGCTACGACCCTTTTGAGCGGCATCGTGTCGGTGTACGACGCCACCGGGACCCTGACCGACGGGGCTGGGACGCTGGACAGCGGCGTGGCCGACCTGCTGGCGGGCATCGCCGCCTTGAGCGAGGGGGCCGGGACCGTGAAGGACGGCACCGCCGCCTTGAGCGAGGGGACCGACGGCATGGACGCGGACATCGAGGCAAAGATCGACTCCCTGCTGGCCAGTGTCACCGGGGGGAGCGGGGAGCCGGCGTCTTTCGTCTCGGAGAAGAACGGGAACGTGGCGGCGGTGCAGTTCGTCATCCGCACCGAGCCCATCCGGGTGCCGGAGATGCCGGAGCCGGAGCCGGAGGAGCAGCCGCCCCTCACCTTCTGGGAGAAGCTGGCGGCGCTGTTTTGAACATAGGAAAAATACCGCCCCGGGCTGTGCGCCCGGGGCGGTATCGTTATGCGGTTCAGAGTACGCCCATCAAGACCATAATCAGCAGCGCGCCGGTGATGGTCAGGGCCGCGCCCAGCAGCACCATGCTCCAGTTGAGCCCGCCCTTGGCGCCGCTGCCAGTGGAGGGCTCAACCAGGTTCACCCGCCGCAGCGCGGTGACGATGGGCTTATAGAGCAGCAGCGTCAGGCCCGCGTTGATGGTCCCCTTCACCAGGTTGAAGGGCAAAAACAGCGTGGGGATCATGGCCGCCACCACTTCCCGGGGCTGGCCCATGTAGAAGGGGGTGATGATGTAGTTCCACAGGCACATCATCGCCGTCATGGCGGCGACGGCCGCGGCCAGACCGCCGATGGCGCCCTTGGAGGTACGCCAACGCTGATAGATGAGCGCGGCGGGGACCACGAAGGAGCAGGTCTGGACGGTGTTCATGATGAAGCCGTAGATGCCCGTGGAGGAGACGGTGACCATCTCCACCAGGTCCACCAGCACGGTGATCAGGACGGCGGTGAGCGGGCCGAAGATGAAGCCGCTGATGACGACGATCACGTCCTTGGGGTCGTAGCTGAGGAACATGACCGGGGGGACCAGCTGGCCGATGAGCATGGCGACGTAGGCCACGGCGCACAGCATACCGATGGTGGCGGGTCTGCGGGCGCTGGCGGGCTTAGCGCCGGCGTGAGCGGTGGGATGACTGTCCATGGAAGAGTACCTCCGATAAAAATATTTGACACCTGCAAAGCACGTGTGCCTTCCAGGTGTCCATATCGGGCTGCGTTCCAGGGGCGCGGGCCAAGGCCCGACGCCGAAACAGCGCCGCTCAACACATCTTCTTCCATCCAGACTGTCACTGTCGGTTTTGGAATCGCACCAAATCAACGCATCGCATGGTCGCTTCGCTCTGCGCTCGCGGACTTTACCGCCGATCGGGAATTTCACCCTGCCCCGAAGACATCGTTTCCTTGTTCGGTTGTCACCTATACTATAACACGATCTGACAGGATATGCAACAGGTATTATTTTACAGCGCGGCGATGTCCGCGATCAGGGCGGCGGCCTCCTGGTCAGTGGTGGCCCAGCTGGTGCAGAAGCGCACGCACATATGCTGGGGGCTGACCGCGTGGTCCGGCTCGAAGGTGTACTTGCTCTCCAGGGCCTCGATCTGGCTGTGATCCAGGACCACGAACTGCTGGTTGGTGGGACTGTCCACGAAGATGGGCACGCCCTTGGCCGCGAACGCGGCGCGGATGTCCATGGCCAGCTTCACCGCCCGGCGGCAGATGTCGAAGTACAGCCCGTCCCGCAGCAGCGCGTCGAACTGCAGCCCCAGCAGCCAGCCCTTGGCCAGCATCCCGCCGTTCTGCTTGATGTAGCTGCGGAAGTCCGGCTTGAGGGCGGCGTTGGTGATCACCAGGGCCTCCCCGAACAGCGCCCCGCACTTGGTCCCGCCCATGGTGAACATATCCGCCAGGCGGGGCAGGTCCTTTGCCGTCACGTCGGAGGCGGCCAGGCCGTAGCCCAGGCGGGCGCCGTCGATGAAGAGGTACATCCCGTATTTATCGCACACGGCCCGCATCTCCGTCAGCTCCCGGAGGGTGTAGACGGTGCCGTACTCGGTGGGGAAGGAGATGTACACCAGCTTGGGCTGGGTGATATGCTCCCGGATGGGGCTGGTGCGGTACGCCTCGCCCAGCTGGGCCACCTGCTCGGCGGTGATCTTGCCGTCCTGGGAGGGGACGGTGAGGATCTTGTGGCCGGTGTGTTCCACCGCGCCGGTCTCATGGACGTGGATGTGGCCGGTGTCGGGGCTGATGGCGCTCTGGTAGGGCCGCAGGGCCGCGGCGATGGCGGTCACGTTCACCTGGGTGCCGCCCACCAGGAAGTGAACGGCGGCGTCGGGGCAGGAGAACGCGGCGCGGACCTCGTCCGCCGCCTTCTCGCAAAGCTCGTCGGTGCCGTACCCAGCAAAGCTGTCCACCGCGGAGTCCTCCAGCGCCTTCAGCACGGCGGGGTGGGCGGCGCGGTTGTAGTCATTGTTGAAGCGGATCATAAGTAGCTCCTTCCGTCGATATCTGTCTTTTGCAGTATAGCACACCCCCGCGCCGTTGGCAAACCCCGGCGTTTATTTTTTTGCGGCGGTGTTTAATATACGGGGGGAGGGATGGCGATGCGATCTATATGGAGCGGGGACGGGCCCCGGCCGCCGCGTCCGGCGCTGGCGGAGGACATCACGGCGGACGTAGCCGTGATCGGCGCGGGGATGGCCGGGTGCCTGACCGCGTATCATCTGCAAAGGGCGGGCCTGCGGACGGTGGTGCTGGAGGCCCGGACGGCGGGTTCCGGCCAGACGGCCGGCACCACCGCCAAGATCACCTGCCAGCACGGGCTCATATACGACCGCCTGATCGCCCAGTTGGGCCAGGCCCAGGCGCGGCTCTACGCCCAGGCCAACCAAAAGGCCGTCGGCCAGTTCCGGACGCTCATCGAGGAGGAGGGCATCGACTGCGGCCTGGAGACAAAGCCGGCCATCCTCTATACCCGCCGGGACCCGGCGGCGCTGCACCGAGAGTGGTCCGCGGCGGTCCAGCTGGGGCTGCACGCCCGGCTCACCGCGGCGGCGGAGCTGCCCTTTCCCGTGGCGGAGGCGCTGCGGTTCGAGGACCAGGCCCAGTTCGACCCCCTGCGGTTCCTGGCGGCGGTGGCAAAGGGCCTCACCATATACGAGCATACCCCCGTCCTGGCGGTGGAGGGCCACCGGCTGCGGACGGAGCGGGGGACGGTGACGGCGGGGAAGATCGTCTTTGCCTGCCACTTCCCCTTCGTGAACGCGCCGGGGTACTACTTCGCCCGGATGCACCAGAGCAGCAGCTATGTGCTGGCCCTGGCCGGGCCGCGGCGGCTGGAGGGGATGTATTACGGCGTGGACCCGGGCGGGTATTCCATCCGCACGGCGGGGGACGTGTTGCTGCTGGGCGGCGGGGAACACCGGACGGGGGAAAACCCCGCCGGCGGGCAGTACGACCGGCTGCGCCGGGCGGCCCGGGCCTGGTGGCCGGGGTGCGTCGAGCGGGCCGCCTGGTCCGCCCAGGACTGTATGCCCCATGATGGGGTGCCGTTCATCGGGCCTTTCTCCGCCCGGCGGCCGGACTGGTATGTGGCCACCGGGTTCCAGAAGTGGGGCATGACCACCTCTATGGCCGCGGCCCACATCCTCACCGACCTGATATCGGGCCGGGACAACGAGTATGCCCCGGTGTTTTCCCCCCAGCGGCCCCGTCTCCGGGCGAGCTTGGGGGCGGCGGTGACGGACGCGCTCACCACGGCCAAGGCACTAGGCCGGGCCTTTTTCGCCCCCGCCCGGGACGCCGCCGCGGATATGCCGCCGGGCCAGGGCGGCATCGTGGAAGCCGGGGGCAAAAAGCGGGGCCTCTACTGGGACGGGGCGGGGGAGCATTATGTGTCCGTCCGCTGCCCCCACATGGGGTGCGAGCTGGCATGGGACCCGGAGGAGAAGACCTGGGAGTGCCCCTGCCACGGCTCCCGCTTCGACGCCGGCGGCGCGCTCCTGTCCGGCCCCGCCCAGCGGGGGATAGGCGCAGAAAATTAAAAATATTCCACCGGCCCTTGAAAAATCAGGGGCCGGTGATGGATATTATAGGTGAAACGCGTTTTGCAAGGAGACGGCAATGTTTACGAGGGAGCAGTTCACGGCCCTGGCACAAAAATATATGGACATGATCTTCCGCGTGGCGTTCAGCTATCTGAAGAGCCGGGAGGATGCGGACGACGTGGTGCAGAATGCCCTGCTGGCGCTTTACCGGGAGAAAAAGCCGTTCCAGAGCGAGGCCCACCTGAAGGCGTGGCTGGTTCGGGTGGCGGTCAACGAGAGCAAAAAGCTCCTGCGCTCTCCCTGGCGGCGGCGGGCGGACGTGCCCATCGAGGACCTGGCCGAGACCCTGGCCTTCGAGCAGCCGGAGGATGGGGCGCTGTTCGCCGCCATCATGGCGCTGGAGACGAAATACCGCGCGGTCATCGTCCTATACTACTATGAGGGCTATTCCATCGCAGAGACGGCCCGGCTCCTTGGGGTGCCCGCGGCCACCGTGGGGACACGGCTGGCCCGGGCGAGGCAGAGACTGAAAGACGATTTGACGGAGGCGGAATGTTATGAATGAGAGAGTACCCATCCGGCGGGCCCTGGCGCCCCTTCATGCCTCCGAGGACACACTGGAGGAGGTATTGGATATGATCGCGGAAAGAGAATCGCGCCGCTATGCCGGACACAGCGCCCGGCGCGGCCTGCGCGCCGGCCTGATCGCGGCGGCGCTGGTGCTGGCCCTGTCCGTCACGGCCTACGCCATCGGGGAGTACACCGGCTTTTTCGAGACGGTGTTCGGCAACGAGGACATCCCGAGCCGTCAGGGGGAACACGTGCTTTACACCGACGGGGACGGGAACGTGGTGAGCGAATACGACCTGCCCGGCCAGGAGCGGGTCCCGGCGGACCCGGATGCGGCCCAGGCCCTGGTGAGCGGCGGGACCGGGAGCGTGGGCGCCTCCGTCACGGTGGCGGGCGTCACCTTCACGGTGGAGGACTTCGTGATAGACGCCAACGGCCTGGGCGTGCTGACCTATACCATGGAGGACCCCGAGGGGTTCCCCGGCGTGGAGTTCGACGGCAGCGCCATCCGCTCCAATCCGCTGTCGGGCGGCTCCCTGCTGGAGCCGCGGCTGACCGCCCGCGACGGGAGCGGGGAGAAGATCGGCTGGATGGACAGCGCGCAGTTCGCGGCCGCCGGCGGCACCGGCACGAAAAAGACCGTGGCGCTGTACTTTGCCCCCGTCGGGAGCATGGCCGACGCGGCGCAGCTGGAGCTGACCTTCTCCGTCGCCACGGGCTACGACGCGGCCCGCAGCGAGGTCCAGGTCCAGGAGGACAGCGTGGTCTTCCCCCTGTCCGGCGCGGTGCCCGCCGAGACTCTGACCGGGCCGGAGGGCTGGACCGCCAACCTGTCCCCGGTGGGGCTGGTGATCGCGCCTCCGGCGGGGACCCCGCTGGGCGACGACCCCTTCGACGACGTGACGCTCCATATGGCCGACGGCACGGCCGTGACCGTCAAGCAGACGGAGCCGTATATGGACAACGCCACGGCGGAGATCATCGGCGAGACCGACGCCATGGTGTTCGACCGGCTGGTGGACCCGGCCCAGGTGGAGAGCGTCGCCGTCTCCGGCGGGAACAGCCCGGCGATGACGTTCACAAAATAAGGTATACTGACGCACATGGCGCGCCTTATGGCGCGCCATGTTGCTTGTGGACAATCCCCCAGTCTCGTCGTCGCGTCGTCCGCTAAGCTACGCCGGCGCAAGCGCCGGCATCCGCCCGCTCCCGCGCTCCTCCTCTCCCCAAAAGGCAGGCGTGCCTTTTGGGGACCCCATGATGCCGCCGGAGCCAGCCCCCTTTACACAAGGGGGCCTTTCAACATGGTACCGCCTGCGGCGATGGATATGCCTCCCCTGTGCAAGGGGAGGTGGGCGCCGCTTGCGGCGCTCGGAGGGGTTGTCCGTTATCCTCAAACTGCGAATAGCCCGGCGGGAAGGCGGTCTTGCGTTTGGGGCGGTTTGCGAGTATAATAACTCTATCTGACCTATCTCGCCGAAAGGGGGCCGCGCCGTGAAGCTGACCGCGGGCATGGTATACGACATCATCCTGGCGCTGTGCGTGCTGTTCATCGTCTGGCGCGGCTGGCACCAGGGGCTGCTGTCGGAGCTGGTGCGTATCGCCGGATGGGTGGCCGCGGCGGTGCTGGTGAGTATGTACGCCGCCGGGTGGGCCGAGAGCATCTACGCCGCCGTGGTGGAGCCACGGGCGGTGTCCGCCGTGGAGGCGTCCATCCCGCCGGACGTGCTGGCCGCCATGGAGAGCGGCGCGCTGGCCGTGGAGAGCTTGCAGCGGGTGCTGGACAGCCTCCAGGGCTTCTTCGGCGGGCAGACCATGGACCCGTCCACCGCCAACTGGATCATCCAGATGCTCCACCAGGACGCGGGGTCCCTGGCCCAACTCATAGAGCAGTATGTGCTGCGGCCCGTGCTGGTCTCGGCGGTGCAGGCGCTGCTGTCGCTGCTGGTGCTGGGCGGGTGCCTGACCGTGTCCCGGCTCCTGGCCCGGCTGGTGGCCGCCCGAAAGCGGGACGGCATCTTGAGCATGACCAACCGCCTTCTGGGCATGGCCCTGGGCCTGGGCGAGGGACTGCTCACCGGCTGGATATTCGTGTCTGTGCTTACGCTGCTGGCGGGGCTTTTCCACAATGACATCATCAGCCCGGAGATATTGCAAAGCACCTATCTGGTGCGGCTGCTGTTATGACAGGGGCAGGGGGAAAACTATGATCACGAACGTATTGGAGTGGCTGGACGCCTCGGCGGCCCGGCTGCCGGACAAGACCGCCTTCGGGGACGAACATTCCACGCTGACCTTCGCCCAGCTGCGGGACCAGTCCCGCCGGGCGGGGACGTATCTCGCCGGACGCATCGCCGCCCGGCAGCCCGTGGCGGTGTTCATGGAAAAGACGCCGGCGTGCCTGGCGGCCTTTTTCGCGGCGGTGCGGGCCGGGTGCTTTTACGTGCCGCTGGACACCAAGATGCCCGCCGAGCGGATCAGGCTCATTTTCGACACCCTCCGCCCGGCCTTCGTGTTCTGCGACGAGAAGAACGCCGAGGCCGCCCGGGCCGTGGCGGGCGAGGCGGGATGCGCGCTTTTCTCCGACGCCTGCCGCACCGAGCCGGACGAGGCGGCCCTGGCCGCCATCCGGGCCGCCCATGTGGACACGGACCTATTATATGTGCTGTTCACCAGCGGCTCCACCGGGGTGCCCAAGGGCGTGACCATCAGCCACCGGAGCGTGGTGGACTGGGCCGACTGGCTCCACCAGGCGCTGGGCCTCACGGAGGACTGCGTGCTGGGCAACCAGGCGCCCTTCGTGTTCGACAACTCCACCCTGGACATCTACTCCACCCTCCGCAACGGCTGTACTACCTGGATCATCCCGAAGAAGTGCTTTTCCTTCCACAAGACCATGGTGCAGTTTTTGCGGGACCACGCCATCGACACCATCTTCTTCGTGCCTTCTGCCCTGATTGCCATGGCCAACTCCGGCATCCTGGAGAAAGACCCGCCCACCGGCCTGAAGCGGGTGTTCTTCTGCGGCGAGGTCATGCCTAACCGCCAGCTGAATATTTGGCGCCGGGCGGTGCCGGGGGCGGTATACTGCAATATGTACGGCCCTACGGAGATCACCGACGTGTGCGCCTATTACATCGTGGACCGGGCCTTTGACGACGACGATCCCCTGCCTATCGGCCGGGCCTGCGCCAATACCCGCATCCTTATCCTCAACGACGAGAACAGGCCCGTTGGCCCCGGCGAGACGGGGGAACTGTGCGTGCTGGGTACCTGCCTGTCCCTGGGCTACTACAATAACCCCGCCCAGACCGAAAAGACCTTCGTGCAGAACCCCTGCAACAGCCTTTATCACGAGCGGATGTACCGCACCGGGGACCTGGCCCGGTATAACGACCGGGGCGAGATCATGTTCCTGGGGCGGAAGGACTTCCAGATAAAGCACCAGGGCTGCTACCGCATCGAACTGGGCGAGATCGAGACGGCCCTGCTGGCGGCGGAGGGCGTGGGGAATGGCTGCTGCCTCTTCGATGAGGCCAAGGACGAGATCGTGTGCGTGTATGTGGGGCAGGCGGACCCGCGGGCGCTGGCCGGGGCGCTGGCGGCGAAGCTGCCGGCCTACATGATGCCGAACCGCTATGTACACCTGGAGCGGCTGCCCATGACCATCAACGACAAGATCGACCGGGTGACGCTGAAAAGAGAACACATCGGCTAAGGCCGGACGCGCCGCCTCCCCTTCTCCGGGGGAGGCGGTCTTTTGTCCGGCACCATGGCGGTCACCAGCCGCTCCATCCCCCGGGTGAAGGGCAGCCACGCCAGGGCGCAGCCCAGGTTGAAGAGGGTGTGGGCGTTGGCCAGCTGCCGGGCGATGACCGCTTCGCGCGGCCCGGCGGGGGAGAGAAGCTTCACCAGATGGGTGAACGCCGGCAGCAGGGGCAGGAAAATGAGCGCCCCGGTCAGGTTGAACAGCGCGTGGGCCAGGGCGGCCCGCTTCGCGTCCGCCGAGCCGCCAGTGGCGGCGATGAGGGCGGTGACGGTGGTGCCGATGTTGCTGCCCAGCAGGATGGGGACGGCTCCCGCCAGGTCCAGGCCGCCGGGGCCTGGCTGGGCGGCCAGGCGCTGCAATACGGCCACCGCCGCCGAGGAACTTTGCATGGCCGCGGTCATCAGCGCCCCCACCCCCGCCCCCAGCAAGGGCGCCCCCGCCGCTTGGCCCATGAGCCAGCGCCAGAAGGGGCTGGCCGCCAGCGGCACCATGGCCGCGCCCATCAGCTCCATGCCCTGAAAGAGCAGCGCCAGGCCAAAGACCGCCTCCCCCGCGTCCCTTGTCCGCGCCCGGTCCGCCAGCTGGGCCGCCGCGAGACCCGCCAGCAGCAGCGGCCCGGTGAGGGCCTCCGGCCGGAAGGCCAGCAGCTGGCCCGTCACGGTGGTCCCCACGTTGGCCCCGAAGACGACGGCGATGGCCTGCCCCAGATCCATCAGCCCCGCGTTCACGAACCCCACCGCCATCACCGTGACGGCGGAGGAACTTTGCAGCACCGCCGTGGCCGCCGCACCCGCCAGCACCCCCGCCAGGGGCCGGCCCGTGGCCCGGGCCAGGCCCCGGCGCAGCCGCTCCCCGCCGGCCCGCTCCAGCGCCTGGCTCATGGCGCGCATCCCATAAAAGAACAGGGCCAGCCCGGCCATGAGGCCGGAGGCCGCCGCCAGCTTTTCCATCCGCTCACCCCCGTCAGAACATATGCGCCGCCTGGGGGCGGTCATGCCGCCCACGGTTGACAGCGCCCGGCCGGTGGTGTATACTGGTCTTATCAAATCAAAGGAGAGGTGCCGCGATGATCGAACGCATGAAAAAGTGGACCGTGCTGCTGCTGGCGGCGGCGGTGCTGCTGGCGGGGGCGCCCGCCTACGCGTCCGGGGATGGGTATTCGACTTATGAGAACCGGAACGTGATGTTCACCCTGGACTATCCCTCGGAGTATGATGTGTCGGAGCCATACGTCAACTGTGTGTACATTACCGACGGGGACGATTTCCGTTTCTCGGTGGAGTACGCCTTCCAGACCATGACGGCCAACAGCGCCGTCTACTCCGCGGCGGACTTCGCCGCCCAGATCGACGATGAGAGCCAGGTGCTGTCCGACTGGGTGGGGACCGATCTGACCCTGACCGGCCGGCACGAGGGGGAACTGGCCGGGATGCAGTGCATCGTCTATGACTACGAGACGACGGACGGCCACGTCGGGTCGATGGCCCTGTTCGACAGCCAGGGCGACTTCGGCTGCTACTGCGTCAGCGCGTATATCGACAAGGCCTCGTCCAAGCTGGATACCTATATGGAACAGGCGTCTTATATGATCGACAGCTTTTCTATCACCGGCCCCTGCCAGCCGGAGGGCTATACCCACTACGCCTTCGACGGCGAGGACGGCCCCGTCGACTTCATCCTCCAGGACGACTTCGTCTCCGCCGTGAATCCGCAGGAAAACGGCAGCATCATCATCTACCCGGTGGACCACGTGTTCATCCAGGCCAACATCACCGTCCACCAGACCCCCTATGACGAGGACTATGAGACAGGGGAAGTGATAGAGAACGTCTGCAACTACTACTTCAAGTATAAGGACGACACTGCCTACTACACCGATGTGGAGCAGATGCGCCTGGGCCGGTACGACATGACCGCCCGCGGGGTCACATACAGCAGCAACGGCGACGATCTGACCACCGACGAGTTCATCTTCCTCCACGACGGCTACTACTGGGAGATCTACTGCTCCTATACCGCAGAGCATGAGGACGCGGTGTACACCACGGTGGTGGACCTGCTGTGTTCCCTGCGGGTGGGCGGGGAGACCCAGCCGGCCCCCTCCAGCGGCAGCAGCGTCGCCAGCGGCATCACCGTTGGCGGCAAGCCGGTCATCATCGGCGGGTCGGGCCTGTCCGGGGAGGACGACGCCCCCGTGGTGACGGCCCGTACCTGGAGCGTCAACGAGCAGATCGACCAGATCGCCGCCGAGACCAAGGCCGTGGCGGGCTATTACGAGAGCAGCTATATGCCGCCGCTGGCCAGTGCCACCGACGTGGACAACGACGGCGTGTGGGAGTTTTTGGAGGTCTATGAGACGAAAAACGCCTCCACTGGCGCCACCACGGTGCGCTACGCGGCCTGGGCCTTGCAGGAGGGCGGCCCGGTGCTGCTGGCGTCGGACGCGCTGTACCTGGAGGTGGGCGGAAACGGTGGCTCCATCGGCCTCACCATGCGGGACGGGACGTGTTACTTCATCGTGATGACCGACTCCCCCGACGGGGACAGCTTCCACAGGACCTGGCGCTACATCCCCTGGGAGGGGGCGTCGCTGGGGTCCGGCGAGACGACGCTGACCGCGGACGGGACGTATTTTCAGTCCGGCGGCGAGTACACCGTGGACGGTGCGGCCGTCAGCCAGAGCGATTTCAATGCGGAGCAGGACGCCTTCGGCGAGATGTTCCACATGGACATCGTGGAGGGCCACGGCAACGGCAACGTGATGACCCTGGACGTGGCCGACAGCTGGGACTTCGACCTGTAACAATATGGAGCCTCCCTCTGACGAGGGAGGTGGATGCCGCGCCTTGCGCGGCAGACGGAGGGAGAGATACGCCAGCCTATAAGTTTCTCTCCCCCAGTCAGCGCCAAAGGCGCTGACAGCCCCCTCGTCAGAGGGGGCCGGATTCCGGGGTGGGCAATATATGAATTTGGGTCTGCTGCAAGTCCTTTTGCAGCAGACCCTTTTATCACCGTTTTTGCAGGCGGGCGGACAGCAGGTCCACCAGCCACACCATCAGCACCAGCCCGATGGCGATGGCGCCGGCGGTGGGCCACTGGAAGCGGTTCATGGCGAACACCAGCGGCGCGCCGATGCCGCCCGCGCCCACCATCCCCAGCACGGACGCCTCCCGCAGGTTCACGTCGAACCGGTACAGCACCGCCGAGCCGAAGGCGGGCAGCAGCTGGGGCAGCAGCGCGTACCGCACCCGCAGCAACGCCGGCACCCCCATGGCCGCCAGCGCGTCCCAGGCCCGCATATCCATGCCGTCAATGGCCTCGGTGAACCGCTTGGTGACGAGCCCCACGGAGCATACCGCGATGGTCAGCACTCCGGTGAAGGCCCCCGGCCCGGTGGCCCGGATGAAGACGAGGCCGTAGACAAGAAAGGGGACGGAGCGCACCGCCATGGGGATCAGCCGGAAGAGGGCCGCCGCGCCCCGGGGCATGAGCCGCCCGGAGCCAAGCAGCGCCAGGGGCAGGCTCAACGCCGCGCCCACGGCGGTGCCGGCCAGGGCGATGGCCGCCGTCTCCAGCAGCAGCCAGCCCAGCCCCCCGGTGCCGCCCTGGAAGAAGAACGCCCAGTCCGGCCGCACCAGTCCCAGAAGCATATTGCCCACGGCCCGCAGACTGGCGTGGGCGAAGTCCGGCGGGCCGACGGTGGCGGTGCAGGCGAGAAACAGCAGCGCCGACGCCGCGATGATGGCCCGGCGGAGGCCCCGCCCTGCTTTGCGCCGGCCGGTGACGATGGCGGTGAGGCAGGCGCTGGCGCTCTCCACCAGGCACACCGCCAGAAACAGCGCCAGCAATATGGCGCCCACCTTCTCATACTCCCGCCAGGAGAGCTTCTCGCTTAAAAGCAGCCCCACGCCCCCCGCGCCCACATAGCCCAGGATGGCGCTGTGGCGCACGTTGGTTTCCAGCATATACAGGGCGTTTGCCAGGTACGACGGGGCGATCCGGGGCAGGACCGCGGCGAAAAAGGCCCGGCAGGGCGGTGCGCCCATGGCGGTGAGGGCCGTGAAGGCGCCGTCCGGGGCGGCGTCGATGTCGTCGTAGGTGAGGCGGGTCATGATGGCGAAGGTGTAGAGCGTGATGGCGGCGGTCCCCGCGAAGGCGCCCAGGCCGAACAGGAACGTGGCGGCCAAGGCCAGGATCAGGGCGGGGAAGGAGCGCAGCACCTGCACCAGCGCCCGCAGGATGTGGCGCACCGGGGCGGGCACGGCCCCCAGGCCCGCCGCGCACAGCGGCGCGGTGAGCAGCGCGAGAAAGGACCCCAGCGCCGTGCCCGTGACGGACATCTGCACCGTGGCCCAAAGCGGCGCCCACACCCGGGCGAAATACCCCCAGTCGGGCGGGAACATCCGGCGCAGGATGTCGGCCAGGTGGTCCCGCCTGGCCCAGAGCAGGCCCACGTCGCAGCCGGTGAACCAGGCGGCGGCCGCCGTCAGCGCGAGGCCGGCCAGGAACCAGACCCAGCCGGGGCATCTGCGCCGCCGGGTCACGGGGCCGCCTCCGGCGCGGCGGCGTACACGGCGGTGAGCGCCTCGTCCGGCGTGTCCGCCGCCCCGTCGTAGACCACCCGCCCGGCGTTCAGGCCGATAAGCCGGTCGGAAAACGCCCGCGCGAAGTCCAGGTTGTGGCTGTTCATCACCACGGTGAGCCCCTCGGCCCGCTGGATGTCCTTTAATAATTCCAATATCTGCCGGCCGGTGACCGGGTCCAGGGACGCCACCGGCTCGTCGGCCAGCAGCAGGGCGGGAGAGCGCATCAGCGCCCGGGCGATGGCCACCCGCTGCTTTTGTCCGCCGGACAAGTCCTGCACCGGCGTGTCCGCCTTGTCCGCCAGACCCACCCGGTCCAGCAGCCGCCTGGCACGATCCCGGCGGTCCGGGCCGAACAGGCCCAGCGCCGCCGGGAAAAAGCCCATGTCCGGCACGGCGGCGGTCAGAACGTTGGCCAGCGCGCTCACGTTCTCCACCAGCGCGAAGTCCTGGTAGATGGTGCCGAGCCGCTTCTGCATCGACCGCTTGGCCCGGCCCCGGGCCTGGTCCAGCCGCTGGCCGGCCAGGACCACGGACCCGGCGTCGCACTGCTCGGAGCCGTTCAAGATGCGGACCAGGGTGGTCTTGCCCGCGCCGGAGGGGCCGATCACGGATACGAACTGCCCCTCGGCCACGGCGAAGCCCGCCCCGTCCAGCGCCCGGACGCGGCCGTTATCATAGCTTTTGCTGACGCCCTCTACCTCTAAGAACATGGGTCAGTCCTGCTCTTCCTCCATCTGGCGCAGCAGCGCCTGGGCCGCCCGCTCGCCGTCGTAATCGGCGTCGTCGCCCCAGGTGTAGCCCACCTGGCTGAACACGCCGAAGATGGCCTGGCCCTCCTCGGTCTGGGCCAGGTCGATGAACGCCTGCCCCAGGGCGGTGCGGAAGTCCTCGTCCGCCATCAGCTCGGAGGCCTTGCTGTAAGCGATCATGTCGTTATAGATGCCCTCGGTCACGCCGATGACGGCGGTGTCCTCCGCCATGTCGCCGGGCCCGCCGTACTCCTCCTGCCAGATGGGGGCGTTCTTGATGCGGATGTGGCCGTAGGACACCATCACGTCCACTTGCTTCGCCGCGAGCCTGGCCACGGAGGTGGTGTGGGACTCGGACTGGACCACGTTAGAAAGGTCGCTGATGGACTTGCCGTAGTTCTCCTGGAGCCACAGGCAGGGGTAGATGTACCCGGAGGCGGAGGTGGGGTCCAGCACGGACCAGGCCGCGCCGTCCAGGTCCTCCCATGTCAGCGCCTCGCCCTTTTCCACCTTCTCCGCCAGGGCCCGGCCCTTCTCGCTGGGGCCGGCCAGGATGATGCAACGGTAGTAGGTGGTCATGTCCTCAGTGTTCTCCTCGATGGTGCCGTCGTTCCAGTCGGCGGGGTCGGTGGAGTCCTTGTTGATGCCGTAGCGCAGGGCGGTGAGCAGCACGTCGCACTCGTCCGAGAACAGCACATAGTTGCCCCCGGAGATGAAGCCGATGTCCGCGCTGCCCGCGGAGAGGGCCTCGCCCACGGCGGTGTAGCTGGTGCCCACGGACATGTCGATGTCCGCCACGTCGTAGCCCGCCTCCAGCAGCTTATCGTGCAGCAGGGCCTCCAGCGGCTCGGTGGCGGTGACGATCTGATCCGCGTCCGCGTAAGGGGAGAAAGCGATCGTCAGCTTGTCGATGTGTACGGGGTCCTTCTCGTCGGCCAGGGCGCCCGCGGAGAACAGGCCCAGGCAGAGGGCGAGGACGGTGAGAACGGTCAGCAGATGTTTTTTCATGTCGATACCTCCAGATCTGTTTGTCCGCCCAAGGGCAAAGAAACGGCACACGCAGCCGCGTATGCCGTGCCTGACCCTTAAGCAGCTGCTGACAGTCCGGCAGAGGCCGGACGGTGGGGCGGTCGGTCCTTGATGGGACCCTCTCAACCCGGAACACGGGCTCCCTCGCAATCTGGTTTTCGTCATCCAATATGATATTGAGCGCAGCGTCAGGGCGCTCCCCCTCCCGCTGCTTTCCGCAAACCGCCATCAGTGTACCACATATCCCGCCGTTTGGCAAGAGCAGGACCGGCAGGGTCATCCTTGCGCTTTGATATGTGCCGGGATATAATGGGCGGAGAGGCGCCCCGCGCGGCAGATCGGGAGTTGACGGGGAGGATGATCAATGGATCACGAAGTTCGTTTTTTGCTTGCACAGAAATGTGAAGCACAAACCATTTCCGATCTTCGCCATGTCATATGGGGTACAACTTATCGGGGAATTTATCCTGATGAAGCCATCGACGGTTTCGATTTGGAGTGGCATATGCAGCGCGATCTGGCGAGGATCAAAGACCCGGATCTGCGTGTCTATCTTATCCGTTTTGTGGATACTCCCATCGGCTATTTCGTCCTTAAGATAACGGACCCGGTATATATTTCATCTTTGTATCTGCTGAAAGAATATCAACATCAGGGGATCGGCAGACAGGCGTTTATGATAGTAAAGCAATTTTGTATGGAACGCGGGATATCCAGGTATTACTGTAACTGTAACGCGCATAATCATCCCGCGCAAGCTTTCTATCATGCCATGGGAGGCGTTATCATCAAACAAGATTTAGGGCACGAAAACAAGCAGGAAGATCAACTCACATTTGAATTTAAGGTCAATTAGCCGTATTACATAGGGACAACTTCCCGTTTGCCGCGCCGCAGGCGCACCACTTATGGCAGCCTTACACAGGGAGGCTTGGGGTTGGCGGGTCCGTCAGAGATAGCGGCCGGTGACGCGATGGGCTACACGCAGGCCGAGGTGCAAAGCGCATTGACGGGACCGGCAGATGGCGGTATAATCGACAAAAAGATACCGCCGGAGGGGAAACCGGACGTGCATACGGTTGGCTTTATAGACAGAGACATATTCAAGTGCGTGGCAGAGGACATCCAGACAGACGAGGTCATCATCACGGACGAACGCATCGCGCATATAGAAGAGGAACACCCCAACGATTTCGAGAGGTATTCCAAGTATATCACCGAAATGGTGGAACACCCGCAATATATTCTACAAGACCATGACCCGCATACAGCGGTCATCCTTCAAGAGTTTTTGGACGCTGGTGAGCAATTCCGCCTGGTTATGAAATTGGCCGTAAAAACAGAAGGTTGGAAAAAGAATTCCATTATCACATTTTTGAAGATCAGCGAGAAAAAGTTCAAGAAATACCTTCGCAATAAAAATATTCTTTACAGAAATGAGTAAATGAAGTATAATAGGCATAGGATAAGATAGCTCTTTGAGGTGGAGATGTTAGTGTCACCACGCACCCCCTTCCGTGAAGGAGGTTATAAGAGATGCAGGGACAGGCACACCTGCCGAAGAGCCATTGACCGGGGGATTGCGGAAACGCAGTCCCCTTTCCTGTGAATCACGATCCATCACAACGAAAAGCACGATGCAGTTTTGCACCGTGCTTTTTCTATGCCGTGGCTCCAGAGAGCGCCAGGAGGTCCTTGATCCTCCTCCCCAGGCGGGTGGGGCAGCACCATCCCACGGCACCATTACGGCGAGAGCCGGTAAAAATCTACGGCCGACGGGCCATAAACGGAGGTATATGGATGGACAAGGAAACCAACACCAAGGGCCAAACCCAAACGGCGGCGGAAACGGGACGAAGAGCGGAGCAGTATAAGCCCGTCAGAGATAGCGGCCGGTGATGCTGGCGGGGCAGGCTTTTATCTCCTCCGGCGCGCCGGACGCCACGATGCGCCCGCCCTCGGCGCCGCCGCCGGGGCCCATGTCCACCACATAGTCGGCGCTGCGGATCAGGTCCAGGTCGTGTTCAATGACGATGACCGTGGCGCCCAGGTCGATCAGCGTCTGGAAAACGCCCATCAGGCCCGCCACGTCCAGCGGGTGCAGGCCGATGGTGGGCTCGTCGAACACGAAGAGGGCGTCGGCCTGGCCCCGGCCCATCTCGCTGGCCAGCTTCAGCCGCTGGGCCTCGCCGCCGGACAACCCCGGCGTGGCCTCGCCCAGGGTGAGATATCCCAGCCCCACGTCGTGCAGCAGCGCCAGACGGCCGGACACCGTCTTCAGGTCCCCGCAGGCCGCCAGCGCCTCGTCCACGCTCATGGCCATCAGCGCCGGCAGGCTGTGGCGCTGTCCGTCCTTCCCCTCCCGGTATATCTCGAAGGCCTCCCGGCCGTAGCGGCTGCCGCCGCAGTCCGGGCAGGGGATGTCCACGTCCGGCAGAAACTGCACGTCCAGGCTCACGGAGCCGGTGCCGTCGCAGGTGGGGCAGCGCAGGGACCCGGTGTTGTAGGAGAGATCGCCCGCTTTGCATCCCCGGGACTTGGCGTCCGGCGTGCGGGCGTAGACCTTGCGAAACTCGTCGTGAACGTCCGCGTAGGTGGCCACGGTGGAGCGGACGTTGAGGCCGATGGGCGCGGCGTCGATAAGTTTGGCCCGCCGGATGCCAGGGGCGTCGATGGCAAGCACATGGGCCGGCAGGGGCCCGCCCGCCGCCGCGGCCTCCAGGGCCGGGACCAGGCTCTCCAGCACCAGGGTGGTCTTGCCGGAGCCGGATACCCCCGTCACCGCCGTCAGCCGCCCCTTGGGGAACCGGACCGTCAGCGGCTGCACCGTGTGGATGGGCCCGGTGGCCAGCTCTATGGCCCCCAGGTCGAAGATATGCCCCGCCGGGGTGCGCGGGCGCAGGACGGGCCGGGCGTCCGGCCGGAGGTAGGGGCCGATCCGGGAGGCCGGGTCCGCCGCCAGCGCCGTCGGGGTCCCCTGGGCCAGCACCCGGCCGCCGTCGGCGCCCGCGCCGGGGCCCAGCTCGATGATGTGGTCCGCGTGGGCCAGCACGTTCACGTCGTGGTCCACCAGCACGATGGAGTTGCCGTCCGCCGCCAGGTCGTCCATCACTCCGGTCAGCCCCTCCAGATTGGCCGGGTGCAGGCCGATGGATGGTTCGTCCAGCACATAGAGGGCGCCGGTGGTCCGGTTACGCACGGCCCGGGCCAGCTGTGCCCTCTGCCGCTCCCCGGTGGAGAGGGTAGAAGCGGCCCGGTCCAGGGTGAGGTAACTAAGCCCCAGGTCCACCAGCCGCCGGGCGGTGGTCTGGAACGCCTCGCAGATGCTCTGGGCCATGGGGCGCATGGGCTCCGGCAGGGAGTCCGGCACGCCCCGGACCCACTCGATAAGCTGGGAGAGGGTCATTTTGCAGGCGTCCGCCAGGGAGATGCCCCGCAGACGGGGGGCTCTGGCCGCTTCGGACAGGCGGGTGCCGCCGCAGTCGGGGCAAACGTCCTGCCGCAGGAACTTCTCCACCCGCTTCATGCCCTTCTCGTCCTTCACCTTCGCCAGGGCGTTCTCCACGGTGTAGACGGCGTTGAAATAGGTGAAATCCAGCTCCGCGAATTCCTCGGTGCTTTTGGAGCGGTAGAGGATGTGCTTTTTCTCCGCCGGGCCGTTGAACACGATGTCCCGCTCCGCCTCGGTCAACTCCGAGAACGGCACGTCCGTTCGCACGCCCATGGCCCGGCACACGTCGGTCATCAGCGACCACATCAGGCTGTTCCAGGGGGCCACGGCGCCCTGGTCGATGGTGAGGCTCTCGTCGGGGACCAGGGTGGCCCGATCCACCGTGCGAACCACGCCGGTGCCGCCGCAGGTGGGGCAGGCCCCCTGGCTGTTGAAGGCAAGCTCCTCCGCGCCGGGGGCGCGGACCCTCTCGCCGCACACCGGGCAGAACATGGGCTTTTCCGCCGCCACGTCCAGGGTCGGCTCCAGGTAGTGACCGTTGGGGCAGCGGTGGCTGGCCAGGCGGGAGAACATCAGCCGCAGGGAATTGAGCAGTTCCGTGGAGGTGCCGAAGGTGCTGCGGATACCGGGCACCCCCGGCCGCTGGCGCAGGGCCAGGGCGGCGGGGATGTAGCGCACCTCGTCCACCTGGGCCGCCGCCGCCAGGGTCATCCGCCGGCGGGTATAGGTGGCCAGGCTCTCCAGATACCGCCGGGACCCCTCCGCGTACAGCACCCCCAGGGCCAGGGAGGACTTGCCCGAACCGGACACCCCCGCGATGCCCACGATGCGGTGCAGGGGGATGTCCACGTCGATGTTTTTCAGATTGTGTACCTTCGCGCCCCGGACCTGGATGGCGGCGGGGTCGTTCTTTCTCTGGCTCATGGCGCACCTCGATGGGATATATCATCCGCATTATATCCTGTGTAGGCGTGATTTTCAACCGGCGGTGTGGTATACTGGCCGCAGCAGGGAACGGAGGCGAGCGATATGATAGAAGTCGTGGCGGCGCTGATAAGGGACGGAGGGCGGTTCCTCGTCTGCCAGCGGCCGCCCCACAAGACCCGGGGGCTGCTGTGGGAGTTCGTGGGCGGCAAGGTGGAGCCGGGGGAGACAAAGGCCCAGGCCCTGGCCCGGGAGTGCCGGGAGGAGCTGGACATCGGCCTCGCGGTGGGGGACGTGTTCATGGAGGTCACCCACACTTACCCGGACATCACGGTGCATCTGACGCTGTTCAACGCCCGCATCGCCCAGGGGGAGCCGCGGCTGTTGGAACACACGGCCTTGGCGTGGATCACGCCGGAGGAGATACCGCAGTATGACTTCTGCCCGGCGGACGCGGCGATCCTGGCGCGGCTGCGGCGGGAGCGCGGACAGTAAAATACGCCTCCCTGGCCCTAGGCGGCTGGGGAGGCGTTGGTTTTTAAGGCGTTATTTCTTCAGCAGGCCCGCGCCGGACTTCCAGGCCTGGCCCACCTTCTCGTTGCAGGCGTAGTAGCCGTTACGCATCTGGTCGAAGGCGAAGGCGTTCAGCTTGCCCGCGTCCACGCGGCCCAGCTCGTCCAGCACCTTCTCGTCGGCCATCACGTTCTGGATGCGGCCCAGCACCCGCAGGCCGTATGGCTCGTCCTCGAACCGCTCCACGGTGCATTCCAGGGTCAGGGGGTACTCGGTGATGACGGGCGCGTCCACCCGGCTGCTCTTTACCGCGTGCAGGCCGGTGCGTGCGAACTTGTCGGGGGTGTCGTTGGCGGAGGCGATGCCCATGAAGTCGGATTCCGCCAGGGTGTCGGTGCCGGGCACGGACAGGGTGAACGCGCCCCGGGCGCGCAGGTTGGCCACGGTCTTGTGGCTGGCCTCCAGGTTCAGGGCCACCATGTCCTCCGCGCAGATGCCGCCCCAGGCCATCATCATGGAGTCCACGGACCCGTCCTCGTTGTAGGTGCTGATCATGTAGGTGGGCATGGGGTAGAGATAGGGCTTCACGCCAAGGTCTTTCATGTTGTCATGCTCCTTCATCGGTGGATTTTCGCGGCCGCGCCGCAGCCTTTATTATATCCGCCATGGGGCGCGAAAGCAAGTGCCTCGGCGGATCGAAAAGCGGAGACACGATCTGGTGGTTCTTGCGAGGCCTGCTCACTTTCTGCGGCCTGTTTCGATTCTCCACTACGGTTTTCCTGTTCTTCCATATAGAGATAATAGCCGATCGTTTCAAGGTCAATCATCCTTCTACTTCTACTTCAATCATAAATTTTCCTTCTTCTTGTTTTATCCTTATATTAAAATATTGTCCTGCTGTATTGTCTATATCATAGAGAGCATATTCCTTTTCAGGCTCGTCGCTATTTATCCATTCCCAATCTGTATTAGCTGCTAGATAGTCCTGATATTTTCTAATTAGTTCTCTACATTCGCTTTCAGTTTCCCCACCTGTATAATAGTAAGTAACATCTGAATACTTTTCGCTGTTATCTTCCTTTTTTATTAGTTCTGCTCCTGTAACAACATCAAACGTGTCCACTTCGCTTTCATATTTGTGTATCGGACAGTGTTTATCTCTTGTGTCTTTTCTGTTATTGCAACCTTCTTCATTACAAGTATGTGCATAGCAGTATTTGCTGTTTGATATACTACGGCTCTTACAACCAGGAAAATCACATTTTGTCACATTCATTACAACTATTCCAATTGTTGCAATCACCACTATGGCCGCTACGATCACTATTATCCTTTTCTTCTTCATTTTTCTACCTCCCATATAATAAAAACGTGTGGCCCGGAGGCCACACGCTGTAAAAACGCATAGCCCCGATTGCCACCACGCAACCTTGATACACCCTTCTACGGATACACCAAGCCGGAGATACGTTCTTACCAAGTAAGAACGTACCCGCAGATAGGGTGTAGTATTCGGTTGCGTGGTAGGGCCATTATAACACGCCTTTAGAGGCTTTACAAGGGCCTTTGACAGCGTTTGCCGGGTGTAACTGTCTTACACCAGTAGACACGATCCGGTGGTTTTTGGGGGCCTGTTTACTTGCTGACAGGGAACGGAAAAGAATGCAAATCTCATTGACAAAAAGGCTTACTTCGAGTATAATACGACTAAACAAGAATCAGATTCTTGATTAGTCGCATTATGAGGTGTTCATGTGAACTATATCAAGCGTAATATTGAAGACCAGGTACGTATGGGAGCGAGGGATTTTAAGGCGGTTTTGGTGACGGGCGCCCGCCAGACCGGAAAGTCCACGCTGCTGCGCCATGCCTTTCCGGATAGAAAGGTCGTGACCTTTGACGATCCGTTCCTGGAGGCGCAGGCCAATGAGAATCCGAATATGTTTATGGCCCTGAATCCGCCTCCGGTCACGTTTGACGAGGTGCAGCACGTTCCGGGGCTTTTTCGCTACATCAAAATGGAGTGTGACAGCAGAGACAGCTATGGGTGCTATTGCCTGTCCGGCTCCCAGC
This sequence comes from uncultured Oscillospiraceae bacterium, assembly GCA_947630645.1. Taxonomy (GTDB): domain Bacteria; phylum Bacillota; class Clostridia; order Oscillospirales; family Oscillospiraceae; genus CAJOIG01. The sequence goes on along the minus strand of CANRIF010000013.1, from coordinate 7,358 downwards.
CATTCCGGCTTATGCAGAGCGTGTCCGAATCCCTTTCGGGCAGGGTCAGTATCATCGAATTGGCGCCGCTTTCCCTGCGCGAGATCACAGGGGATGGTTTCAACCACCCGTTTCTTCCCACCATGGAGCATATCATTGCCAGGCAGACGAGCGTGGTAAAACCGGAGAACATCTGGCAGATCGTCCACCGGGGCGGATACCCCGAACTCTATCAGAACCCGGAACTGGACTGGCAGCAGTTTTTCGCCAGCTATGTGAAGACCTACCTGGAGCGGGATGTGCGGGATCTGTCTGCTGTGCAGGATCTGGACGCCTTCCGGCGCTTTATGATCGCCGCGGCTGCCAGGACGGGCCAGATGGTCAATTATGCGAACATTGCCGACGAGGTGGGAAAAGATGCGGGGACGATAAGGAACTGGATATCCATCCTGGAGGCGTCCGGGATCGTCTATCTGCTGGAGCCGTATACCCCTGCTGTTCTCAAGCGGGCGATCAAGACGCCCAAGCTGTATTTCCGGGATACGGGGCTTGCCTGCTATCTTACCCGGTGGCTGACGCCAGACACACTGGCACTGGGCGCCATGGCGGGGAGCATCTTTGAGACCTTTGTGGTATCGGAGATACTGAAGTCCTATTCCAACAGCGGCGTGGATTACCGCTATTGTGTCAGTTACTACCGGGGCAAGGACAAGCTGAAGAGAAAAACGGACGGCAGGACGGTGGAAACAGAGGCGGAGATCGACCTTATCATTGAGGAAAATGGCGTTCTCCACCCGGTAGAGATCAAGAAAAACACCCATGAAACAGCTTCCGCGACAGCGGCGTTTCAGATCCTCGACAGGATCGAGGACAAAAACCGGGGGCAGGGCGCGGTGATCAGCCTCCATCCGGAGCCGGGGCTGCTGCGGGATAATGTGCTGGAGATACCGGCGTGGTATATCTGATTTTCAGCGAAATATTCAGCCCCAAAAGGACAAAGGCTATAAGGGTCGAAGCGTAAAGAAAGACCCCGTAACCGGGATGGTTACGGGGTCTTTCATGGCGGAGAAGGAGGGATTCGAACCCTCGATACCCTTTTGGGGTATACACGATTTCCAATCGTGCGCGCTCGACCAGGCTACGCGACTTCTCCATGCCTGCCGGACTTGCTATGCGATTCAAGCTTGTCTATTATAATCGCCGCCGCCGGCAAAGTCAAGAGATATTTGTCTCACCGCCCGGCGGCTTTTTCCGCCGCCTCCACCACGTGCCGGACCAGCACCGCCGTGGTCACCGCGCCCAGGCCGCCGGGCACGGGGGTGATGGCGCCCACCACGGGCTCCGCCTCGTCGAAGCGCACGTCGCCCCGCAGCTTCCCGGTCTCCGGGTCGGCGTGGATGCCCACGTCTACCACCGCCGCGCCGGGGGCGAAGTGCGACCCGCCGAAAAAGCCCATCTTCCCGATGGCCGCCACCACGATGTCCGCCCGGGCCGTCTGGGCGGCCAGGTCACGGGTGCCGCTGTGGCAGATGGTGACGGTGGCGCCCTCCGCCATGAGCAGCATGGCTGCCGGACGGCCCACCACCAGGCTCCGCCCGGCCACCGCGGCGTGAGCGCCCCGGAGGGGGATGTCGTAATACTTGAGCAGTTCCACCACCGCCTGGGCGGTGCAGGGGGCGTAGCCCTCACCGCTGCCGGTGAACACCCCGGCCAGGGAGCCGTCGGTGACGCCGTCCACGTCCTTGGCCGGGAGCAGCGCCCGGCGGGCGGCCTCCCCATCCAGAGGCTCGGGCAGTGGACGCATCATCAGCACCCCGTGGACGGTGGGGAACTCGTTCAGCGCCTCCACCGCCTCCATCAGCTGGGTCTGGGTGGCCCAGGCGGGCAGGGTCACCTGCCGGACCGCCACCCCCGCCGCGGCGCAGCGTTTCATGGCGCCCTTCTCATAGGATATGTCCTCCGGCCGCTCGCCCACCCGCAGGATGGCCAGCTTGGGCGTCACGCCCCGGGCCGTCAGCGCGGCGGCACGCTCCGCCGCGTCCTTCGCCAGGGCCTCCGCCACCGGCGCGCCTTTCAAGATCAGTGCCATATCAGCAGTACCTCCCGTAAATATCCGCGTAGACCTTCTCGGCCCGCTTGCCGTATTCCTCCGTCAGCCGGTCCACCTCGCCGTCGATCTGTCCGGCACAGGCCCGGTCGGCCATGGACTTGGTGTTCACCTTCACGTTCACCGCCGCGCCGTACAGCGCCCCCCGGCACAGCGCCGCGCCCGCCGCGGCGTCGGATACCGCCAGGACGCTGCCCATGGCGGCGAATCCCTCCATGAGGCCGATGGCCTCGCAGCACAGCCGGACCATCTCCAGCGGCGGCTGGGCCGCCAGGCGCAGGCACCGCTCCAGCTCCTCCGCCCGGCCGGGGTCGTCCTTGGGGATGCCGTAGGCCCGGCTCAAGGGCAGAAACGCCTGGGCGTCCTCGTCCGCCAGGGCCAGCAGCCGCTCCGCCAGGTCCTTGGCCCGGCGGGTGAGGGCCTGCATCTTCTCCTCCACGGCGGCGTATTTGGGCTTTCCCAGGGTAAGTTCCCCCACCATGGCGCCCAGCGCCGCGCCCAGCGCCCCCGCCAGCGCCGACGCGCCGCCCCCGCCGGGGGCGGGCTGTTTGGACGCCAGAGCATGGGTAAAAGCGGTCAGGGTCATCTCCCGCATGGCTGTTCCTCCTTCAAAACGGCCCGCAGACGGCCGATGTAGTAAAGAGAGCCGAAGGCGCAAACCGGCTCGGCATAGCCCCGGCACAGCGCCAGGACCTGGTCCAGGCTCTCCGCCGCCACGGCCGGGACGGTCCTGACTGCCGCCGCCAGGGCCGCCGCCGGGAGCGCCCGGGACCCCTCCTCCGGGGTCAGGCACACGAACCGGGCCGCCAGAGGCTCCATGATGTCCAGCACGCCCCGCCAGTCCTTGTCGGCCATGGCGCCCATCACAAGGGTGAACCGCTGCTCCGGGGGGAAGTAATCCCGCAGCGCCGCCGCCAAGGCCGCCGCCCCGTGGGGGTTGTGGGCGCCGTCCAGGACGAAGGGCGGCGTACCGGGGACGTACTCGAACCGGCAGGGCCAGCGAACGCCGGATAGCCCCCGGCGCAGCGCGTCCTCCGCCAGCCCCAGCGCCCGGCCCGTCTCCAGGGCGGCGCAGGCGTTGGCCAGCTGGTGGCCGCCCAGCAGGGAGAGGGAGACATCCGCCAGAGAGCCGTAGGAGAACCGCTGGCCGGAGAGGCTGTGGGCGAGGGGATGTAAATTATTTATGTCAACCATATGCAGCGGCGCTCCCAGGGCCTCGCAGTGCGCCCGGATGACCCGCTCCGCCTCGGGGGGCTGGGGGGCGCATACCACCGGGCGGCCGGGCTTTATGATGCCCGCCTTCTCCCCGGCAATGGCGGCCAGGGTATCGCCCAGGACAGCGGTGTGGTCCAGGCCGATGGGCATGATCACGGAGACGGCGGGGTCCTGGATGACATTGGTGGCGTCCAGCTGGCCGCCCAGCCCCGTCTCCAGCACCACATAGTCGCACCGCTTCTCCGCGAAGTACAAAAACGCCGCCGCGGTCATCTTCTCAAAGTAACTTGGCTCGTCCAGGCCGGCGCAGGCGGTCTTCACCCGCCCGGTGATGCGGGCAAAGTTGTCAAGTGTTATGTCAACTCCATCCACCTTGATCCGCTCCCAGGGGCCGGTGAGGTCCGGGGAGGTATAGAGGCCCGTCCGGAAGCCCGCGGCCCGGAGCATGGCGCTGACCATGGCCGCGCAGGAGCCCTTGCCGTTTGTCCCGGCGATGTGGACGCAGCGCAGTTCCCGCTGGGGCTGGCCCAGCCGGGCGCACAGCGCCTCCATCACCTGCAGACCGGGGGCGTGGGTGAATTTGGGGGTGTCGGTATAGAATTGCAGAAGATCCATATCCATGCCCACAGTATAGCACACTTGTCCGCCCCAGGGAAAGCCTTTCCCGCGGCGATTGACTTTTTTGGCGATTTGGGATAAAGTTGGGGCCGGAGGGATGCCTATGCACGACGAATTGACGGCGGTGGATATCCGCAAGATGCAGCAGGAGATCGACTACCGGGAGACGGAACTGCGCCCCAAGCTCATCGAGGACGTGCAGACCGCCCGGAGTTTCGGGGACCTGTCGGAGAACTTCGAGTACAAGGCCGCCAAGCAGGCCAAGAACAAGAACGAGAGCCGCATCCGCTACCTAAAGCGGATGATCGCCTCTGCGGTGGTCATCGAGGCCAAGTCCGCCTCCGACGAGGTGGGGCTGTTCGACCGGGTGACCCTGTTCATGGAGGACGAGAACGACGAGGAGACCATCACCCTGGTGACCACTCTGCGCCAGGACCCGGCCAAGGGCCGCATCAGCAAGGAGTCACCGGTGGGACAGGCCGTGCTGGGTCATAAGGTTGGGGATCGGGTGTTCGTGCAGGTGGGCGAGAGCGGCGGCTACTGGGCCGAGATCCGGGCCATCGAAAAGGGCGCGGACGACGAGTCCATGGAAATAAGCCCATTTTGAAAGGAACATACGATGGAGAGATTCGACGTGGACGCCTTTGGCGTCTTTGCGGAGGGATGGGCGCTGGTGACCGCCGGGGTCCAGGGGGACTACAACACCATGACCATCAGATGGGGCGGCCTGGGGACGCTGTGGAGCCGGCCCACGGCCACGGTGTACGTCAAGGAGAACCGGCACACCCACGATTTCATGGAGAAAAACGACCTGTTCACGGTCAGCTTCTTCCCGCCGGAGTACAAAAAGGCCCTGGCCTATCTGGGCTCCCATTCCGGCCGGGAGGGGGACAAGGCGGCCGCCGCCGGGCTGACGCCGCAGTACCTGGACGGGGCGGTGACCTTCCGGGAGGCCAGCGCCACGCTGGTGTGCCGGAAGATATACGCCCACACCTTCGACGTGGCCGCGGTGCCGGCGGACGCGGCGGAGGACTATTACCGGGACGAGCCGCCCCACACCATGTATATCGGCGAGGTCACGGAGATCCTGCGATAAGGAAAGAAGATAAAAAGCACCCCTGTTTCCATGTTGGAAACAGGGGCGCTCTGCTGTCGTTCGTTTGTCGCTCAGGCGTCGGTGGGGTCCTCGTAAGCGGTGTCGGTGGGAGAACCGCCGTTGTTGCCAGAGCCGCTGCCCGTACCGGAGCCGCTGCCCGTACCGGAGCCGCTGCCCGTACCGGAGCCGCTGCCTGTACCGGTGCCACTGCCTGTACCGGTGCCGCTGCCCGTACCGGTGCCGCTGCCCGTACCAGTACCGCTACCTGTACCAGTGCCGGTGTTGTCGGTGGGCGGCTGGGTGGGCGCGGGCGTGGCGGCCGACTCCGGGGGCGCAGTGGGCTGGGAGCCGTCCGTCCGGAAGGTGGTGCCGGAATAAGTACGCACGATCTGGCCGTTGTATTGGCCCAGGAAGGTGATGACGACCACGGTGGTGCTGTTGTTGTACACTCTGGCCGCCACGGTGTAATCCGTGCCCAGCTGGAGGACCTTGTCGCCGTCGCGGATGTCCAGCATACTCAAGTCGGTGTTCCCGTCGATGATGGGGACGGTGACCCGGTGGGAGAGGATGGTCTTCACGTCCGCGGGGACGGTCATCTCCTCATTCAGTTCAAAGATGACCACCTGCTTGGCCTCGCTCTGCTCCTTGGAGACGGTGAAGCGCAGGGTCTGGTCCACCAGGGTCTGGTCCACCGGGGCCTCGGTGCCGAGATAGGCCGGGGCGGTGACAGCAGCGCCCGCGTTGCCGGCGGGGAAGGCCTGGTCGGTCAGGGCCACATAGGTCATCTCCAGGGCGGTGACGTAGAACCGATCACCGTCGCGGTAGTTGAGGGTGTCTATCTCCGTGCCGTCGGCCAGCTTCGCGGACTGGACGAGCCAGCGGGTGCGAACGTCGTTGTCGTCAAGGATCATGTTCTGCTCGCTGTCGTCGATGTTCAGATAGTGATCGTGGCTGCCTAGGGAGTAACGGTAGTCGTCCTTATAGGAGTCCCGCGTGGCCTTCCAGAGCATACCTTCGGTGACGGGGCCGCCCAGATACCAGGTGCCGTCCTCGGCCTGGAGCAGGGGCATCTCCACCGCCGCCAGCTTGGAGTTGTTGAGGTTCATCAGCACGGTGGCCGTGGGCGCGTTGGCCGCGTCGGCTCCGGCGGAGCCGGGGGCGTCCACATAGTCGATGCTCACGCCGTCGTTGCTGTCCTCTTCCTCTTCGGTCCCCGCGGCCGCGGCGTCCATGTTCTCCACCAGCGCCACCACATAGGTGTGGCCGTCATCCAGATCGTCGGTCATGGTGAACACGCCGGTCTGGACGGTGGGATAGTCGCCGTAATCCACCACGGTCACCGGCGCGGGCGTCGGCTCCGGGCTGGGCTCGGGCGAGACGGTGGGCTCCGCCGTGGCGACCGCCTCCGGGGTGGCGGAGGGGAGCGGGTCAGAACTGATGACCTGGAAGGCGAAGGGGGCCAGGGATGCGGTCTGGAAGGTGACGGCGTTGTTGGCGATGGCGTAGGTGCCGATGGTGTCCCACTTGGCCGTGGCCTCGTCATAACGCTGGACCGCCAGGCCGTCGCCGTCCGTGAAGCTGGGGTCGCTCACGGTCAGGTACACCGGCTCGGTCTGGGTGCTGCCGTCTTTCCAGGCGAAGTCCAGCAGGACCACGTCCTGCGTCCCGGCCGGGGTGGTATCCGGCTGGCGGGTGCCCTGGGTGACGGCGATGTTGCCGGCGGCGTTCTTGCCGCTGCTGTACTGGGCGTCTATCTGTGTGAAGATGCCGGGGGCGATGTCGGCCGTGCCGCTGCCGCTGCCGCCGCCTTCGCCGAAGGGGCCGACGTTGAACAGCTTCAGCAGCAGGAAGGCCAGCGCGGCCAGGGCGACAAGCAGCGCCACGACCAGGACCCCGATCTTCCAGGAGGAGTTTGAACTTTTCTGCGCGGATCGCGCCATGTGGCTACCAGACATGATATCACACCTTATCCTTTCGTGATGCACCCCATTATAAACGATGTTCAAGGAAAATACAACAAAAAATTACGAAAATTTGCGAAATGGTTAATTATTTTTTGAAATCAGGGCCGCCGCAAGGGATTTTCGGGCGGGAATGAAATTTTTCTTGACACTGGGACGAGAAATTAGTATAATCAATGAGCTTGCAAAAAACAGCATGGCCGAGTAGTTCAGTCGGTTAGAATGCCGGCCTGTCACGCCGGAGGTCGAGGGTTCAAGTCCCTTCTCGGTCGCCAGCTGCTGTAGCTCAGTCGGTAGAGCGCGTCATTGGTAATGACGAGGTCGGCGGTCCGAATCCGCCCAGCAGCTCCACAGCAAAAGCCCGCAACCATCACCGGTTGCG